>JAHEYF010000028.1 GCA_023251755.1 Bacteroidota bacterium
ATTGGCGGACTGAAAAAAGCAGGCTGGTTCTTAATTGGTTTCGGAATATTAATGCCTCTCCTGAATGCTGCAATTGGAATTGGCCTGTCTGTGCTGATGGGCCTCGATCAGGGAAATTCATTTATGTTTACCGTATTGCTGGCCAGCGCGTCATACATTGCTGTTCCCGCCGCTATGCGCATTGCCATACCCGAAGCCAATCCGGGTATCTACGTCCCCGTAGCTTTAGGGATTACCTTCCCTTTTAATATTATTGCCGGTTTGCCTTTGTATTACTATGTTTTAGAAAAGATTCATCACATTGTTTAAAGGACTGTTGTTTAGTTTTTTATTTACCTAAAATTACTGATTATGGAAAACGATATAAAAAAAATTGAAATCATTACCGATTACCTTTATCAGAAACGTCTTATTGCACATATTGATAAAACGGGAGTTTCGGGGTATACTATATTGAAAGACGTTGCCGGAAAAGGTTTAAGGGGAAGTAAAGACGGGCATGGCATTTCGGGCGGCTTTAAAAATTGTTATATCATGATTTGCTGCAACGAAGAAGAAGCGAGGAAGGTGGTGGAGGCTGTGCGACCTATCATTACGAAATTCGGGGGTATCTGTATTGTATCGGATGCGCATTGGGTTATACATAATTGACGATTGACGAAGTACGAATGACGAAGTACGAATGATGAATGACGAAGTACGATTGACAAGACTAAAAGAGCTGTGAACTAAGAACTATTGTTCATACTCTAATTTCCCGCCCCAATACCGCATTTGTTGCAGGGTCCATTGTTTTCGTTTCTGGACATAAGCCCCTTTGCAGTTCTTTCCGTACACCCGTGGGTTGGGCAAGAGGGTGGCCAGCATAGCAGCTTCTTCTTTACTGAGTTGAAGGGCGGGTTTATGAAAATAATGCTGTGCTGCGGCTTCGGCTCCATAAATTCCGTCGCCAAATTCAATTACATTCAGGTACATTTCCATGATCCGTTCCTTGCTCCAGCAGGTTTCAATAAGCAAAGTAAAGTAAGCTTCAAAAGCTTTGCGTACATAATTTCTCCCGTCCCATAAAAAAACATTTTTAGCCGTTTGCTGGCTAATGGTGCTTCCACCCCTTATGCGTTTGCCTTTGTCGTTGTTCACCATTGCTTTTTTCAGGGCTTTGAAATCAAAACCATAATGCAATAAAAAATTCTGGTCTTCACAACATACAACTGCTAATTGCAAGTGAGGTGTTATTTCATCCAGCCCGACCCAGTCTTTTTTTAATTTCATTTCCTTACCGTCCATTTTTTGTTGTACGCAGCGCTTAAGCATTAATGGGGTTACCGGTACGGGTACCCAACGGAATACAATAGTGGATGCAATAGAAACAACCAGGAAATACAAAATAGTTTTCCAGATAATCCTGCCGATAGTTTTTAAAATAATCATTTGCGATGGCGAAGTTAAAAGTTTAATTTTAAATACCATGAACCATGAACCTTGTACACTGTACATTGTATGCTGTATTCAGTCTGTGTGTATTGTACATTGTCAATGTACCTTGCATTTTGTACCCTGTATCAAGTTTGTGTGTTGGAAGGTTTAAGATCCATATTTGTCAATCGTAATCGTCAATCATAACTCGTTACTCCAACATTAGTATATTCGTACAAAATTCGTATTCGTAGATCAATCGTACCTCGTCAATCGTAATCGTCAATCATAACTCGTTACTCCAACATTAGTATATTTGTACAAAATTCGTATTCGCAGATCAATTCGTACCTCGTCAATCGTACCTCGTAATTCGTAACCCCCTTAACAAATATTAACGTACCCTTTCGTAAAAATCACTCCGGGTATCAGTACTTAACAACGAAATAAGTAAATTTGGTGAAATTATTTTTTTATGGCAAAATTTGCTAAATGGCTGGGAGGCGGACTTGGTTGGGCAATAGGTGGACCGATAGGTGGATTGCTTGGTTTTACAATAGGCTCTCTTTTTGATAACGCAAGTGTTACAGTAGAAAAAACAGAGTTTTCGGGAGGCCGGACGCAAACCATGCACACCACTACCACACCTGGTGATTTTGCGGTGAGTTTATTGGTGCTGTCGGCTGCGGTGATGAAAAGCGATGGGAAGACCATGCGTTCGGAACTGGACTTTGTGAAAAATTTCTTTGTAAAACAATTTGGGGAAGCTGTAGCCGCCGAACATATTAAATTATTGGGCGATATACTGAAAAAGGAAATCCCCTTGCGGGAGGTGTGTATGCAAATACGCCAGCACATGCCCCTGAGTGCCCGCCTGCAACTGCTTCATTATTTATACGGTATATCAAAGGCCGACGGGGATGTAAATGAAAGCGAGATAAAAGTAATTGAACAAATAGCGGCTTATTTAAATATTTCAGCAGCAGATTCTGCTTCTTTAAAAGCCATGTATTACCGCGATACAGAAAGTGATTATAAAATTCTGGAAATTGAACCTTCGGCAAGCGATGAAGAAATAAAAAAGGCCTACCGGAAAATGGCGATGAAATACCATCCCGACAAGGTAATTGGAATGGGAGAGAGTGTGCAAAAAGCAGCCGAAGAAAAATTTAAGAATGTGCAGGAAGCTTATGAAAATATTAAGAAAAAAAGAAACATTCCTTAAAAGTTTTTAGTTCTTAGTTCATAGTTATCGGCATTAGTTAAAACCAAGAACCAAGAACTAAGAACTAAGAACTAAGAACTAAGAACTAAGAACCAAGAACTAAGAACTAAGAACCAAGAACTAAGAACCAAGAACTATGAACCAAGAACTATGAACTTAACAGTACTATTACTTTCAATCCTGTTGTTCACGGCTTGCTCATCGCCATTGGTGCAGCATGATAAAAGCAGTGGTAAAACAAATGAAGTAAAAAAGGGCAAACCTTTTCATATTAATTTACCGGAAAACCACAGCACTGGTTATTTGTGGAGCCTGAGCCAGGATTACAAGCCGGAAACAATACGGTATGTTAATTCGGTGTACCATTCAACCAATGGTGGTAACGTTGATTATAATTTTGAAGCATTGAAAGCGGGGAAAACAGAAATTAATCTCGTATTAAGAAAACACACTGACACCAGCGAAATAAAAAGTTTTGTGATTGAAGTAAAATAAATAATTTCGTTTGTTAATTTTAATTAAATTGTATTCAATGAAAAAAATTATAACTGCCTCTTTAACAATTGCCACCGTAGCAATGGCTGTTTACATGAGTTCCTGTAAGTCGAAACAAACAACACAGGTAACAAGTGTTTGCAAGGGAGAGAACCCTACTTACACAGCGGATATTAAAACAATAATAGATGCCAACTGCGCTTCAACCTGTCATAGTGAAAGGAAAAAAGCGGACGGCATTGATTTAAGCTCGTATGAAAATGTAAAAATGGAAGCAGAGAAAAAACGTTTTATAGGTTCTATGAAACATGAAGCCGGCTTTGACCCCATGCCTAAAAAGCATGATAAGTTAGACGAGGCCACCCTTCAAAAAATTTCCTGCTGGGTCGAAAACGGAATGGTCAAATAGTTCTTAGTTCAGAGTTTTAACCTTAAGCGAATAGCCTTAGTAGAGCCAACTAAGAACAAGGAACGAAGAACTAAAGTAAAAAAACGTATCTTTTCATTGTGAAAAAAACTATACTATATCTATTTTCTTTTCTCCTTTCAACCCAGGCTTTGTTTGCAAGTCAGGTCCTCATTCCTATGGACGCCGAACAAAAGAACCACCTGAAAGCTTATGGTATTGCTTACTGGGTGCTTAAACACGATATTGAAGTGTATTGGCTGCTGAATTACCGGGGTGGAAGTTTTATGTTCCAGAACAATAAAACGTTTACGGATGAATTAACTATCCGGGGTGTTTCTTATGAAGTAATTGCGGATGCAAAAAGCAATGCTATTTTAAGCGAAATTGCCAATCCGGAAGTCAACATGGACGCGGTGAAGTTAGAGAAGCCACCGAAAATGGCTGTGTATTCGCCCAAAACAAAACAACCCTGGGACGATGCGGTAACATTGGTGCTGAGTTACGCTGAAATACCTTACGACATTATATACGACGAGGAAATTATCAACGGCAAATTGCCCGAATACGATTGGTTGCACCTGCACCACGAAGATTTTACAGGGCAATACGGAAAATTTTACGCGGGGTATAAGGGTACCGCCTGGTACCAGGCCGATGTAAAAGAAAACGAAGCTATGGCCACAAAGCTTGGTTTTACAAAGGTTTCAATGCTGAAGTTAGCGGTAGCGCAAAAAATAAGGGACTTCTGTTCGGGTGGTGGTTTTTTGTTTGCCATGTGTTCGGCTACGGATACGTATGATATAGCGCTTGCCGCTGCAGGTACTGATATATGTGAGACAATGTTCGACCACGACGGGGCCGATCCGGCCATAAATAAAAAAATAGATTACAATAAGTGTTTTGCTTTCGAAAATTTTACGCTGAGTACCAATCCGTATGAGTATGAATTTTCTACGATAGACACTTATAATTCGCGCGCACAGAAATACGGTGTAACCAAACAAAACGATTATTTTTCTTTGTTTGAATTTTCGGCCAAATGGGACCCGGTGCCAACGATGCTGTGCCAGAACCACGAGCAATTAATTAAAGGTTTTTGGGGGCAAACGGTCGCCTTTGATAAAGCATACATAAAAAAGAATGTATTGTTGTTGGGAGAAAACAAAGCCGCCAACGAAGCCCGTTATATTCATGGCGAATATGGTAAAGGCACCTGGACTTTTTATGGTGGCCACGATCCCGAAGATTACCAACACAGGGTAGAGGACCCGCCTACTGATTTGAACCTGCACCCCAACTCGGCCGGTTACAGGCTTATCCTGAACAATGTACTTTTTCCCGCCGCTAAAAAGAAAAAACAAAAAACGTAGTTGATCGTTTATTCGTTCTTTCGTTTATTCGTTCGGGAAGCCTAACTATTAAACGAATGAACTGTTGAACTAAAGAACTATTAAACTAAAGAACATATAAACGAATGAACTATTGAACTAAAGAACGAACTTCCCTTTCTAATTTATATATATCCTTTGTTAAACGGTTTGTTTCTTCGGGCAGGGTACCGTTATAAATTCCCCTGATATAGCCTTGCTCATCAACTAAAATAAAATTTTCGGTGTGCAAAAACTGATCGGGGTTTTTATTGAGGCCTTCTTCTTTTTCAGCAAAATAAAAAGTACGGGCCAGTGTATACAATTCTTTTTTATTGCCTGTTAACAAATGCCATTTCCCGGTTTTTGCATGGTGCTGCGAGGCGTAGTTTTGAAGGCTTTCAAGGGTGTCGTTGCGGGGGTCGACACTAAAGGAGAGAAGGGTAACTTTTTCATCGTTGAGAAATGAAGCCTGTAAACGTTCAAACTGATTGCTCATCAGCGGACATATACTGCCGCAGCTGGTGAAGAAAAAATCGGCTACATGAATTTTTCCCTTGACGGCTTGTTCTGTTATGAGTTGATTGTGTTGATTGGTAAAAGAAAATTTGCCCAACTGATGCTGAATTGTTTTTTTTAATTCCCCTGCATCATTTATCCAGTATGGTTTAAAATCCGGGCTGTTGTAATAGGGAAGTTTAGGTTCAGCTGTTTCTTCGGTAAGAACTTTTTCTTTCTCTTTGGCAAAGCAGGCTGTTAAAAGAAGGGAAACGGACAGCGTATAAAAACAAGCTGTTAAAGCCCTGTTTGGTTTATTGAACATAGACACAGTTTTTAGTGCGGAAGATAGTAATAATGCTACCATTTTTAATTTCATAACTTAAGTGGGGCCTTCCATCAATGCCCCACTGGGTTTGTATGCCTTCTTCTTTTCCGTTTTTGTAATAGTTGTTCCGTTTTCGCATTCCGCTGGGGTACCAAAATTCGGATAAGCCTTCTAATTGTTTATTCCTATAGCGGGTTAAAAAACGGTTGCGTTCATTTTCCCACCAGCCCCGCTGAAGGCCATCGTAATAACCATTGTTAAAAAATAATTCTTCCGAAGGCTTTTGGTTGGGGTACCACTTTTTGGATGGGCCCTGTAATAAGCCCTCTTTGTATGTTTCATAAAACAAGGTGTCCTTAACGGAGTACATTGCATAGATGATACCTGTAAACGGACGGTTTTTATAAAGGATCAATTCCCCCTTACTGCTTAAGCCGGGATCAGCACAAAGAATATAATTTTCGGTTTTTAATGAAGGCTTGCAACTTATATATAACAGGGAAATACAAAACCATAGTTTGATGAGAGCAGGGTTTATTTTTGACTTTACGGACACTATACAATGTTATTAAAATTTATGCATTCGTTGCTATTGTTGTTGCATTCAAATAAAAACGGCTGATGATCCTAAAATTCATCAGCCGTTTGTTTTAATTTGTTTTTATTAGTTGGAATAGAGTGTGAAACTTTCGACTGTTATGCCTTCTTCTTTATTGCCTCCGGAAAGGAAGATGGAAATGTTCAGGGCTTTCTGGTCAATTACCTTCGCGTCTTTAACTTCATCACTTACATCAAAATAGAAGGTTTTTTGAACCAGGCCATTCGCAATTTTATTTTCTTTACTGTGGCTGGCATGGTGCGTTGCCCCGAAGAAATTCATGAAGCCCACAAAGTAAACCGATTTAACATTGGGAGCCACTCCTTTAGGTAAATTTAAGTAGACCTGGTAGGCATTTTTTGGTTCTTTTTTAAAGGAGACCGTCACTTTCAGTTTCGTTTTTTTAGCAACATCGCTTTGTATCTTTCTCAGCATCTCTGTTTTCTCCGGTTTAAGGGATATGCTGTGAACAAGTGATTTGTTTTGAATATTTATTTTCTTCGCCACTTTCATGGTTTGAATGGTATCGGTGGTTGCGGGAGCCAGTTTAGCGGATTGCACAGTTGATTTATTAGCGGAGGCCAGTAATGGAGTACCCAGCCCGGTATAGCGGTAATTCATTTTGTACATTTGCGCGGCTACCTGTTCCATGGTGTACTGAATGGTATCGCCTTTGGCGTTGAAAAAAGTATAAGGCCAGGGATGGGCCACTACTTTGGCACTATCTACTAAATGACTTTGATCCATGTTCATCCATTGTTGCCAGAGGCGGTCAATGTTGGAGTGGTGCATCCAGAAAATGGGATCGTATCCGGCGCTGGGTACATTGGCCATTAAACCTCCCAAAACATTTCCTTCACTATCTACCGAATCCTGGTAAATGGGGTTCCACATCATCTGCCCGTAATTTCCGGCCCCGATATAATTGTGCATGGCTCCGTGGGGTGCCTGGTTAATGGTGTTGTTGAAGTCTTCGTAATAGGATTTTTGCATGAGTTCAGTAATGTCCAATGCATCGGTTATAGGCTGTCCGCTAATCATGTAGCCCTGGTTGAGGCTGTCGAAACGGGATTGTTCGAAGAGGGAATTGCCCGAAGTTCTTACCGGCAGAGGCATGGTACGGTTTAATTTAAGATCGGTGGTATCGGTATAATCCCAATACGGAAGCGCAAAGTCTTTGTAACCGGATAATTCCCTTACAATGTCTTCGAAATGTAAAATATAAAAACGGTGCCAGATCAAAAAGTTAAAATCAGAATCTTCACCATCGGCATGTGTACAATTGTCCCAGGCTAATTTTAGCTGCGACATGTTTGAATAAGAAGCACACAATTGATTGTTTTTAATGGTGTCGGGCAACCAGTGTATGGAGCCCTGGTAATACCAGCTTGCAGGGTTGCTACAGTCCATGGCCCGCATTTTTTGCAGGGCAATGTTCATGGCTTCCAGGTCGGCTTTGGCTTCGGGTGAATTGGCGTTTTTACGCACATAAATTTTTGCGGAGTCACTGTTTGTTGTGCTTCCTGCTGTTGTTTCTTTTTTTTCATTTGAACAGGAAACGAGAACCAGACCTGCAATGAGCAATGAAAAAAGGGAATTGATTTTTTTGTTCATAAAAGGATGTTAAGGGTTAATGATTTTATAATGTAAATTAAACAGAGTAAAACTAAATTGAAATTTGTGGAACAAATGTATGTTTAATAAAATAGCGGGCAAATTTTTTTATGAGATACGGACATATTATGTCTGTATTGATAAATTTAAGCGGGCCTCCTCATAAGGGGGAGCGGATCACCGTCATTTGAAACGTTCAGATCTTATTTACCTGTTTCCCCATTTTCAAATCAAACATCTTCAAATTCTCAAATTTCTTTGTTTATTTCTGAACAATGGTAAACTCCACTCTTCTGTTGAGCGCCCTTCCTTCTTCGGTATCATTGGCAGCAACAGCTTTGCTTTCGCCAAAGCCCCGGCCCTTTAAACGATCAGGGGAAATGTTTTTGTTAAGGAGGTAATTCATTACGGCATGGGCGCGGTTGTGCGACAGATTAAGGTTGTATTCATCTGTACCCACATCATCGGTATGCCCTGCAATTTCAATCACAAGTCCGGGGTAATCCTGCAGGGCTTTTATTAATCGGTTCAATTCGGCTATTGATTCCGGCTGTAAGTCTGCCTTATCAAATTCAAAAAAAATGTTGTTGAGCAATATGGTTTGTCCAACTTCAATGGGGGCGAGGTAGAGGTTGCGTTCAATTTCAATGTAATTGTTTAAAGTGTCTGTTTTAATATTTTCAGAAATGGAATAGTAACCGTTTTTATCGGCTAAAAAACTGTAGGCCTTTCCGGCAGGCAATACAATTTTGTAGGAACCGTCAATAGGGTTGGAACTGGCAAGGCCCAGTTCGGTGTTGTCTTTTAAATCGCTGTAGGTAATGTTGGCGCTCAGGGGTTGTTGGTCTTTTGAGTTTAACACCTTTCCTTTAATAAGTAAGACCGGTTCGGGCCGGGCAGTTGCGTTTAGGTTTATTCTGTAAATGTCTTCTGAGCCGGCTATGCTGTGTTCATTTTTACACGACAAATACGCATAGTCGCCTTTGGCAGAAATTTTAAAAGCCCCGTCCCAGTTTTCACTGTTTATTTCGGGGCCAAGGTTGATGGGGCTGCTCCAGTTTTTCCAGCTGTTGTCGAGGCGCTTGCTCATAAATATATCGGCACTTCCGTAACTCTCGTGCCCGTAAGAAGAAAAGTAAAGTGTTTTGTTGTCTGCAGCGAGGTAAATGCCAAATTCTTCGCCGGGTGTATTAATAACAGGGCCAAGGTTGAGTGGTTCTGAAAAGGAGAAGTCTGCCTGCAAAAAACAAACATAAATATCTTTTAAGCCGTAGGATTTTCCATTGTCGATGGCGCACAATAATATTTTATTGTCGCTGCTTAAAAAATAGTCTACATATTCGTTGTGGTTCACAAAGTTATTGATCTTAAATTTTTTCGGGACTTCCCAACCGTTGAGCTGGTAGTTGCTGTAAGATAAACCATTGCCGTCGGGGCTTCCGTCGGGTCTGTAGACGTTTGAAAGGAGAACGGTGTTGTTGTCGGGTGAAATGGATTGCAGTGCATTGGCGCCGGTGTTGTTGAGGGGTGGGCCTGCGTTGCGGGCTTCGGACCAGGTGCCGTCGGCATTTAAAACGGAGTACCATATATCGTAATCTTTTTCGCCACCGGTGTTTAAGGGATCTCCCAAACGTGAAAAGTAAAGTGTTTTGCCATCGTAAGCAATAAAAGGACTGAGCTCGGAATAGTTTGAATTGATTTTTTTGCTCAACTGTTCTTTTGTTTTTCCGCTGAGGCTGATGTCCGGTGCAGGAAATTTTTTAGCCCATTTTTTTACTATTAAATAATCGGCATTCATACAGGTACCCGCTTCGGTATAAAAACCAAAGCCATGTCCGAAGCCTTTGTATTCGCAGGAAGCATACACCAATACATTGTTGATGTAAAAATAAACGCAGTTGTACTCCCGTTTAAGCGCTAATTTATTTTTACCTGTTTTGGAAACGGCGTCAGATGTTTTCCAGTTTTGCAGGGGGTGCCAGCTGCGTTGGTAATAATGATCGATTTTAAATTCTCCGGAACTGTTGATGCTGAAGACATGGTAATCGCTGAGGTCGGCATAGAGGCCAAATAACAAACCATAATTGTTTTTGTCTTCTTTTTTGCAGGGGCTGATATTGGTTTCTACGGAGAAGTTTTCTTTGTCAACATCTATATTGGCCTGAATATAAGTTTTAAAGTCTTCCTTCAGGGAGCTGTTGTGTATGGAGTAAAAACCTTCGGCAATGGAACAATCGTAATTTTTTGCTTTACCAATGGTCCAGTGATTGCTATTGTTGTAAAATTGCTCAGAAATAAGTGTGCTGTCCTGGGCCTTGGTTGTGGTGTTGCAGAGAAGCCAAAAGCCAAAAGTGAGAAAGTGAGAAGGTGAGAAAGTGAGAAAGAAAAGAGATTGGTTGCTATTCGATTTTCTACACTTAAGCATGAAATTATTTAAAAGCCAAAAGTAAAAAGCCAAAAGCAAAAAAGGATTTCGGTTGCGATTCGATTTTCTACAATTCTGCATTACACAATTATTAAGTTAAAAGCCATTCTTCGGCTTCGCTCAGCAGTCCAAATCTGAGTACTCGCAGATGCCCGCAGAACTATAGTTTTATAGTCCCCTTGCGAAACTCTGTGTTTTTAATCAGCGCTTCTCTGCGAGAAATATTCAATAATGCTGTTTAGATCACCTTTATGCTGCTGGCGGCTTTCCATATTTTTTACGGTGTATTGCCCGCTGTTCAGTTCTTCACTGCCAATGGTGCAGATATAAGGGATCTTCTTTTTTTGTGCATATTCAAATTGTTTTTTCTCTTTGGCCTGGTCGGGGTAAATTTCCGCGCTTATCCCTGCTTTGCGGAGTTGCCCCAATAAACCAAGAATGTGCGCCTGTTCAGCATCGCCCAAATTTAAAAAGAGAAGCTGAACGGTGGCCTGGTCTTTTAATTTGTCTTTAAACAAATCAAGTTCGTTCATTACATCAAATATCCTATCGATGCCAAAGGATATACCTACACCACTCATGCCTTTTAAACCGAAGATGCCGGTAAGGTCGTCGTAACGGCCCCCGCCGGTGATGCTGCTGCTGAGTGTGCCTGCATTGGCTTTTACTTCAATAATACTGCCGGTGTAATAGTTGAGACCGCGGGCCAGGGTGATGTCTAATTCGGTTTGAGATGTTAGATTTGAGGTATTAGATTTGAGCAGGAAATCTATTTCTTCAATTCCTTGTTTTCCAATTTCGCTGTTGCTTAAAAAGGAACGAAGGGTGTTTAGTTTAGCTTCGTTGTTCCCAGTGCTTTCAAAAATGGGGGCGAGTTGTTGAATGGCTGCTGGTGTTATACCTTTTTCCAATAGTTCTTTTTCTACATTTTCCCTTCCAATTTTATCTAATTTATCAATGGCAACGGTGATGTCTACAATTTTACCGGGTTCGTTAATTACTTCGGCAATACCGCTTAATATTTTACGGTTGTTGATTTTTATGGTGGTGGGTATGCCTAATGCGCTGTATACATCATCCATCATGTTGATCAGTTCCACTTCATTTACCAATGAATTGCTTCCGATAATGTCTGCATCGCATTGAAAAAATTCGCGGTAACGGCCTTTTTGTGGTTTATCGGCGCGCCATACAGGCTGTATCTGAAAACGTTTGAAAGGGAATGTGAGTTCGTGCTGGTGCATCACTACGTAACGGGCAAAGGGAACGGTGAGGTCGTAGCGCAGGGCACGTTCGGTTAAAATATCAGTGTTTCGTGCATGTTCAAGACTGAGCTTAAATTCGTTTTGTAGTTGTTCTTTGTTTTTTGATTCGTGTAGTCGTGAGTTCAGAATTTTAAATAACAACTGGTCTCCTTCTTCGCCATATTTACCGGTGAGTGTGTTCAGGTTTTCCATGGCGGGGGTTTCGATTTGTTCGAAGCCGTATAAACGAAAATATTTTTTAATGGTATCGAATATATAATTGCGGCGCTGCATTTCGATGGACGAAAAATCGCGGGTGCCTTTGGGTATGGATGGTTTTTGCATAAAAATAAATAGGAGTCAAAAATACGAATTAATAAGGATTTTTACCACTAAGGCATGGAGGGCACTAAGGGACACTAAGATTTTTAACAGAGAGGCCAGAAATGTTTACTTGCTCAAAAGTTTATTCGTTTATATGCTCGGATACAGTTAGCCGCAAATAAATTATCCAACAACTTTCCAACTTTCCAACTTTCCAACTTTTAAACTTTGCAACTTTCAAACTACCCTTAAAGCTTATTGTGGAAACTAATCTCGTCCAATGGTTTTCTTGTCCGCCCGGTAAGCTCCCTCGACAGAAAAGGCTCTTCTAATTTTTTGGGATCGTCGAGGTAACCGAGGGCAATAATAGCCACAGGTTCTAAATGTTCTGGCAAATTAAATTCGTTTTGTGTTTTGGGGTAGTCGAAGCCGCCCATTAAATGACCGTAAATACTATTGGCAGTTGCTTCGGTGAGCAGGTTGGCGTTGGCGGCCCCCACATCGTGATAGGCGTGGCGGTTGCTGTTTCCGTTTGCAAATTTTGTATTGGCCAGGCTCAGTATTAAAACGGCTGCATCTTTTGCCCAGGGCTGGTTGCCGGCCATCAAACAATTCCATAATTGGTCAAAAGCAGGTTCACCTTTAAACGCATAAATGTAGCGCCAGGGCTGCTCGTTCATACTGCTGAAAGCCCATGCGGCTGCTTCTAATAATTGATTAAGGGCCTCCTGAGAAATTTTTTTATCTGAAAAGGACCTCGCGCTCCACCTGTTTTTCAGTACATCTAAAATGGGGTATTTTGTTTGGGGTATTTTAATTGAATTCATTTGGTTAAGTTGGAAAGTTTAAAAGTTGGAAAGTTAGAAGGTTAGAAAGTTGAAAAGTTGCAAGGTTAGAAAGTTGGAAAGTTGCAGGTGATCCAATCGTAAAGTACACTCTTACACTCTCACTTTCTCACTTTCTCACTTTCTTACTCTTAATAATCCTCCAGCACCCTGTATTTTTTCGAGTATTCGAACACCTGTTTTAAAATAGCTTTGTCCTGTTTGGTTAAAATTATGTTTCTTCTGGCCATTACTTTTTCGGCTACAGCCATGGCTTTGGTAAAGTTATAGTCTACAAATTCTTCGGCTCCTCCCCAGCTAAAAGAAGGGACAAAGTTAATAGGAAAATCGCCACCAAAAATATTTACATTGACGCCCACCACTGTTCCGGTGTTAAACATGGTGTTGATGGCGCTTTTACTATGGTCGCCCATAAACAATCCGCAAAACTGCAAACCGCTGTCTATCATTTCTTCTTTGGCATAGTTCCATACTTTAACATTGCCGTAATTGTTTTTAAGGTTGGAGTTGTTGGTGTCTGCGCCCAGGTTGCACCATTCGCCCAGCACGGAGTTGCCCAGAAAACCATCGTGGCCTTTGTTGCTGTATCCAAATAGTACAGAGTTGTTGACCTCACCACCCACCTTGCAATAAGGCCCAAAGGTACTGGGGCCGTATATTTTAGCGCCCATCTTCAGTTCGGCGTGTTCGCACAAAGCCATTGGGCCGCGTACAATACAGCCTTCCATAACTACTGCACCGGCGCCAATGTATATGTTGCCGTTTGTTGTATTAAAGATTGCACATTCAACGGATGCGCCTTTTTCGATAAATACTTTGCCTTTGCCTACAACTTTGTTTGTTTTACTGAGTGGCTGTGATTTACGGCCTTTTGTAATAAGTTCGAAGTCGTCGGCAAGGGCTTCTCCGTTTTTAGTAAAAATATCCCAGACGTAATTCAATACAATGGGTTGTGAGGCCGATTCAATGAATTTATATTCTTTATGTGACTTTTCGGGATCGAAGGCGGTTTTGTTGCCCGAATTAACTGCGAGTATGGTTTTGTTCAGCATCAACACCTGGTTGGGTTTTAAGGCCTGTACTTCGGCTACTAATTTTTTATTGGGGCATACTTTTCCGTTGATCCAGGTGTTGCTTTTTTTACTGAATTGAACAGGGTATTTTTCGGAGAGGTATTTTGCGGTAATGAAAGAGGTACTTGTGTTGAGGTATTTTTCCCATTTTTGGCGTATGGTTAAAATGCCAATACGTATTTCGCACACAGGGCGGGTATAGGTAAAGGGCAAAAGGTCTCTGCGACTGTAGTCGTCAAACAGGATGTAGTTCATAGCTTCTCAATTTTGTTTAAAATTAAGCAGTAAAATTGAACTACAAAATATACCGGGAATAAAATTTGGGTAGCAGGTAGTAAGTAGTTGGTAGCAGGTACCTTGACCATAACCTGCTACTCCTTAATTACACGGACGTGCCGGCCAGCGGCTTGTATAAAATAAACACCGGCTTTGTGTCTGCTGATGTCGATTTGCTGTTGGTGGCCCTTGCTGTTGTGCTGGTAAATAATTTCGCCCAGGCTATTGTAAATGGTAATTAAACCTAGTTCATCGGCAGCACTTAGTGTTATGTTTCCGTTAGCGGGGTTGGGATAAACTTTTAAAAAATTAATACCTGTGTTGGCTTGTTTAATTCCTGCGGTTGACAGGCTGTCTAAACGAATGTTCAGTGAGTCGGCAAAATAATTTAGGTTGTTAATGGTGTTTGAGCTCGCAGTAATACTGATGCTAAGCAATGTGTCCATTACAAAATTGGGGATGTCAACAAATACATAATAATTGCCTATGGGAACATTTTGAAAACTGTAATGCCCGTTTGTATTGGTCATGGTGCGCGATGCAATTTGTCCGCTGGGTTTTTTACCAAGGCTAACGCCCACATGCGATATAGGGTTACCTGGCGCCATGACCCCGTTGTTGTTTGTTAATTTTTGTCCGTAACCAGGGCCTTCGGTTATAGTACCCGAAACAGTGCCGGGGCCGGTGGTAGGGCTCAGCATAAGCACCTTTATGTTGTTGCCGGTATTGTTGCCGCCTGCACAGGTGTTGTGGTTGAGTACCAGGGTGGAGTCCCACTGGTAATTGTTGGCTACCGGGGTAAAATAAGTGGGGACAGCAGTGGGATAAATAGTTGTATCGGCGATTGCTTTGATGATGTAGTGGCCTACATACTGATGCGGGATGAAGTAAGCGCCATTGCTTTGAATAGGTACAAAACCAATGGTATCCTTGTTGCCGGGATGAACCGCCTGGCGTTTAAACAAATACACCTTTCCGCTTGTGAGGGGAACATTATTGGTATCAGTAACGAGGCCCGATATGGAATCGCCGGGGATGGGTGTAATTAAAACTGAATCTTTGCGGGAGCAACCCAGGGTGGTTCCCATTACGGCATACCATGTATTTGCATAAGGCGTAACCACCGTAGATGTTGTTGTTGCAGCTCCGGCATTGGCAGCCCATACATAAATTGTTGCGCCGCTAACGCTTATGGTGGTAGGGCTTCCGGCGCATATTGCTGAGTTTCCGCTAACTGTTAAGGCAGGCGGGCTGGGGCACACTTTCCGGACCCTGTTGTTGTTAAAATCGGCAATGTATACATTTCCCGAAGCATCCACAGTTATATCGCTGGCCATGTTTATTCTTGCCGTTGTGGCCAGGTCTCCGTCACCACTGTAGCCCTGCATACCTGTGCCGGCAAGGGTACTTATTGTACCCGAGGTGTTCACCAATCGTATACGTTGGTTGCTTACATCGGCAATGTATAAACGCCCCGACGCATCAGTTTTTATTCCACAGGGGCCGTTGATTTGTGCCGAAGCGGCCAATCCCCCGTCGCCGCTAAAACCAGCAGTACCGTTACCGGCAAAGGTACTGATGTTACCTCCGGCTCCACTATTCACAACGCGTATTCTGTTATTGCCGTAGTCGGCTATGTAAACATCGCCGCCCGCATTTACAGCAAGGCCTTCAGGAAAAGACAACTGGGCGGAAGCAGCCGGGCCGCCATCCCCGCTATAACCCGAAACCCCACTGCCAGCCAGCGTACTGATGATTCCGGTAGTGCCATTCACCATCCTTACCTTGTGGTTGAGGTAATCGGCTATATATAAAACACCAGCGGCATCAATAGCGAGGTAAGTAGGCGTGTGTAATTTAGCTGCGGTGGCTGCCCCACCATCTCCGCTGGAGCCAATAGCGCCGGTACCTGCATAAGTGCTTATAATACCCGATGCATTTACCATTCTAACCCGGTTGTTATCTGTATCTGCAAAATAAATATTGTTCGAGGCATCTACGGCAATTCCGTAAGGGGCATTGATCATAGCAGCAGTGGCCGGTCCCATATCTCCGCTGAAACCTCCTGTACCGGTTCCGGCAAAAGTACTGATGTTGCCGGCGGCATCCACCTTTCGGATGACATGGTGCGCGTTATCAGCAATGTAAACATTGCCCGAACCATCAATGGCTAAGCCGGAAGGTGAACTTAAACCGGCTAAGTAAGCTGCTCCGCCGTCTCCGGTATAAGCATTTGCACCGGTGCCTGCAAAAGTTCCAATGGTTTGAGCCTCCATAGCGGTAAACAGAAAAAATGCAGGGGTAAAAAAGAGTATATATTTCTTCATACTTTATAAATTAAATGTGGCCTGGTTTCTTAATTAAATATAACCATTAGATTTTTGGAAAAAAAATTTAATACAGCGATAAACCTGTTTTCATGGAAATTAATCGCCCGTTCATCGTAAATATTCACTGCGGCTTATCCTGAAAAAAATCTTAATTTAGGTTCAGCATTTTATTTTAACTCCGGTAATTTTTATGAAGCTATTTTTAAAGATCCTACTTGTTTTTTGTCTGCCTTTGGGAATATGCTCCCAAAACCGTTACACAGACAGCCTTGAAAACAGTTTGAAAAATTCAGCTGAAAAAGACCGTCCAAAAATACTGAACAGACTTGCCGAAGTTTACCTGGGCACTAAAACCGAAACAGCTGCAATAAAGGCTGAGGAGGCCTACCAGCTGGCTGTGAAATACCAGGATCACAAACAAATGCTGAACGCTTTAAAAATAATTGCCGATATACAGGTGCAGGAAGGCAATTACGACAAAGGGATTGCAAAGTTAAAAACAGCCCTTCCATTTTTTAAAGCCCAGGATGATTCCCTGCAATACACTGGTTCGCTGCAACGGAGCATGGCCGAGATTTATTTGTACAAAAGCCAGTTCGATACTGCCCTTATGAATTACAAAGCAGCCATTCATATACTGAAAAGAACGAGCGATAAAGATGAATTGCTGGCCGCCTTAAATGGAATAGCCGCTACTTATTATTACATGGGCGATTATCAGAAAGCCCTTTCGTTTTACCTCGAAAATTTAAGGCTGGCCGAAACAATGCACAGGAAACCTGCTATAGCGCAGGCTTTGCTGAACACGGGCAATATTTATTTTACCGATAATAATTTTGACAAAGCTTTGTTTTATTACAACAAGGCACTGGCCTTAACAAAGGAAATAAAAGACAAAGAAGAAACAGCCCGGATATTAAACAACATTGGCAATGTGTATGAAAATAAAAACGACAATGACAAAGCCCTGAGCTATCATTTAAAATCGCTGGAGCTGAAAGAAGAACTGGGCGATAAAAATGAAATTGTACAGTCTCTGCAAAATATAGGGAATGCCTATACCAATAAGGGCAATTACAAGGAAGCATTAGACTATTATGAAAAATCGCTGAAACTGAACAGGGAACTGGGAAGTAAAAACGGAACCGCCCTTGGTTTAATTAATATGGGCAACCTTTATGTAAAAACAAAACAATACGGTGAAGCCATTGCATATTTAAATAAAGGCCTGGCCCTTTCGAAAGAAATAAACCGCAAGGAATTAATTAAATCGGCTTACGAATACTTAGCGGATGTGTACAATAAAAACGGGGATTATAAAAATGCGTATGATTATAAAAGCCTTTACGGCGAAATAAAAGACTCTCTGCTCAATGAGCAAAGGGTAAAAAGCATGACCGAAATGTCGGCCAAATATGAATCGGACAAACAGGAAAAAGAAATTCAATTGTTAAAACAAGCCGGGGAATTGAGGAACCACAAAGACCAGCGGGAAGCCCTGTTGAAATACTCATTAATTGTTTTTAGTTGTTTGTTGCTTGCCCTTGCGTTTTTAATATACAGCCGTTACCGTGTTAAACAAAAAGCACACGATAAATTGGAGGCGATTAATTCAGAGCTGGAAAAGCTTTCGCTGGTGGCGAGTAAAACAGACAACTCGGTTATTATCACCAACGAAAAAGGAGAAATAGAATGGGTGAACTCAGGATTTACCCGTTTGTCGGGTTATGCCCTGGAGGAATTTTTAGTGCAAAAAGGAAGGTACATCAGGGCATTCAGCTCAGCCGAAGGTATTGAAACCTTACTGGAAGAAAGTATTGCAAAAAAAACTTCCCTGATTTATGAGTCGATTAACGAAGCAAAAAACGGAAAAAAATACTGGGTGCAAAGTACACTAACACCCATTTTTGATGAGCAGGAAAAACTGAAAAAAATTGTAATCATCGATTCGGATATTACCAAACGTAAGCAGGACGAGGAACTCATCAAATCTAAAAACAAGGACATTACGGATAGTATTAATTACGCCAAACAAATCCAATCGGCTATACTTCCTTCGTTGACGGCCATAGAACAGGGGTTCCCGGAATCGTTTATTTTATACCGGCCCAAGGACATTGTAAGTGGTGATTTTTACTGGTACACACAAAGCCACAGCAAGAGTGGAAAAACGTCGAGTTACCTGGCAGCGGTAGATTGTACAGGGCATGGTGTACCCGGGGCTTTTATGAGCATGATAGGCAACGATTTATTGGAGCAAATTGTGAAGATTAAAAAAATCACCGACCCGGGAAAAATACTGACGGAGTTGAACAATGGTATAAAACTGGCCCTTCATCAAACAGACGGGAACTCATCGAAAGACGGTATGGACATAGCGCTGTGTAAGCTTAGTACGGATGAAAACAATGTGCGTACTTTGCATTACGCGGGTGCTTTCAGGCCATTGTGGTGTGTGAATGCAGCAGGGGAATTTACCGAAATTACTGCCGATAAAAGGGCAATAGGGGGGATTACCGAAATGGCTTATGAATTTACGAACCACAGGATAATGGTGAATGCAGGGGATTCTTTCTATATGTTCAGTGATGGGTATGTGGATCAGTTTGGAGGGGAAAAAGGGAAAAAGTTTTTATCTGTGAATTTAAGAAAACTCCTGTTGAACAGTTGTATGCAATCCATTACCGATCAAAAACAAAATGCCGAAAAGGCCTTCGATTCCTGGAAAGGCGAGCACGAACAAATAGACGATGTGTTGCTGATCGGGTTTAGGATATGTTAAAAGCCAAAAGGGATAAGCCATAAGTCAAAAAACAAACCCTGTTATGATCTGAACAAATGCCTGAAAGATTTTATCAATTGAATTTATGCAGCACATTTATTTTTTCTCGCTTATTCCTTTTGGTTTTTAATGGTTCCAAGTTCTTCACCTATAATACTACAGGCTTTGTATACCAGTTGAAAAACGTCTTCAAAGCCCTGCTCCCCGCCGTAATAAGGATCGGGAACATCTAAGTCTTTGCCAGGGAAAGCGGCGTTCAGCAATAAATTGACTTTTGCTTTGTCTTCTTCGTTTCTCGCCAGGGCTTTTACATTTTTATAATTGCTCCGGTCCATCACATAAATCCGGTCAAAGGCATCAAAATCATTGACCCTGAACTGCCGCGCTTTTAATTTACTAATGTCTATATTGTGTTTACGTGCATTGGCCTGCGAACGTTTATCGGGTGCTTCGCCAATGTGATAGGCGGCGGTTCCTGCAGAATCTACGGTTGCATTTAATTTTTTTTCGTTCACAACCTGGCGCATCACTCCTTCGGCCACCGGCGAACGGCATATATTTCCTAAACAAACCATTAATATCCTGTTCATCCCAATTTAATTTTCTGTTGTGTAAAAATCCTCTTAATTTTAACAAAATACAAATTATGATCCTGATCGCTGATAGTGGCTCTACAAAAACGGACTGGCGCTTAATACAAGCAGAAGAAAAAATAAGACCGGTTCAGACTGCGGGCATCAATCCTTTTTTTCAGGATAAAAATACTATTAAAATTATACTTCAGGATTCGTTAATTCCTGCGATTGCTATTGATGCAAAGGAGGTGAAACAAATTTATTTTTACGGTGCAGGCTGTTCAACTGCTGATAAAAAACAAGAGGTGGCCGGCGCTTTAAGTGAATTGTTTATACATGCAGGTGTACATATTGAAACCGATATGCTGGGTGCGGCCCGTGCCTTGTGCGGAAAAGAAGCAGGCATTGCCTGTATTTTAGGAACGGGTTCCAACTCATGTTATTACGATGGGACAACTATAACTGAAAATACCCCCTCATTCGGTTACCTGTTTGGCGATTACGGAAGCGGTGCACACATTGGAAAGACCCTGATACAGCAGTATTTCGATAAGCAACTGCCGGCTGATTTGCAAAAGAATTTTGAAGCCAGAAAAGAAAATACCCGTGAACTGATGCTGGAAAACGTGTATAAAAAACCTTTTCCTAACCGTTATTTAGCCGGCTTCAGTAAGTTTGTTTTTCAAAACAAGGAACATCCATATTGTATTGACTTGTTAAAAAAATGTTTTCACCTGTTTTTCGAAAAACAGGTGGAACAGTACCCGGCACACAAAAAAGTTCCTATACACGCAGTAGGTTCTGTTGCTTATTATTACAACAGCATTGTTAAAGCCGTTGCTGAAGAACGGGGATTAAACATGGGAACTATCATAGAAACCCCTATAGCTGCATTAACTTTGTATCATTTAGAAAATTAACATGAGTTTTTTTATTGTCGCGCTTACAGCTTTGCTTGCCTCCCTGCTTACTTTTTTCTCAGGCTTTGGTTTGGGCACTATTTTATTACCGGTCTTTGCTTTGTTTTTTTCATTGCCCGTTGCCATTGCTTTAACAGCCATTGTACACCTGCTGAATAATTTATTTAAATTGGTACTGGTAGGTAAACACATCGACCGGAAATTATTTATCCGCTTTGGGATACCCTCTATGATTGCAGCTTTTGCAGGGGCTTTTGTATTGAAGTACTTAGCCAGGCCTGTTGTATTGCACACTTATTTTATCAACGGAAAGGAATTTAACATTACTTTAATAAATGTGATACTCGCCCTGGTGATGTTATTTTTTGCTTTGTACGAACTCATTCCTTTCTTTAAAAAGTTAAGTTTCGAAAAGGATAAAATAATCTGGGGTGGTTTGTTAAGCGGTTTCTTCGGCGGTTTTAGCGGGCACCAGGGCGCTTTAAGAAGTGCCTTTCTGATTAAATACAATTTAGCGAAGGAAAGTTTTATTGCTACTGGTGTGGCGATTGCCTGTGTGGTGGATGTTGTGCGTCTGCTTATTTATGGTATATCCATTCGTGCGGTTAATATTACAGACAATGCTTTACTTTTATCGTTGGCGGTGCTGTCGGCTTTTATTGGGGCTTATTTCGGAAGTAAATTGTTAAAGAAAACCACGCTGGCTTTTGTTCAGGGTTTTGTTTCTGTGTTTTTAATACTGATAGCGGTGTTGATGGGGGCGGGGATTCTTAGTTCATAGTTCTTTGTTCTTAGTTCTTAGTTCATAGTATCTACTAATTATGAATCTGTGTGTGATCGCTGTGTATTGCAACATTAGTATATTCGTACAAATTCGTATTCATAGATTTCGTAACTCGTTAATCGTAATTCGTCAATCGTAATTCGTCAATTGAACAAAAGCAAAGTATATAAGCCCTCTTTTTTTTACACCCTCTCGTTTATTGAAGGGGCATCGGTTATGGCCACCGAGCTTATAGGGGCTAAATTCCTGGCGCCTTATTTTGGTTCCTCACTTTATGTATGGAGCAGCGTAATGGCCATAACCCTCGGTGCTTTGGCCCTGGGTTATTTTTACGGAGGCAGGTTGTCGGCCAAAACAAATACGACTTATTGTTTAATGCTGGTGTTAATTGCGGCGGCTTTGTTTATGATGCTTATGCCTTTTTTAGTGGGAAGCCTGTTTGTTTTTGCTAAACTATTTTCATTGATCCCGGCGCTTGTTATTAGCGGAACATTGCTTTTGCTCCCACCGGTTTTTTTAATGGGCATGGTTTCGCCCCTGATTATTAAAAACCTTACAACTAAGGCAGAAGACAGCGGCAAGAGGGCAGGGGAGGTGTACGCTGTTTCAACGCTTGGTGGAATAATAACAACTTTTTTAACAGGCTTTTACCTGATACCGGCTTTCGGATTAAAAATCCCCCTGCTTATTTTTGCCGGTGTTCAACTCATCTTACCGGTTTATTTTTTAGTTCAGCATAAAAAAAACACCTCTGCCTTATTGGTTTTAATTTTCACAAGCTTATTTTCTTATAAAACATGGGCAACTAAGAATACGGATACAGATGTATTATACAGCCAGGATGGTTTGTTGGGAAAAGTTGAGGTATTGAACTATATTAAAAGGGTAGATAGTTCATCTGAAGTACTACAAACACGTATGTTGCTGATGAACAATATTATTCAAACCTGGACGGGCCCGGACGGGCAAAACCCGCAATTGGAATACGCCCGGCAAATAGAAGATAATGTAAGTGAAGGGAAAAATAAAAAGGCGCTGTTGCTTGGCCTGGGCGGAGGAACGGTAGCCACTATTTTAAATAAGAAAGGCTACAAGGTAACAGCTGTTGAATTAGACGAACGCATGGTGGAAGTGGCCCGCAGTTATTTTAGCCTGAATAAAAATGTGAAAGTGATTGTTGATGATGCAAGACATGGAATACAAAATCTGCACGAAAAGTACGGGGTGGTGATGGTGGATTTATTCAGCGCGGAAGTCAGCCCTTCGCATGTGTTGAGCAAAGAAAGCCTGGAGCAGCTTTCCCTGTTGATGAATAAGCAGGGGCTGTTGATTATTAATACCTATGGCTACCTGCAAAAACCTGCGGGTAAAGGCAACTTGGCCCTGATCCGTACCCTGAAGGAATGCGGCTTCCGGGTGAGTGTCTGTGCAACGGATACAGAAGAGAAGGAGGATTATAGAAATATAGTCATCTATGCTTCACAACAGGTTTTACCTGCATTGAACCAGCAAATACATGAAGCCCTTGATTTGTCGGATGCAGCAGTCATTACAGATGATTTCCCGGCACTGGAGTATTTGAACGCAGAGGCAGCGCAACGCTGGCGCTTTGCCTATTTAAGAAATTTTATTTTAGTCAGGCCTTGAAAATTCATAGTCCCGTTCAACCAGGCAAATTCTCACCTTGTAAGTTTCGTACCATTTTTCTTTTCCGGCTTTTTGGGCCATCAGGTGCCGGCTGTTTTGTTTCCAGCTTTTTATGGAGGCTAAATCCCGCCAGTACGAAATGGTGATACCAATGTCTTCCCGTGCCGATTCATGCCCGAGGTAGCCATCCTGTTTCATGGCAAGTTTCACCATTTCATCGGCCATCAGACTGTAGGCCGGGTCATTATTGGTTTTTACCGAGGTGAACAGCACCGCGTAATACGGTGTGGCCGGGGTTGCTGCTATAGTTTGCATGCACAAATGTAAAAATAAAAAGCGGGGAATGAATCCCCGCTTTAGTGTAAAACAAACGTCCCCCAACGTTTTATTTTACAGTGATTTTATAGTGAAATGGTAGGTTTTGTAATAAAAGGCGGGAATCCGATTCCCGCCTTGTTGTAAAACAAATCGTCCCCCAACGATTTATTTTACAATTTTTACAGTGCTTGCTTTTTTGTTAATGGAATCAGTGATGCTGATGAAATAAACACCCTGGGCAAGTTCACTTGTGTTCAGGTTTATTTTGTTATTTCCTTTTACCACGTTGGCTTTTTGACCGCTGATTAATTTTCCGTACATATCATAAATAGCCAGGCTGATGTTGCTGTTTTCTTCAGAAGTGATGCTTACAGTTACATTGTCACTTACAGGGTTCGGGTAAGTTGAGATGGCACTGAACACTTCTTTTGTGGTATGGATGCCCGTTGCGTTATTTATTACACTGAATGAACTCATTCCGCCAGCTGAACTTAACATTTTATGAACGCTGGATGAATCGCAATAAGTATCGCTGCAACCCACACTGTCTGATACAGTTAAACAAATCGTGTAATGGCCCAAAGTAGCGTAAGTGTGCGAAGGGAATTGTTGTGTTGAGGTTGTTCCATCACCAAAATCCCACAGGTAGTTCAGGTTGGTGTTGAGAGCGCCTCCCGATGATAAATTAAACGCATACCAGGCTCCGGTGTTTAAAGAATCCTGCCACAGTACAAAATAAGCATTGCAACTTGTGGTATTGTTTCCTACATAAACCGAATCACAGGATGTATTGCTACAGTTGTTTACTGAATCGGTAGCGGTCATACAAATGGTATACACTCCTGAAGTGGCGTACTGGTGGTTTTGGTAAACCGAAATATTAGGAGCTGTTTCAGTGATGATGGTTCCGTCTCCGAAGTTCCATGAAACACTTGACAATGAAGCGTAGTTAAACATGGGGTCATAACTGGTAATGCCCACTGTAGCGTTGTTGCCGTTTACATTGGTGTAGAAAGTTGCGCTGCAACCATTCACAACCGAATCGCTTACATAAATGGAATTACAGTATTGATTGTAACAATTGTTCAATGAATCGATAACAGTTAAACAAACAGTGTAAAACCCGTTGGCGGTGAAAGTGGCAATAAAAGGATTGCCTGTATAGCTCATGCTGCTGTTTTGAGGACTGGCAACCGTCCAGTTGTATGTGGTAGATGGCGTGTTGTTACCCAATGGATAAAAAGAGTAGAGGCTGCCGCTTGCAGTATAGGTATAAAAGGCCTGGCAACCAAAGCTTCCTCCATTGGTTACAACTACCGAATCGCAATAAGTATCAGAGCAGGAATTGGCCGGATCGAGTATGCTTAAGCACACAATGTAAGTGCCCATACCCGGAAACATATAATACAGGTGAGGCCCTGTGCCTATGGTTTGTCCGTTCATGGTCCAGGTTAAGCTGGCTGTTGGGGAGTAAGTACTGGAGCTGCCATCAAAATGATACAAGAAAGAGGTATCGGCCGAGGTGGTGTATGCGGCATTGCAACCTGATCCGTTGTTGTTGATGTTACTCACATTAACCGTGTCGCATTGAATGTCGTAACAGGGAGCACCACCATTGTTCAGTGAATCCATCACCTGTAAACAAACGTTGTAGGTACCATTGGCAAAAAACTGGTAACTAAGGCTATTGCCGTTACCAACATAAGCCTGGTTTACATACCAGCTGTAATTTGATCCGGATGCATTTGAGGCAGAACTTGCCGCAAACGTGTATAGGCCAGGACTGCCGCCATTGGCCGATGTAAAGGCAGCACTGCATTGTGCAACTGCATTCAAACTAAGAGCAAGTGCAACAATGCAAAGGCTTAGGTGGTTGAGTAGGGATTTGATTTTCATAGTTTCGTTTTTTATTAATACAAATTTGCAGGCTTATTTCCTCAAAAAGAAATTGTTTTACCTTAATTCTTACGTACTCAAAAACTATAATTAAAAGTTAATTATGAATTTTTTAATATATATATGTTGATTTAATTGGGAATTCCTCTAAACTTTAACTTACCCGTTCACCCCTTAAAATAGATTTGAGATGTTAGTAGTGAGTATTGAGACGGAAGTATCAGGTATTTGGTATTTAGTAGCAAGTATAAAGACGAAGCCATTCGCTTTAGATAATCCCCCTAAGAACTAAGAACTATTTGCTTTTTTCTTTCAGCCAGTCGTTGTAGTTAATAATTTCAGCTTCATTTTTACTGTTTGCGCCCTGAAGAATAAAGGTTTTCACCAACTGTTGAATTTTTTTATCTGTTTTAATGGCCGGGCTTTGTATTAAGTGGAGGATGATCTCCAGTAATTGCGCTTCCCGTTTAAATTCAGGGGATTTGACCTGTTCTTTAAATTCTTTTTTAACCTGGTGGATGCGTTGTTCAATAAAATCAATGTCCTCTAATTCGTAGCGGATAATAAGCTCGGTGATTGCAATTTTAAACCTGAAAGCAGCGTCGAGGGTTTTAAAACTATCCTGCATGTATAATTTTACTATGCTTTTTAAAGAAGCTTTAAAGTCTTTTATTCCAAAATAGGATACGGCGAGGTTGAGGTAAACAAAGCCAATATACACCGGATGGTTTTTAATTACTTTTTCTTCTTTGGCCTCATTTAAAATATGAATGGCTTGTTCAATATTGGTTTTCGCATAATAATTAACCAGCATATTGTAATAAAAAAACAGGTATTTGTCGTGCAACAAACCTCCAAATTCCTTCATGGACTGATGCAGGACTTTTACGTAATGAAAAGAATCTTCGTTTTTTTTATTTTGTGCCAGTGCATTGGCAATATAAGTAAGCATTTGCAGCTTGGTGTCGTGGTTGTTTTTAGTGAAGAGGTTTTCGGAAGAAAATTCGCTGTATGTTTTTAATAAATACTCTTCCAGGGCTATAAAATCATGCCTTTGCAACAATATCCGGCTTAATGAATCGTATATTTTAAACCGCAGCAAAGGACTGTTTTTTACTTCTTTGTTTTTCGAAAAAGCATCCACTGCATGGGCTAACAGTTCGTTAATTTTTTCATTTCCCTTTGCAAAATTCTGCCCGGCTTTTACCCGGTAAATAACAACGGCCAGTATATCGTCAATTTCCTGCAGGCTGCTTAATTTAAGCCTGTTTTCCTTTCGTCTGGCAATGTATTCTTCGGGGTTGATGTCCAATACCTCGTGCGAAAGTTTAATGTATTCGTTGTAAATTAAATCCAGCAATTCAAAACTTTCAATGTCATTGGCTTTTTTCTCGGCCTTGTTCAAATAATAAATAGAGATGTCCCATTTGTTTTTACCGATAAAAATTTTAGCCAGCAGGTAATTGTTTAAAATAAAATTTATTTCGGAAGAGTTGTAATGCAGCAGGGACAGGCTGATGCCGATGTCTTCGATCAGCCTGTTTTTTAAACGGTAAAATGAGTTTTTGTCTGGATTTGTATAGAGTTTTTTAAAAATTTTTTCCTCACCGGTGTCCGGGTAATTTTTTTTCAGGTGGTCAAACAATAAAATGTCTTTTCTGCCTTCGGAGGCATTGGTACGGTTTGCGAAGAGCTTAAAATTCCGGATCTCTTCTTTGTTCATTAATCCAATAATTTCAGGAAGAATATTCATTATACTTGTTTTGAACACGTAAGATAGAATTTTTTTTAATACCAGTTATTAATAAAAAATAAAGTAATTTAGTAGTAGAAAAAAGAGGATGGTTCCCCGGCTCATTTTCTACTAAACTTAAAAAAATATGAAAAAAAGAATAGCCATCTGCACCGCATTTATTTTAGTATTGCTTACAAGCCGGGTAAATGCCCAGGCCGTTCTGAGCGTTGCTCAGATCAGTTATCCGGATACCACTTCCTTTTACAGCATCGATAATTATTTTTTGAGGCTGGTGAATACCGGTTCGCAGAATTTTTCGGGGACCGTATTGATACATGCCGTAGTGGATACCACAAATACAGGCGCTCTAAATCAAAACAACACTGTAGCGGTTGCCCCTGATAGCTTTACCATTGCGGCAAATTCGTCCGATACCTTTACGATTCAGATACCCATACAGCCCAATTATTTTAAACAGGGGATCAACACTGTTATCATCTGGCCGGTGAATGATCCGCAGTCCACCAATTTGTTTATTGTGCAGGATACACTGGAGCTTCAGGTCAATGTGATTGGTTCCATAGGTGTGAATGAAATTGAGGGTTACGATAAGAAAAACACCCTGTTTTTTCCAAACCCCTTTCAGGATTATATGTATATCCGGAACCAGGACCCTAAATTTGTCATTGAACGTGTAAGGGTTTGGGATATGTACGGGCAGCTGGTAAAAGACCTTCCTTTTAACGGAACACTCAATATGTCTGGTTTGGCACAAGGCACTTATGTGATTGAATTTTTAAATCATTCGAACCAGCTCAGAAGGTACAAAGCGATAAAAGAATAAGTTTTTATGCACAAAAAAATAGAAGAGCAGCTAAATTAGCTGCTTTTTTTGTTTATCACAGCTCAATGATTACCTTTAAGCTGTTGAACCATGCAGGAAAGATCAAATAGTAGCCTCTCGTCCAGAAACCGGATAAGTACACTTAAGTTGAATGCATTACTTGAGGTGACCAAAGCTATTAACAACAATGCAACCACCACCGATCTGCTGAATACTTACGAGGACATTCTTAAAAACAAACTGAACATTGGCCGCCTGGTATTATATAGCTACAACGAAAACTGGACCTGTATGCTTAAATACGGGGTGGAGGAAGATGAACTCGGCATTGATGTAAAAAAAGACCTGATCTGGATTTCGGAAATAACGGTTGTAGATTTAAAAGACGATAAACAAAGAAACCACTCCTTTGAGATCGTTATACCAGTATTTCACAAACAGCAGGCCCTGGCCTACGTTTTAATTGGCGACTTAGACGATGATAAAGTGGAGGTAAGCCCGGTTATAAAACATTTACCCTTTATTCAAACCCTTACCAATATTATTGTTGTTGCCATTGAAAACAAAAAACTGTACAAAGAAAGTTTACAAAAAGCAGCTTTAAGGAAAGAGCTGGAACTGGCTTCGCAAATGCAGCACATGCTTTTTCCGGAAAGCCTTCCTCACAACGATATTGTTCAGTTCGATGCCCTGTATTTGCCGCACCAGGAAGTGGGCGGGGATTATTACGACCTGATCTGGCTCAATAAAAATGAATTTGCTTTTAGCATGGCCGATGTTTCCGGAAAGGGTGTTCCGGCGGCTTTGTTAATGAGTAATTTTCAGGCCAACCTAAGGGTATTGGTCAATTACACCAACAGCCTCACCGAATTGGTAAAGGAGCTCAACACGCGGGTGCTGGCCAGTGCCAAAGGCGAAAAATTCATTACTTTTTTTATTGGCAAATACAATATTCAAACCCGGATGCTTACTTATGTGAATGCCGGCCATAACCCACCGGTGCTGTTTAACGGAAAGTCCACTATACTATTAAGGGCAGGCTGTACGGGTCTGGGGATGATAGATGAACTGGAAAGGGTAAAAGAAGGGGTGTTGCCCATTAGCCAGAATTCGGTTGTTTTATGTTATACCGACGGGGTGGTGGAAGTAGAAAACGAGGAAGACGACAGTTATGGCTCAGACCGCCTGATTGACGATGTGAAAGTGGCGCACAAATTAGATGTGGCCCAGATCAATCAAAACATACTTTTTAATGTTATTAATTTTAAAGGCTCCAAGCCTTATCTGGATGATATAGCGCTGTTCTGTGGGAAATTCCTTTGAATTACGAATTACGATTGACGAGTTACGAACGAACTAAGAACTTTAGCTATAAAAAAATATTTGCATACTTCTAAAGAATTCCTTTACTTTGCATCCCGTTTTAAAAACGATAAATTATAAAAATTTAGAGCCATGTCAAGGATTTGTCAATTAACAGGAAAGAAAGCATTAAAAGGAAACAATGTTTCCCATTCCAATACGAAGACCCGTCGTCAGTTTAAAGTAAACCTTAAACGCAAACGTTTTTTTGTTCCTGAAACAGGAGAATGGTTAACCTTGCGTGTTTCAACTTCCGCCATCAAAAACATCAACAAAAAAGGTATTTTTGCCTGTGTGAAAGAAGCTCAGGAAAACGGTATCCTCGCTAAATAGAATTTTGGTAAAATATAAAATAACCTTGTTATCTTTGATGACAAGGTTTTTTGCTTTATAGACGCCTCTGCAATATGTTTAAAAAATACCAGCCAGTATTTCTTTTTTTATTGATCCTGTTTTCGGAACAAGGCTTCTCGCAAAACTACGACAATGATAAATTACCATCCTCGTTTCACGCAGCAAGGAGACAGGAACTCCGGACTAAAATGGAAGCCAATTCGGTGGCTGTGATATTTGCCAACCCGGTCCGCAACCGGTCGAACGATGTGGATTTTCAGTACAGCCAGGACCCTAACTTTTATTATTTAACAGGTTTAACCGAACCCGATGCCGTGTTGTTGATTTTTAAGGAAACTCAAAAATTCGATTCAGTATCCACACAGGAATTAATATACATACAACCCCGCAATATTGCAGCCGAAAGCTGGACAGGAAAAAGGCTGGGGGTTGAAGGGGTGAAAAAAGAACTTGGTTTTGGAACTGTACTCACCAATGTTCAGTTCAGCGACATTAAATTAGATTTTACAAAATTTTCAAAAGTATACCATTCAAAGTTGTGGGAGGATGTGCGGAACGGCAAGGACGATGAAGGCGATTTGTACAGCCTGATTAAAATATTCAATGAAAAAAGTGAGGGGGCCAAAAAAACAAAAGCTTCATTTGATTTTCAAACCATTATGGCTGAGCTGCGGGAAATAAAAACCGCAGAAGAAATGAAAGTATTAAAAAAGGCCATCACTATTTCCTGCGATGCCCACCTCGACCTGATGCGTTGCCTCGACCAGGAAATGAGCGAATACCAGGCCCAGGCACTGGTGGAGTTTGGCTTTAAATTCAATGGCTCAGAATACCCAGGATACCCTACTATTGCCGGGGCCGGCGAAAACACCTGTATACTGCATTACATCAGCAACCGCAAAAAATTTGTGAACAAGGACTTGATTGTGTGCGATGCGGGGGCCGAATACCACGGCTATACAGCAGATATTACCCGTACTTTACCGGTGTCGGGGAAATTTACCGATGACCAGAAAAAAATATACAGCATCGTGCTGAATGCCCAAAATGCCGGGATAAAAGCCTGCAAAAAAGGCAATAATTTCCGCGATCCGCACAACGAGGCCGTGGAAGTCATTAAAAAAGGTTTGATAGAACTGGGGATCATTAATAGCCCCAACGACTTTATGAAATACTTTTTTCATGGAACTTCCCATTACCTGGGACTTGATGTGCACGACCCGGGTTCGTACGGACGATTAAAGCCCGGACAGGTGATTACGGTTGAGCCTGGAATTTATATCCCGGAAGGCTCGCCCTGCGATAAAAAATGGTGGAACATTGGTATTCGTATTGAAGATGACATACTTATAACCGAAGGCGAACCCGACGTTTTATCAGGAAAACTGCCCAAAACAATAGAAGAGATAGAAAAAATGATGAATGAGCCTTGTTTTTTGAAAAAAAATTAGGCTGATCTGGGAAATAATCATACATTTGCAAGCCTTAATAATGATGTTTTATTAAAGAGGGTTTAACAGTATAATACATTAATTTTTTACACAATGGCAAAAAAACAAAACCGCATCCAGGTTATATTAGAGTGTACCGAGCATAAAGACAGCGGTAAACCGGGAACAAGCCGTTATATCACAACAAAAAACAAAAAAAACACTCCTGAGCGTGTCGAGTTGAAAAAATACAACCCGATCCTGAAAAAAATGACGCTTCACAAAGAAATTAAGTAATTATAATTAATTAGTACAGAGCCATGGCAAAGAAAGTAGTTGCAACATTAAAAACGGGTAAGGGTAAAGATTTTACCAAAGTAATTAAAATGGTAAAATCTCCTAAAACCGGAGCTTATGCGTTTAAAGAAGAAATCGTTCACAATGATCACATCAGTGATTTCTTAAAAGCGAAATAATTTTCAATAAATATTCATGCAAAGCTTCTTCTGGTATCGGAAGGAGCTTTTGCAGTTTTTAACCTAATAGTTTTATAAGATTTATAATGGGAATTTTTAGCTTTTTTACAAAAGAGAAAAAAGAGTCGCTGGATCAGGGCCTTAGTAAAACCAAGGAGAGTTTTTTCTCTAAGATTGCAAAAGCTGTTGCCGGTAAAAGTACAGTAGATGCGGAGGTATTAGACAAGCTGGAAGAAATATTGCTCACTTCGGATGTAGGGGTCAACACCACGCTTAAAATTATCGAACGCATCGAAAGCCGTGTTTCACGCGATAAATACATCAACACCTCTGAACTCAACAAAATACTAAAAGAAGAAATTGCAGCTTTGTTAACAGAAAACAATAGCAAAGACGAAGACGACTTTAATATCCCTGCCGGTAAAAAACCTTATGTTATAATGGTGGTGGGGGTAAACGGGGTGGGGAAAACAACCACCATTGGCAAACTCGCCTACCAGCTTAAAAACAAAGGCAAAGAAGTGGTATTGGGTGCTGCCGATACGTTCAGGGCCGCAGCTGTAGACCAGTTAACGATCTGGAGCCAGCGGGTAGGGGTATCTATTGTTTCGCAGGGCATGGGGGCCGACCCGGCTTCTGTTGCATTTGATACGCTGAGTTCTGCCGTAGCAAAAGGCGCCGATGTGGTTATTATTGATACAGCCGGACGTTTACACAATAAAGTTAACCTGATGAACGAGCTTTCGAAAATTAAGAAAGTCATGCAAAAGGTTATTCCTGATGCGCCTCACGATGTATTGCTGGTATTGGATGCCAGTACCGGGCAAAATGCCATTGAGCAATGCAAACAATTTACTGCAGCAACTGATGTTACAGCCCTGGCTTTAACAAAATTAGACGGAACAGCTAAAGGTGGTGTTGTGATTGGTATTTCCGATCAGTTTAAAATACCCGTAAAATATATTGGAGTGGGCGAAAAAATGGAACACCTGCAGGTATTTAACCGGGTGGAGTTTGTGGATTCACTTTTTAAAGAAAATTAGTTGGGCTGGTAGCAGGTCGTAGGTCGTAAGTAGCAGGTCTTAGGTACCAGGTACCTGCTACTTACGACTTACTACCAAGTACTTACGACTTACTACCCAAATGTCTATCAGTATAAAGACGTATATATCTAAAAAATGTTAACATAATTTTTTATCCTCGGTCTTTATAGTATTTTTGTCCGATCTTAACTTTAAAAAAATGAAAACATTAAAATTATTAAGTCTGGCCTTTATCTTAACTGGCTCCCTGTTTTTCGCATCCTGCGGCAATAGTGGCAAGGAAGAAAACCCGCTGGCAGACAGTCTGATGAATGTAAACTCGGCCAAAGACGGCAAAATAAGCTCGCAGGAAGCTGCCATACAGGAATTCGTGAATGCTTTTAATGAAATACAAAGCAACCTGAAAGAAATAAAGGAAAAAGAAAAGATAGTGAGCGGCAACTCCAAAGCCGGAGATGTAAAAAGCAAAGAAGAAGAAATAAAGAATGATATTCAGGCGATTTATGACCTCATGGGAAAAAACAAAGCCCGTATGAATTCATTAAATAAAAAACTGAAGAATGCCAATAAGAAAATTCAGGGGCTTGAGCAAATGATTGCTACCCTTGAAGCACAGCTCAACGAAAAAGATGTTCAGATCAATGACCTTAAAGGACAAATTGAAAACCTGAACATTGAACTCAGCAACTTAAACCTGAATTATACAGAAGTAGCAGAGGAAGTGGAAGTGAAAACAGTGAAACTGAACACAGCCTTTTATGCAATAGGCACCATGAAAGAATTAAAAGAAAAAGGCGTAGTTACTAAAGAAGGCGGCTTTATTGGATTGGGAAAAACTGCACAGTTGAAATCGGATTTTAATAAAGACTATTTTACAAAAATAGACATCACTCAAAACACCAGCATTCCTATTGGCGCCAAAAAAGCCAAACTACTGACCACTCACCCAGGTTCATCGTATAAATTAATTGGGGATACTAAAAAAACAGAAAAAATTGACATTACCAATGCCGAAGATTTTTGGAGCGCCTCCAAATACTTGGTTATAGTAATTGAATAAAATTGAATACATTGTTTATTAAGCCGTTCAGAACAGAACGGCTTTTTTTGTAAATTAATTTTTAGCCGATGTTTCAGCAATTTATCGAAGAATTAAAAATACAGCTACAACAGGATTTACCCGGCCAGCCCGTGCAGTTTGAGATGGCCAGTTCCGACCGGAAATTATCGCCGCCTGACTTAAGCAAAATTACAGGGTACAGAAGCAGCGCCGTATGTGTTTTATTGTATGAACACAACCATAGCATTTATTTTCCTTTGATTGAAAGGACCAATTATGAAGGCGTGCACAGCGGACAAATTGCTTTGCCCGGAGGTAAGGTTGAACCTCTGGACATAAATCCCGCAGCAGCAGCCATTCGCGAATTAGGCGAAGAGACCGGTTTTTTTTCAGACAATATTTACCTGCTTGGTAAATTAACCGACGTATACATTCCCCCCAGTAATTTTTTGGTGCATCCATATATTGCATACACAACTGAGAAGCCTGTATTTAAACACGACGAAAAGGAAGTGAATCAATTAATTGACCTGAACCTGTTGGATTTATTGGATGATACCTTAGTGAAAACAACAACCATAGAACTGAGCAATGGTTACAAATTAAAAGCCCCGTACTTTAGTGTACAGGGCAAAATTTTGTGGGGAGCAACAGCTATGATGTTAAACGAATTAAAATTTCTGATCAGACAGAATCCGTTTATTTCCTTTTATCAATCTCGCTGACAATGTTGTCGTAGCAAAGGTAATACTTCCCTTTGTTCATATTGGATATGTCAAGGGAATTACCAAATCCTTTTTTGGCAACATTACCATAATAATCATATACTTCGTAAGCTGTCTCTGCACTAAAAGTAACGGCTTTACTGTCTTTACTAAGCTGGAAGCTTGGTTTTTCAATCATCGCATTTACCGTAACAGAATTGGAATAACGGGGCTGAAAACCAAAACCTACCTGCTTAACACGGAATTTATTTTCGCCGGAGTGGGTAGTGATTTTAAATTTATATTCGTGGGCCTGAGGGGTTCCTTCACCATTTACTTCGCCTACATAAACCCATTTGTTCCATTTGTATTGTTCAATAACATAAGGCAGGGAACCCAGTTCATTTTTGGTGGTCCAGCTTAATACTCCGTCGTTGCTGATGTTAATATTCACCACTTCAAACGAAGGTTTTGGTTTTAAGGCATCGGGGTTCAATACCTTTGGTGTACAACCATCTTTGTGCGAAATTTCAATGGTAACTTTATCGCCAAGGGTCAGTTTATAGGGGGTTAAATCAACTTCAAAAGCGCTTGAATTTACCTCGTCGGTAGTTACCTGCCCGTTTACCTTTACTTCATAAGCACAAAAACCTACACCATTGCTGCTGTAGCCATTTTGAACATAAAGGTTCTTGTTTTGGTATTTTCCTTCAACTATCAAAACAGTCGCATTGGCAAATAAGCCGGAAGCAAGTACTGATAAGACAAAAAGAAAACTGGTTTTCATTGGTTTGAGTTTTAGAATTTGTACAAAAGCAAATATACAAAATCAAGGTCAGTGACGCAATTTTACCATCAAAAATAACGCACTGAATATCAGTAGTATAGATAATAAAATAAATAGACTACCCTTAAAATGGAGGCGATTAACCTTTACATCTTTTCGATAAGTATAAATCATGACCACAGTAAAGACGATAATAAAAACTAAAATAAAAGTAAGTCTTCCTGTTGTAAACATCTTAAAAATAAAATAGGTAAACGTGAACAAATATATAATTTTGCCAGCGAAATGAAGCAGCCTCTTCGTATATTTTTAAGTGCGGTTTTTCTTTTTACCTTCTTTCATGCCTCCACAGCCTCGTCTATAGACAAAGCGTACAGGGCATTGAAAATATACGATTATTTTACAGCCCGGAAAGGATTTTACAAGGCTATAAAAAAACACCCGTTGGAGGCCGGTTATGGATTGTCAGTGTTGTTTTACAAAACCGATAACCCCTTTCACAATTACGACAGTGCGTATAAGTACATTGAAGTGTGCCGGAACAATTACCTGCGACTTCCATCTAAAGAAAGACCTGCATTAAAAAATAAGTATGGTATCAACGATACGGTCATCCATAACATCCGTGATTCAATACAATACAAAGCGTTTAAAAATATACTTGTTGCTGTAAAACGAAGTTCAATTGCGAAGCTCGATAGTTTTATTGCTTTTCAATCTGCTTCACTTTATTTGCCTGAAGTGTTGTTCCTTCGCGATAGCAGCATTTTTTATTCCATCTGCCTCTTAAATAATTCGCAGGCTTACGAGCAATACATTGTTAATTACCCCGAATCCATTTTTCTGCAACAGGTCCGGTTGAAATTAGACAAAGCCTTGTACGCCGAAGCCACGCCCAACCACCTGCCGGTGGAATATGAAAAATTTATTCATAAATACCCCAAAAGCACATTTATTACTGATGCCGAAAACAATGTGTTCAGTTTTTACTTAGAGAAAAAAGATGTAAAGGATTTGTACAAGTCTATCTATAAATTTCCCCGCAATAAAAACGTAGCCAATGCCTGGAAACTTATCTATACCTTGTCTGTGCCGGAGTATAGCCCGCAGGCATTAAACAGTTTTCTGGAAAAATACCCCGACTTTCCCTACAAACAAACCATTGAGCAGGAAATAGCTTTACTGGGAATAAAACTGTACACCATCAAACAGGACGGCCGTTATGGTTTTATTGACAGCACCGGCACGCCTTATGTATTGCCTTACTTAGACGGAGTAGAAGAATTTTCGGAAGGCCTCTGTGCGGCTGAATTTAACGGTAAGTTTGGTTATGTGAACAAAGCGGGCGAAGCCGTTATAACATTTAAATATGAAAATGCCGAAAGTTTTAAGCGGGGTCTGGCCATGGTGCAAACAGGAGGTAAAAGCGCCATTATAGACCGCACAGGCAACTACGTAGCCCTGGGCTACGACGATATTGCCGATTACAGCGAAGGCCTGGCCATAGTGACCAAAGCCGGAAAACAGGGAGCCATTAACAGCAGCGGACAACTTGTAATTGCAACGGCTTACGATAAGATCGGCGATTTTTCGGAAGGCAGGGCATACATCCTTAAAAATGGCAAGTACGGGTATATTGATAAGCAGAGTGATTTGGTTATCGCGAATTTATTTGAATGGGCCGAGAGTTTTAAAAACAAATTAGCCCGTGTAAAATTCAACAACAAGTACGGTGTAATTAACAACAAAGGTGATTTTGTTTTAAAACCCGAATACGAGCGCATTGAAGAACCATTGAAAAATATTTTTGTTTTGGTGAAAGGCATACACTATGGTTTTGCCGAAAGCAGCGGATGCATGCTGACAGATATAGTATTTGATTATTCTTCTAAATTAAAAGTAGCCGATTTGTGTGATGGAAAATGGCTGCGTATAATTACGGAGGACGATCAGAATTTAATGAACCTGAATGGTAAAAAATTATTTCCGGAAGAAGCTTACGAAGAAGTTTATTTACCCAAAGATGGATTGATCCGTTTTTTCAGCAACGATAAATATGGTTTTATTGATGAACACAGCAAACAGGTAGCCATAAGGCCCATGTACGATGAAGCAGGTGATTTTAGCGGGGGTATAGCTGTTGCCCGGAAAAAAGACAATGTATTGTTAATTGACCGCAACAATAAAATAATTTTTTCAGACAAGGCAGATGACATTGAAGCCCTTGATAATAATTTATTTCTGATAACAAAAGGCGGACTTACCGGCCTTGTTAACAAAGCAGGCAGGCTCTTACTGAATTGTGAGTTCACCAACATCGAAAAAACAACCTCACACTTGTTAATGCTCGAAAAGCAGGGTAAAATGGCCTATTACGACCCTGTCCGCTTTGATTTCATCTGGAAAGAGAAAGGATTTGACAACAATAAAAAAATGGAATAAACATTTTTTTTCTCTATTTTTGATACCCCTTTTAAAAAAGAACCTTTAAATTTTATTCATAGCATGTCAGAAGGAAGACAAATAATTTTCAGCATGGTGAATGTGAGCCGTATTCACCCACCACAAAAACAAGTATTAAAAGACATCTACCTCTCCTTTTATTACGGAGCAAAAATAGGGGTACTCGGTTTAAACGGATCGGGTAAATCAACCCTGCTGCGCATTATAGCAGGATTGGATAAAGACTACATAGGTGAAATCCATTTTTCGCCGGGTTATAAAGTGGGTTTATTAGAACAGGAACCAAAATTAGACGAAAACAAAACTGTAATTGAAGTGGTGCGCGAAGGAGTACAGGGTTTTGTGGACATCCTGAACGAATACGAAGCCGTAAACGCTAAGTTTGCCGAGGAAATGAGCGATGCTGATATGGATAAACTGATCAGTCGCCAGGCCCAGTTGAATGACCTGATTGAGCAACACGATTTGTGGAACCTCGATAACCGCTTAGAGCAAGCGATGGATGCCCTGCGTTGCCCGGAAAGTGATGTTCAGGTAAAAGTACTATCAGGTGGTGAACGCCGCCGTGTGGCCCTGTGCCGTTTGTTGTTACAGGAACCGGAAATATTATTGCTCGATGAGCCTACCAATCACTTAGATGCGGAAAGCGTTGACTGGTTAGAGCAGCACCTTCAGAATTATAAAGGAACGGTTATAGCCGTAACCCACGATCGTTATTTCTTAGATAACATTGCCGGCTGGATATTGGAGTTAGACCGTGGGGAAGGTATTCCCTGGAAAGGAAATTACTCCTCGTGGCTCGAACAAAAAGGCGACCGTTTAAAACAGGAAGAAAAAACAGAAAGCAAGCGCCAGAAAATATTACAGCGCGAGTTAGACTGGGTGCGCCAGGGAGCAAAAGGAAGACAGGTAAAACAAAAAGCCCGTTTGCAGAACTACGAAAAAATGCTGAACGAGGATACCAAAGACAAAGAGGAAAAATTGGAAATCTTTATTCCCAATGGCCCGCGCCTGGGGAATGAAGTGATAGAGGCCATTAATGTATCAAAAGCTTATGGCGACCGTTTGTTGTATGAAAACCTGAATTTTAAATTACCACCGGCAGGGATTGTTGGTATTATCGGGCCCAACGGTGCCGGTAAAACCACTTTGTTTAAAATGATTATGGACCTTGAAAAACAAAGTTCAGGTGAATTTAAAGTGGGTGATACGGTTAAAATATCCTACGTTGACCAAACCCATAAAGAAATAGAACCCAACAAAACGGTGTACGATGTGCTTTCGGGTGGAGCGGAAAATCTTATTTTGGGAGGCAGACAATTAAATTCCCGCGCTTACATCTCCCGCTTTAACTTTAACGGTAACGACCAGGGTAAAAAATGCAGTGTACTCTCCGGTGGTGAGCGCAACCGCTTGCACCTGGCACTGGCTTTAAAAGAAGAAGGCAACGTACTATTGTTAGATGAGCCTACCAACGATTTGGATGTAAATACGCTCCGTGCTCTCGAAGAAGGTTTGGAAAACTTTGCGGGTTGCGCCGTTATCATCAGCCACGACCGCTGGTTCCTCGACCGTGTGTGTACGCACATTCTTGCCTTTGAAGGAGATTCTACCGTTTATTATTTTGAAGGTGGTTACAGCGAGTATGAAGAAAATAAAAAGAAACGTTTGGGGAATGTTGAACCGAAACGACTACGCTATAAAAAATTAACTGTATAGAGAGTTGAGAGTCTATAGTTGAGAGTCTATAGTTGAGAGTTTAGAGAGGTGATAGTGTAGAGCTTGTAGTTTAGAGTTTATAGTCCAGTGAGGGGCTTAAGGTATATAGTATAAAGCCGCCGATGCGAATTGTTGGCGGCTAATAAATGAGTGCTGTATAAAAAGCAGCTTCATTAGTGGGGAACATCAGAAAAACTTTTCTATAACGTCAGCTAACATTTCAGTTGTGAGCGGTTTGTTTTTAAAGGCTTTAACTTCACCTGAAAAAAAGTCCTTTACCATTTTTTTATCGACCGGATTTAAGGAGCTGGTGAGCATAACCACAATAATAGATTTCCCTGAGTCAAGTAATTTTATTTCTTTGACTTTTTCTAAAAATTCAAAGCCGTTCATTCCAGGCATATTGATGTCAAGAAACACGAGGTTGGGAAAAGGAAACTGATCAGGGCATTCTTTTCCTTCTAATAAGTATTCCAGGGCTTTTTCACCTGTTGTGGCAGTTCTTACGTGATATGCAGCATTTGCTTCCTGAATTATGATGGTATGGTAATAATTATCGTCAACATTATCATCAATTAATAAGATACAGTTTAAGGCTTTCATTTAAATTAGTTTATTGTGGTATGGTGAAATAAAAAGTTGAGCCGGTACCGGGTTGAGAGCTGACCCAGATTTTGCCTTCATTCAATTCAATAATTTTTTTACAGGTCGCAAGCCCTATACCGGTTCCGGGATATTCTGTTTCCGTATGCAGGCGTTGAAAAATGAAGAATATTCTTTTCAAATATTCTTCTTTTATTCCGATGCCATTGTCATGAATTGAAAACTCCCATTCTTTATTATTTTTAATACAATGAACAGTTATTTGAGGATTTATATTTTGTTTTTTAAACTTAATGGCATTGCTTAAAAGATTTTGAAACACCTGTTTGATTTCTGTTTCATTGGCATTAATCAAGGGTAATTCGCTCGTTATAATTTCCACATTGTTTTCCCGAATAATAAAATCCATGTCCGCTAATACCTCATTAAATATTTTAGTACAGTCGACTTTTTCAATTATTTTCTCTCTGCTAATTCTAGAAAAATTTAGAAGCTCCCGGATAAGAATTTTCATTCTTTCGGTTGATTTTACAACAACGCTTAGGAAATGTTTTGATTCATCGTTTAAAAGCCCAATGGATCGTTTTTCCAGTAATTCAACATAATTGCTAATGTTGCGAAGGGGTTCCTGCAAATCGTGTGAAGCAACGTAAGCAAATTGTTCCAATTCTTTGTTTGATGTTTCAAGGCGGTTCGCGTAATCTTTTAATTCCATTGCCGCTTTTTTCTTGTCGGTTATATCTCTGATGGCAGATGAAACCAACAAGCCATCTTCTGTTTCAATAGGGCTTAAGCTTATTTCTACGGGAAATTCAGTGCCGTCTTTTTTTCTGCCATAAAGCTCAAGTTCAGCACCCATAGACCTTGTTCTGGGTTCGGTAAAAAAACCTGTACGGTTGTTGGGATGAACACCCTTAAAACGTTCGGGGATGAGTATTTCTACTTTTTTACCAATAATTTCTTCCCGTTTATAATCGAAAATTTTTTCGGTCTGAGCATTGATCAACTGAATATTTCCTTCCTTATTTACAATTACCATTGCATCGGGGGCTGACTCAAGTAAGCCTTTAAACTTGGCTTCACTTTTTTTTCTGATACTGATGTCGCGGATAGCTGCTGAAACAAAAGTACCTTCTTCCAGTTTTAGCGGACTTAAACTAATTTCTACGGGAAATTCGCTTCCGTCTTTGCGTACACCATATAGTTCGAGGCCGGCACCCATCTCCCGCATTTTAGGGTCTCCAAAAAAATGTTTGCGGTGATCGGGATGCTTGCCTTTAAAACGCAAGGGGATCAGTATTTCAACTTCCTGTCCCACAAGATCTCCTCGTTCATGCCCGAATAATTTTTCGGTTTGGGCATTTACCAGTACTATCTGTCCGAATTTATTTACAATCACCATGGCATCTGGAGCTGATTCCAGTAAGGCCTGAAATTTGCCTTCCGCTCTTTTCTTTTCAGTAATATTTCTGATTACTTTGGTAATTCCAATGGTTTTTCCTTCTTCGTCTTTTAAGGCCGATAAGCTTACCGAGACATAAATTATATTGTTGAATTTATCCACCCTTTCGGTTTCATAATTTTCAACCTTTTCACCCCATAAAATACTTTCTACCAGTCTTTTTTCTTCATTGGCTTTTATTGAAGGGATAATTATTTCAACGTCCTGCTTCAGTATTTCATCTGCGCGGTAACCAAATAGTTTTTCCGCAGCGCTGTTCACAAAAAATATTTTCCCATTCAAATCTCTCACAATCACGGCATCCTTAATGGATTCTATGATTGACAAGTGCGAACAGGGGACTTTGTAAATTTGTTCCATAGTAATTTATGTTAAAAAGTTTAAGGCAGGGATACCCACCAACTGTTGGTATGCGATTTAATCAAACAATGAATATTCAATGATAGGCGATGTGCTTTTTATCAAAGGTAACGAGTGGATTTAAAGATTCAAAAATTGTTTACAGGGATACTGCCATTTGCAGACTTAATGAAATGACTTATTTTAGCGGTGCTGGTCTGAAAATAATCAGAAAACCTTTGAGGGTATTGAATATACTGAAAAGCCCGGTTTTTTTACACTCTTAAATCACTGTTAATTTTTGTCTGTATTAATTTTTTAATGTAAAGACAAAATATACTGTACTAAATCAGAGGCGAAAAAAGAAATGTGCTTTTCGTCTGCCGCTTCATTCGTTTGTTCGTAACTATTGAACAAATAAACTATTAAACGAATGAACTTCTACCTTAGGCCGGTAATCCAGTCGCTAATATATTCCGCTATTTCCTCCCAGCCTTGTTGTCCGCAAATAAAATGCGATTTTCCGGTGAATAATTTAAAGTCTTTTTTGCTGTTCCTGTCTTTATAGGCTTCAAAGTTTTTTTTATTCAGGGTATAAGGGATGATGTGGTCCTGATCGCCGGCAATAAACAACAAAGGCCGATGTGGTTTTTTAAAATCAATTTTACCGTCGTTGCCAATGCTGGTGCGTGGTACATTTCTGCTTTCCGGAATAATCAGCTGATCGTATACAATTTGTGTTTGCTCCAGGGTCAGGGTATTGCATACGGCGTAATTAAACCATTTAACACCTGGTAAACAAACTGAGTTCCCCATAAAAGGGTTTACAATGGGCAAATTGGCTTTAATAAAACTCCACTTAAAACTCATAATCCCTTTGGGTGGTGCGGGTTGAATACAAATTCCAACGACACCTTTATTGAGTTCTATCAGTTTTTGAACGGCCAGTCCGCCCATGGAATGCCCAATAAGGATAGGCTTTTCGGGTAAACGGTCAATAAATGCAGCCAGGCTGTCTACCACCTGCTTAAACCGGAGCTTACCCAGGTCAGGGTGAGGGTTTTTACGTAGCTCGATCGGATTGCCTTCATGTAAAGGGTAAGAGGGCGCATAACATTTGTATCCTTTGGCTTCATAAAATTGCATCCATTGTTTCCAGCAGTTGCCGTTCATAAAAATGCCATGTACAAATACAATCGTTTTACCTGTTATGTTGGTATGCATATTTTGCCCTTTTAGTTGAAGGATAAAGATACACAAGCGGATGCTACAAATTACACCGGAAAATCACAAACAGGAATTGCAAAAAAAAATTTACCAATTTTTTTTTGCAGACTTAGTTAAGTTTATTCAGAAGCAAAGTTTTCACTTCTGTTTCCCATTCGTTTTTAAGTATACTCAATACAATGCTGTCCCTTCTTTCTCCGTTGGGTCTTAATCCGTTACTTCGCAGCACCCCTTCCACTTTACAACCAATACTTTTCATAGCGGCTATACTTTTTTCATTGTGGTGGTCCGCCCGAAACTCGACTCTTTCCATTCCCATTTTTTCAAAGGCAAATTCCAGCAATAAAAACTTGCAGTGTTTGTTGAGTCCTGTTCCCTGGTAGTGTTTACCGTACCAGGTAAAGCCCAATTGCAGGCATTTGTTCGAAAGCTGAATGTCGTAAAACCGTGTACTTCCTGCATAATTATTGGTTCGTTTATCAAAAACAATAAAAGGGTACTCCTTTTCTGCCTCTCTTGCTGTAACCGCTAAATTTAAATAATTCTTCAGGCCATCTTCTCCCATTGCATGAACAAGGGAGTATTTCCATATTTCAGGTTCGTTTAAGGAAAATGGGTGAAGGTGTTCATAGTCTGATATTTTCAGGGGGACTAAACGAACCCTTTCATTTTCCAGCACATATTTTTCTTTACAATTAAATTCCACGCACTAATTTTTAGCTTTTGACTTTTAACTCTAAACTTTTGACTCTAAACTTTTAACTTAGCCCTACTCCCATTTCGGCAGGCGGCCTGGCGTTACGGGTAGTTTTATTTTTTCAGCTTTGTTTTCCAGCTCTTCCATTTTTTTGTCTGCCTCCACAATCTGTTTATATACTTCTTTAAATTTATCTTTTATTTCGTTTAGTTTTTCGGTGTAAGTAGCGGTAGCCCCCAATGAACCGGACCAGCTTCCGTATACTATATTTTCTATACTACCGTTTAAACCGGGCAGGGTTTCAAATTCTCTTTTAGCCATACTTCTATCCCCATTCATAATTAAATGAATTGATTTCAGCTGCGTTTCAATGGCTTTTAAATCACTGAGTAAGGCTATGCTATTTGCCGGGCCTTCTTCCAATCCTTTTTTCAGGTATTTAATGCGTTCGTTCATTTCGTCTACATAATTGTTGCTGCCGCCAAGAACACGTCTGAACTCAGCTAATTTTTTGTTAAAGTCCAGCATTTGAGCCTGATCGGGTAGGGGCAGGGTGGAATTTTGTAAAGCAGTTAATTTGAATTCGCGTTTTTCACTTATGGATGCTGCTTTGCCTTCCTTCACCAAAAAAACCTGGGCAAAGTATTTACCAGGCACTGCCGGAGCACCCAGGTCTTCATCCTCGTAAGGGTTATCAGGATTAGGGCTGTTAAAATTAACAGGACTGGTGATCTCCATTCTTCCGTTCCAGGTAATTTTTTTCATCCCCTTTTTTGCATCCTGTTTTATTTTTCTGATTTCAGTGCCGCTCTCATCACATATAGCTAAGTATGTATAAGCACTTTCTTCTATGTCTTCCAAACGAATACTGTCTGCATTGGGATAATAGACATCTTTACCTGCTTTTATTTTTTCCTTTTCACTTTCTTTGCGTTTATCTTTCAGGCTTTTGTAATCATCTTTTAAATACCAGGTAATATCAGCTCCTATGGGCGGGTTCATGGTGTTAAAGAAGGAGGCTCCCTGAAAAGATTTTCCTTTGTGCCCGTAAGGGGTCGATTCGTAAAACAACAAGCCGTCTTTAACCGGAAAAATGCAGGCTTGTTTTTCGAGCTCTTCTTTTTTAATATCGTTTAACAAGCTGTAATTATCAAGCACATAAAAACCTCTTCCAAAGGTGGCAATAACAATGTCATTTTCTCTTTTTTGAATGGCAATGTCTTTTATACAAATAGCTTTGGGGAGGCCATTGCTGATTTCAATCCAGTTGGTGCCGCCATTCCTGCTGAAATAAAATCCAAACTCAGTACCGCAGAACAAGAGGTCTTTGTTGTTATGGTCTTCAGCCAGACTATAAGCAGAGCCCCTTTCAGGTAAGTTGCCGTTTATACTTATCCAGGTTTTTCCTTTGTCGCTTGTTTTTACGATGTATGGTTTAAAGTCGCCGTTGCGGTGGTTGTTTAAAACAGCATAAGCTACATTTTCGTCGTGTTGCGAAGCCATGATAAAATTAACCAGGGGGCCCAGTTCAATCCCGCTTACATTCAGTGAAGGAACTCCACCAAATTGTGAGCATTTGCTCCAGGTTTTACCTCCGTCGTTGGTAACTTGTATAAGCCCGTCATCGGTACCTGCATAAATTAAATTTTCATTTTTTGGAGATTCCGCCAAAGCTGTAATATTGCCATATATGGTAGTAGATTGGTTTTTGGCTACTGCATCCATGCTCCACACCTTGCCCATTACAGCTAATTTATTTCTGTCTGTCTGGCGCGATAAATCCCCGCTGATTACTTTCCAGGTGGTGCCCCTGTCGTCGCTCCTGAACACTTTGTTGGCTGCAAAATAAATCCGTTTGTTATCATGGTTACTGATAATGATCGGGGCATCCCAGTTGAAACGGTAAGCGGCTTCACCTGCTTTTTCCATTGGCCTTATGCTAATGGCTTCTCCCGATTTACGGTCGTAACGCACCAGGCCACCGTATTGCGATTCAGCATAAATAATATTGGGTTCATTCGGATCAACACGCGATTGAAAACCGTCGCCACCTGTTGTTACAAACCAGTCGGCATTGGTGATGCCATTGGCGCTAATGGTGCGGCTTGGGCCACCGAGAGAGTTGTTGTCCTGCGTGCCGCCATAAATATTGTAAAATGGTTGGCTGTTGTCTACACACACCCTGTAAAACTGTGTAATAGGCAGGTTGGATTTAAAATCCCAGGTTTGTGCAGCATCAAAAGACTCGTATAAACCACCGTCACAACCTACTAAAAAATGACTGGTGTTATCGGGGTCTACATAAATGATGTGATTGTCTACATGTTTGTTTTTTTCTCCTAAGGGTTTAAATGTTTTGCCTCCATCAGTACTTACTTGTGCCCACATATCCATTGAATAGATTTTATTCACATCCTTAGGGTCGGCAAAAATTTCGACATAATAATTGCCCGAGGTGCTGGTGCCGCTTTGTTTCGACCAGCTGGCCCCCCTGTCGGTGCTTTTATACAAACCATTGTTTTCGCTGGCTTCAATCATGGCGTACACCACATCTGTATTCACCGGCGATACAGCCAATGAAATTCTACCCATATCGTTTTCGGGCAAACCGTTGTTTAATTTGTTCCAGCTATTGCCGCCATCGGTACTTTTATAAATAGCACTTTCGGGGCCACCGCTGATGTAAGTCCATTCATGCCTGCGGCGCTGGTGGGCTGTTGCATATACAATGTTGGGGTGTTTTTTGTCTATGTGAACTTCATTAAAGCCAGTATTTTCGCTAACATTTAAAACCTGTTTCCAGGTTTTACCCCCGTCAACGGTGCTGTATATTCCACGTTCTCCACCTGCATTCCATAAGGGACCGTAAGCAGCTACCAGTATATGCTCACTGTTGGAAGGGTCAACAGCAATCATCCCGATGTGTTCTGATTTGCTGAGGCCAACATTTTTCCAGGACTTACCACCGTCTTCACTTTTGTAAACACCATCGCCGTATCCCACAGCGCGCTGGTTGTTGTTTTCGCCCGCACCCACCCATATTACATTCGGATTGTTGGGGTCGATGCTGATGCAACCAATGGAGTAAGCGCTTTGTCCATCAAAAATGGGCTGAAAGGTAACACCTGCATTGCTTGTTTTCCATACTCCGCCCGCAGCAGCCACAATGTACCATTCCGATTTGTTACCTGGGTTAACAGCAATGTCGGTAATACGTCCCGAAGTAACCGCAGGACCTACACTGCGGAAGGAAAGGGTAGAATAGTTTTCCGTTTTTAAAAGCGGATCTTTTGTTTCTTTGGATTTTGTATCATCGTTTACCGGACTCGCTTTTTTTTGTGCACTTACAGTTAAGGAAAAGAAAAGCGTTACGGCAATGATGAAGCAGGGTGATTTTTGCATAACAAAATGTATTTAATGGAGGTTTTATAATTAAAACAAAGGTCTAAATGTACAAACTTAATGGTACGGGAATTCTTTTTTTGGAATATTAAAGAATAAAAATATTAGGAATCGCACATTATTGCGGGTGTATATCAACAGTAAATCCACACTTGTATTGTTCCTTTTCCTTCAAACAGATAATCCCTTCTTTTTCAATTAAGTTTCCGGAAGCATTCACTGAATCCGCTATCCCCGCCCAGGGCTCCAGGCAAATAAAACGCCGGGTTCCGGGTTTCGTCCAGATTCCGTAATAAGGCATATTGAACCATGAAAAATTTAAACAATAGCTGTTGGATGATAATTTTATTGAGGAAGAATTGATCTGTTTTAGTACAATGGCATCCCTCTCAAATAAAGCGCTGCTCAATGCAAGTTTCCCCGACTTCAGTTGTATTTTCTCTCTGTGATCTGAAATTAAACCATCCTGAATAAGATACCTTTCAATGTTTTCATCCTTTTTAAATTCAAGGCAATAATCTTCAAAACTTTCATTCTCAAACAGCGGGCAATTAAAACCGGGATGTGCACCTATTGAAAAATATAAAGGTTCGGTAGCCGGGTTGGTTACCATGTACTTACAGCTAAATCCATTTGAGGTTAATTCGTAGTTGATTTTTAGATTAAAACGAAAAGGATAATTTTTTAAACTTCCTTCAGTTTCTTTTAATTCAAACACCAGGCTGTTTTTATTTTGTGTTGTAAGTTGAAACTCACAATCGCGGGCAAAACCATGCTGGGGAAGACTATAGATTTTTCCCTTAAAAGAATAAGTGTTGTTTTTTAATTTGCCAACAATGGGGAAAAGCACCGGGGCATGCCTGGCCCAAACATCCTTGTCGGCTTGCCAAAGCAATTCCTTGTTCAGGTCTTTTGAAAAAAAAGAACAAAGTTCAGCACCCAGTTGTTTTATTTCCAGTTTAAATTTTTCGTTTGTGAGTATGGGCATATTTTGAATGAACGTTAAGAAGCTGTTCGGCTACTCTGTAGCCGTGGTTGTTTGTATTGTTGTTGCATTAAGAATGTTTGGCTACTCTGTAGCCGGTATTGTTTTGGGCAAACAATAAACAATTTTATACTATAAATTTGAAGAGGCTAAGTTAAAATTTTTTCGTTTCCCTCCTTCATAGTTGTATGAGGACAAACGAATAAACAAAAGAACGAATGAACGAAACACCCCCCTTAATTCCCATCTTTTTAAGCTTTTTCCCTTGTTAAAAAACAGCAAAAAAATACTAACTTTGCGCTCTATGAGCAATTCAGAAGATTTATTTAAGAACATTATTTCTCATGCCAAGGAGTATGGTTATATTTTCCCCAGCAGTGAAATATACGACGGCTTAAGTGCCGTTTACGATTACGGCCAGTATGGCGCCGAATTAAAAAAGAACATCCGCGAATACTGGTGGAAATCCATGGTGCAAATGCACGACAACATTGTGGGGATTGATGCAGCTATTTTTATGCATCCTACTACCTGGAAAGCCAGCGGACATGTGGATGCTTTTAATGATCCTTTAATCGATAACAAAGATAGTAAAAAACGTTACCGCGCCGATGTGCTGATTGAAGATCACATAGCAAAAATTGAAGATAAGATAAAAAAGGAAGTGGAGAAAGCGGCCAAACGTTTCGAAAATTTTGATGCCGGCATGTTCCGCACTACCAACGCCCGTGTACTGGAATACCAGCAACAAATTGATACCATTACCGCCCGTTTTAAAACGGCTTTGGAAAACAACGACCTGGCTGAGGTAAAGCAAAT
>JAHEYF010000128.1 GCA_023251755.1 Bacteroidota bacterium
AATTAGTTGTTCATATTCCTCCGCACTGAGAGTAGTATTATTTTCAATGAATAGTTCACTCATGAATTACTTTTTAAATAATCTTAAAATTTTGACAAAAAAAGTAGTTAGCTGGACTACTTTATTAAATGCAGAGCTTGTTACCTGAATACCGGGGGGCAAGCTTTTTAGACTTACAGCTGTACCCTGGAAAAGGATCTTCTTGGAAGATAGGCCGGGGCCTGAAAAAAACGCAGGTCTTTTAATTTTTTCAGCAAATTGATGGTAAATTAACTCAATGGGTACTGATTGTTCACCCTGACGAAACCGGTATGATTTTGTATCAGGGCATTGCTTCTCTTTCTCTAAAAGTATATAGGCGATACTTTTATTTTCTCTTTTCTCAAACATAAAAAACTTACTGCGGCTGTATTTAAAATATTTTTCTCATCGTTTTTTATTCATGAATAAATGCCCATTAGGTTCAACAGATATCAATGCTTAATACTGACTAAAAAAGCCTTAAATATATGTATAAAAACGTCATGGGTAACTTGTTATAGTTAATAATTGGCGAATCTGGCGCCCATTATAAACAGCGATTGAAAGTAAACATTAATCCCAGGACTAATTTACAGATCAAAATAAATGACAATTAATTTACTTTGAAATACCGTTACCCAAATTTTTATCACGCTTTCGTTTTTATCTGATAATTAAAGTTTTTTCGGCATTTAATTTAAAATTTTTCTATCAAGACATTCAATTTTAACTCATTAGAATCGATAAGATGAGCGGTAAAACACATTTTTTCTTGTCAGAAAAAACACTTGTGCAAACAATAAAGACTTTTACTATCAAAACCCGACACTGCCTATTGAGGTAAAACACGGCTTAAATAAAATGCAATTTTTACTTTTTTGAATAAGGTATTCCCTTCAAAAATACATTTTAATACCAATACTTTAACAATTAATTGATCATTGATTCAATATACACCCTGCTATAAAAATCTCTCATAATCTAAACCGCAGGAATTTATCCGGCTAAATAAGCAAAAAGAAGAAAACCTGAAAAGATGGAGCCAATAAGTGGCGCTAAATATGAAATAAGTGGCGTATAAATGAAACAAGTGGCGTTTTAAAAACACTTGCCCAAAATTCATAAAAGCATATACAAACGTAAAACGTCCGTTTGCAATTAACATAAAAAACTGATCGAAAGATGGCCGGCCAAAAGCTATATCTTAGGTTTACACTTCAAAAACACCCTTGTTTTGCAGGATAGAGAATTTTTGGTAATTTTAGAGCCTATTAAATAAATCAAAAAACAGGCTGAAAATCATTGGCACTATGGAGATTCCAACGAAGGGTCCGGCACATTTTTTAGCCCTGGTATTTTACCGGCTATACGTAAAAAGTGTACTGTTTCATGCTCTTCGGTGTTACACCAAAAGCCTTGCATTTGCAGGGCTTTTTGCTTTTATACTATAAAATGATTAAAACCTGTTTGACTATTTTGTATACCTCAATCAAAAACACAAGCCCTTTCAACATGCGTATTTCATATTCTATTCAATCCGGAAGAACCGGAACTATAAAGGTTTTATTTATTTGCAGCTTAGTTACCATGCTTAGTTCCGTATGCCTGGCCCAGAAAAAATACCCTACCCTGCTCTGGAAAATAAGCGGCAATGGTTTAAAAAAAACATCTTACCTGTATGGAACCATGCATGTAAGTTCCAAAGCAGCCTACCATTTATCCGATCAGTTTTATGAATCCATTAAGGAAGTTGAAGTTGTTGGCCTCGAATCCGATCCCTCCAAATGGATTGAAGAAATGGACAAATACAACATGCTCGATTATTTTAACGACCGCAACAATGGGCTGGGTTACACCTTCGGTAATTTTTACGCCGATGCTTTTAAACTCAGGGTACCGGACAATAAACTGTATGAAGGGATGCTGGCCTTTGACCCGGAAATCATCAATTCGTTGTTGTTCCGCAACTCCCAGTCCAAAGCCAATTTTGAAGAAAACACCTATATCGACCTGTTTATATACCAGGCCGGCGCCAAATGGGATAAAAAAATTGTGAGCCTCGAAGATTTTAAAACATCCGTAATCATGGGCAAACTGGCCGCTATGCCGGATGTGGATGAAAAGGAAAAAGAAAATTATGATGAAAGTTACAATAAGTATGGGGACTACAAATCTTTTGAGTCACTTGAAGATGCCTACCGCAACGGGGACTTAGACGCTATTGACAGCCTGAACAAAGCGGGTTACCAAACCGAAAACCATAAAAAATTCCTGATAGAAGACCGCAACATTATTTTTGTTCACAACATGGATTCTATCATGCAAAAACAAAGCCTGTTTACCGGAGTGGGCGCCGCTCACCTGCCGGGCGAAAACGGGGTTATTGAATTGCTACGTAAAAAAGGCTACACCGTTGAACCCATTAAACCCAAAACATCAGGCAAGGCCAATAAAATTAAAGACAAATTAGAACTAACCTTTAAACCCATTCCGGCCATCAAACAATTTGCAGAAGATTCTTCCTTTTCATTTGTAGCCCCCGGTAAATTGGTCAACATTTTTAAAGACAATTACATCAGTTTCAGAATTTACGCAGATATGACCAACAGTGCGTTTTACAACCTGATTCGCATCAAATCCTTCGGAACATTGCAGGGACTGGACCAGCAAAAAATGAAAAGCAAAATTGACAGCATGTTGTTTGAATACATTCCCGGAAAAATTTTATCGAAGGGTGAACTAAAAAACAATGCTGGTTACATCGGTTTCGATATTCTGAACCTTACAAGAAAAGGGGATATTCAACGTTACCAGATTTATATTTCAGATGCGGAAGTCATCATCTTTAAACTGGGCGGCAAAACAGACTATGTAAAAAACAAGGATGGCAAAGATTTTTTCAACTCCATTACTTTTACCCCTGCTAAAAACGGGTATCAGCATTTCAGTCCGCAAACAGGAGGCTTTGAAGTGAATGTACCGGCCAATTACAATTACGAAAAAAGTAAACAATCGCCCTTAAAAGGGGTTACCGAATTTGTGACCGCCTTAGACAAGGAAAAGAATATTTTTTACGGGATCACGCACTCCATGTACCACGATGTAGCCTATATTGAAGAAGATACTTTTGAATTGAACCAGTTGAGCCGTCATTTTATGAAAGAGCTGAAATTAAAAGATAAAAACGAGTTTACACTGCTGAAAGGTGAAAAATACCCCGGTATCACATTTTCAGGGGAAAGCATTAAGAACAATCAAAAGGTGTTTGGCAAAATACTCATCAACGGTACACATTATTATATAGCTTATGCTTTTGGCAATTTACAAATGACTTATCCTTCCGACTTCTTTAATTCCTTTAAAATTACCCCCTTCAAATACATTTATAAAATAGAAACCATTACAGATAAAGGTATGCAGTTTTCCGTGCAGGATGAAACCAGTGCTTTGTTCGACAATGTAATAGACAAGGAAGTGAACAAGCAGTACGACCAGATGCTGAAAAATAAAAAAATAAAAGACCCCGATTATTCTTTTGACAAGGAAAATTTAGAAAAATATTATTTCTCATACTCTTCTCTGGAGCGGGTAAATATTACTTACACCAAATTTAATGATTACGATTACGAGGATAAAAATGAATTCTGGAAGAACATTAAAAAAAATGTACTGGGAGGCGCTACACAAAAAATTAGCCGCGTAAAACAGAAAAAAGAAAACGGAATTGAAACCCTTGAATTCCTGCTTACCGATACCGCAAGTGTAAGAGGCATCCTATACAAAGGAATTCTTAAACAAGGGGTTTACCGCGAGCTGATGGTTCCTATGGATACTACACTTGGCACACAGGGATGGGTGAGCGATTTCATGAACACCTTTAAACCCACAGACAGCATTATTGGAAAAGATATTTTTGAAAACAAATTCAAAGCCTGTCTCAAAGACCTTACCAGTGCAGATTCTGCAACCAGGTCCAGAGCGAGCATTTCCTTGTCCAATTTTCATTTCGAAAATGTATATGAAAATGATTTCATTGCTTTTTTAAGCGACCCTCAATTTATTGGTATTACCGAAGCCGATAAAGCACAGCTGTTTGTAAGCGTTGCAGATATGAACAGCAACAAGGTGATTGAACCTTATAAAAAAATGTATAAACAATACCAGGACTCCTCTTACCTTCAGCTCTGCCTTATTAAAGGCCTGGGTTATATGAAAACCAATGCCTCTTATGCTGCAATTACCGAATTACTTGCTGTTGAGCCCCCTTTGATCGGCGATGAAAACACGGTACAGGAAGTGTTCGATGTGTTTTACGACTCATTGGAACTTTGTAAACAATTTTACCCCAAATTATTCAGCTTAACCCGTTTTCAGGAATATAAAAAACCAATTTTTAACCTCCTCTCTTCTTTGGTCACTAAAAAAATAATCAGCTCTGCAGAATATGTAAATACCAAACAGGATATTCTTACAGAAGCCAATTATGAATTAAAAAGGTACAATGCCGCTTCTCAGGACGACAACAAAAAAAACAACAACTACAACGAGTACGATGATTATATACAGGATGCCCTGAACGATGTGCAGGGCGGAAAAAAAGCCACCACCCCTACAATTAATACCCAGGCCGACATCTTTAATTTTGTAGTATTGCTGGCTCCACTATACAAAACAGATGAGCCGGTAAAATTTTTTTTTAATAAACTTTATAAAATTAAAGATGAAGACTTAATGTTATCGGTATACACAGAATTGCTGAAGTACGGAAACAATGTGAACGATACGATATGGAAACATTACGCTTCCAGAAATGAAAGCAGAATAGATTTGTATAAAAAATTAAAGGAAATCAAACAAACTGCTTATTTCCCAAAAGAGTTTGCCGATCAGCAACTATTTTGTGAAGCCTATATCCAAAACAGGTTGAAAAACAAATACAGTTACAGCCAGGATAAAAAAGACAAAGAGAAAACAGAAAAAATCACTTTCTTTAAAACCATTGATGCCCAAAACAAAAGAGAGAAAGGTAAAATTTACATCTTTAAACGTGAAGATACGCGTAACAAAGAAGAGCGCTGGGCCTGTGTGTTTGTAGAAGACAGCAAAGAACTGAACACTGATATTAATACGGTAGATATAAGCCTGGTACTGAGCAAAAGTAAAACCAACGAGGAGTATATAACTGAATTAATAGAAGATTTTTACATTAAATACCGCAGAAGGGGCTGGAACAGTTACGATAATTACTAATAAGGAATTGATTTTATTTACTTTATCTTTGTGCGATGTTATTGAGCAACGAAAACACCATGTATGATTTAGGATTAAGCGAAATCTTCATCATTGCTTTTGTTGTGGTTGTTTTCGGACTGGGGATTTATACACTACGTAAGTTTTTAAAAAATAAGAATTTTTAATGGTACAAAATACATTGTTGTTTCTTAATCTGGGGGGCGGGGAAATTTTTCTGGTATTGATCGTTGTATTGTTATTGTTTGGCGGAAAAGGCGTTCCAACCATTGCCCGCACCTTAGGCAAAGGTATCCGCGAATTTAAAGACGCTGCAAGTGGTATTCAACGCGACTTTCAAAAAGGCGCCAACGATGTAATGAATGAAGTGGAGAGCCATGCCCGTGTTGTGAAAGAAGAAGTGAAAGAAGCGACTACAGAACCTCAACAGAAGCCTGAAAACAAACAATAGGTTCAATTTTTTTTACCCAATACCTACATAAATTTTACTTTGAATTCTGTGCGCCTGTTCATTTGTTTATGTTCAGGAGTATCGTTGGCTACTTTTGGTTTTGTATCGCCATAGCCTTTATAAGTTAAACGAATTTTATCAATACCCCCGGTCGTCATTACATATTCATAAACGGCTTTGGCCCTGTTTTCTGAAAGCACCTGGTTCTTTTTCTTATCCCCTGTATTATCCGTATGCCCGCCTATTTCTATTTTTAATTTAGGGTTGGTTTTTAAAAAACTTACCAATTTATCCAGCTCCGCTTTCGACTGTGGTTTTAATTCAAATTTGTCCACATCAAAAAATACATTTTTTAATTCCACTACATAACCTGTATCTATGGGTTGTAAAGGCACGTCAAGCTTAAAAGGATTGTTGTAATCGGCTTCAACATTTTTTAAACTGAAATTATCGGAATAATACAAGTAGCCGTTTTTTGAAACATTGAGTAAATAATTTTTATTGGCCGTGAGCGTTACTAAAAAGTTTCCGTCTTTTGCCGAATAGGATTTTAACACCTGCTGCTGGGTTTCCAGGTCGATTAATTCGAATGTGGCATCCAGGCCTTTTGAAGTGATTGCATCGTACACTTTTCCTTTTACATAAGTAATTTTTTCAGGTTGAAAATCAGCGGGTAATTCAAACTGGTAAATATCCAAACCTCCAAAGCCTCCTTTTCGGTTGCTACCAAAATAAGCCAGCTTACCCGAAGGATCCACCAATAAACTGTTTTCATCGTTCCAGGTATTAATGGGGTAACCTAAATTTACTGCAGGTCCCCAGCTCCCATCCGATTGCCGCTTGCTCATAAAAATGTCCAAACCTCCCATTCCTGTATGTCCATTGGATGAAAAATACAAGGTCATGTTGTCCGGATGAATATACACCGATTCCTCCCTCCCATTTGTATTAATGCTTGGTCCTAACTTTACAGGCTCGCTGAATTTTCCATCGGCACCCACCTGGCTCATGTAGATGTCCTGGTTTTGTATCCCTTCGCGGGAAACCATTCCCCTTACAAAATAAAGTGTTTTCCCATCGGATGAAAAAGAAGGTTGTGTTTCCCAATTGCCCGTATTTACAGGAGGGCCAACGTTGATGGGTTTTGTCCATTGCCCGTTATTTTTCTGCGCATAAAAAATATCACAGCTCCCAAAACCTTTTCTGTCTTCGGTCCCATAAGTGCCATACATATCGGCACAGGAAGCATAAAACATGTATTGCCCGTCAGCAGAAAGCGTTGGAGCACCTTCGTTTCCTTTGGAGTTAATGTTGCGTGCCGGCTCTGCTATTTGCCATACTTTGTTTACTTTTTCACTGATAAAAAGATCCTCCTGCCCGGCCATCATTCCTCCGCTTTCGTTCCTGAAATTGCGGGTAAATAAAAATGTTTTGCCATCGGCTGTAATGGCCGGAAAATATTCGTAGTGTTCGCTGTTGACCCCTTCGCCCATGTTTACCGGGTTAAAAGGTTTTGGGTTCTTCATCGCTTCGATTCCAAAAATGCTTGTTTTAATAAAGCCTTCTGCTTTTTCTTTCAGGTTGGGGTTAATGCGGGGATAAGCCATAAAGCTTTCATAACTTTGTTTGGCCTCGGCATATTTTCCCGAGTTCAGGTACAATCCTCCCAGGTCGTAAAAATTATTGGGGAAAAATTTCGGGTTGATCTCAGTCGCCTTTTTAAAATGCTCTATGGCCTGTTCTAATTTTCTGGCATCGGCATACAAATAACCCAAAGCTATATGGGGCTCAACAAACAAGGGATCTATTTCTATAGCTTTTAAAAAACTTTTTTCTGCCTCTGCATCCTTTTTTACTTCAAAGAATTTTTTTCCTTCTTCCAACTGCTTAATAGCTTTTTTATTGGTAGAGGTATAAGTACCGGGAGGCAAATTGCTTTGGGCTTTGCCTGCAATACCGAATATAAAACAAATGATAAATAGAAGGAGGTGAAAACGCATATAGTATAGTTCTTAGTTCAGAGTTCTTAGTTTAGAGTTTGGTACTTGCTACTTACGACTTGCTACTTACGACTCCTTTAATTTCTTTTTCTACAAATACAATGCCCAGCTCTTCCAGTTCTTTTAACAAAGGCTCGTAGATTACTTTTGAAGTTGGTATTTGCACCCCGCTTAACTGAAGCTTACCGCTGAGTATTTGTTTTACGGTAATGGCCAATGGCAAACCCACTGTTTTAGCCATAGCCGTGTGTACTGAATCATCGCCCTTTACAACCAACGATGAATGCAAGACCTGTTTTTCATTGTTTTGTATGTATTCAAACTGGTGCTGCATTACTATCATGTCTTTATCGTCGGGTTTCAACAACCATTTGCTTTCCAATAAATGTTGCAACAACTGCGCCGGAGAACCTTCTTTTAACTGAACAGATGTATGGGAAAACAAATCCAACCATTCTAATTTCTGAACAACTTCTTCATCTATCTCTTCCCCCATAAAATCAATCAACCTGTCTTTTACACTTGTAGTGCCATTGGGCAAAAAGGCTTCCAACAATTGTGTATAGGTCAGTTGATCCGCTTCGTGTATTTTATAGGTATCATCCGTTAATCCGAGTTTTACAAAAACATTCCAGGCTTTGCAATAGCCTGGCATACGCAGGGTACCGCGCAACATGGTTTCAATATTTTGCAAGCCGTAAGGTTCGCGGTAACCAATTGAATCGCGGTTGGCGTAAGCATCAAACTTACCGTAACCGTCCACCTCAATGGTATTGGTTTGGGTATACAAACGATTGTAAGGAATAAATTTTAATTTTCCCTTTTCGAGGTACTGGGCTGTACCCTGCCCTGCCAATATTACATTGCGGGGGTTCCAGCTGAATTTATAACCCCAGGGATTGTCGTTGCTTTCAGGGGCCACCAATCCACCGCAATACGAATGGAAGGAAGTTATTTTTCCTCCTTTGGCTTTTATTTCATCAATCACTTTCATGGCTGAAGCATGGTCAATGCCCGGATCGAGGCCAATTTCATTCATCAGCACAATTCCGTTTTTACGGGCCTCGCTATCCAGTTCGCGCATCGCATCCGACACATAACTTGCTGTGGCTAAGTGTTTTTTTAAGCGTACGCAGTCTTTGGCTACATCGGCGTGCATAAATGCAGGCAACATCGAAATAACAATGTCAACATCTGCAATTTCTTTTTCGCGCTGAGCAGCATCGTTCACATCAAAAACGATGGCTGTTGAACGAGGGTGATTTTCTGTTTTAGACAATACCAGGTCTAAGCTAACATCGGCAACTGTAATATGCCAATTGTATTGAGCTGAATGCTTCAGTAAATAACTAATCAGCGATGAGGCCGAGCGTCCGGCACCTATAACTAAAATCTTCTTCATAAGGGAGAGAATAAGAAAAGGTAAAATTAATTTAATTTTGGCTTGTTACCATTATTTTTTCAATCGTGGGTCTAAGGCATCCCTTAAGCCATCGCCAATAAGGTTGTACATGGTTACGGTAATAAAAATAGCCAGGCCCGGAAAAATAACCAACCACCAGGCCGAAAAATCATCCCGCACTTCGCTTAATAATTTGCCCCAGGTAATGGTTTCAGGAGGAACCCCCACACCAAGGAAGGAGAGGGAGGACTCCACCAATATAGCTCCGGCTATCCCAAATGCAATTTGTATAAACACAGGTGCAAGTCCGTTGGGCAATGCATGCCTGAATATAATGCGGGCTTCGCTTAATCCTAAAGACTTACCGGCCTGTATATAATCAAGTGCAGAAATACGCAAAAACTCTGCGCGCGTAAGCCTTGCCAATGGGGCCCAGGAAGTAAAACCAATAATCATAATCAGGTTCACATAACTTGGTTTTGAAATAGCAGAAAGAGAAATGATCAGCATAAATAAAGGAAGGGAATTTAAAATTTCTATCCCCCGCGAAACAATCGCATCAACAGGAATATGAACAGTGTAGTTGAGCACCGGTAATTTGCCCAGCCATTTTCCAATCCAATAAAATATATAAAGCACCAACACGAAGACAAAAACAGAAATAAAAATCTGAAGAAGGGATGCGGTTCCCGAAGCAGCAAAGGCATCTGTAAGTTGTGGCGAACGGACATAAAAACCATAAAAAAAAGCCAGTACAATTCCAACAACAAATACCCAGAAGGAAGCCCTGCTGGTTGTCAACTGGTTGTTTCCGAAATAACCCGCCAGTGCCCCGAATGTAACACCAATAAAGGAAGCAATAAGCATAGACAGAATGCCGATGAGCAATGAAAATTTTATACCGTGCAACAATCCACTCAACACATCGCCACCGTTATTGGTTGTTCCGAGCCAGTGTTTGAAACGAAGGGGTATAATTATTTGCTCTTTATTGGCTTTGGTAAAAATTTGCTGTTCAAAAGGACTAACACGGTTGCTGTTGTCCATGTCTGTTTTTCCGGGTGCATATACACTTAACCAGGCCCAGTAAACACTTTCCAGTTGCATGGTTTTCCACTCGGCCTGTTCATAGTTCAGTATTTCGGTAGTGCCTGTTTGTGGGTCTTTTAGTTCAATTATATGTTTAAACGAAAGGGCCGGGAATAATGAATGGCCTTTGTATTTGCAGTACAGGGGCCTGTCGTTGGCCAATACAGGTGCAAGCAGGGCAAGTGCAATTAAGACAACAAGCGTTTTAAACGACCAGTAAGCCGGTTTATTTTTTTTAAACTGCTTCCAGGCATAAGATGAAAAACGAAAATTTTGCTGATGGTGCACGTTCATGTCAATTTTCAAAATTCTAAACTCCAAATAACAAATTCCAAACTCTAACTTCTCTCTCCCCTCACTTTCTTACTCTCTCACTTTCTAACTTTTCAACTCTTAAACTCTCTCACTTAAACGAAATCCTCGGGTCGGCCACTGCATATAAAATATCCGACACCAAATACCCCAGCAATGTCAATACGCCTGTAATAGTAAGTATGGCAATAATCATGGGGTAATTTTGTGTTTGAATAGCCAGAAACGATTCAAAGCCCATTCCGGGAATGGTAAAAATTGTTTCCAGGATAACAGAGCCGCCAATAGCCGCAGGAAAGATGTTGGCAAAAACAGTAATAATGGGCAATAAGGAATTTCTGAAAGCGTGTTTCCATATAACCGTGTTTTCATCCAGGCCTTTGGCCCTTGCAGTACGGATATAATCCTGTTGCACAACCTCTGTCATGGTTCCTTTGGTTAAACGCGATAAAAAAGCTAAGGAGCTATAGGTATAACATACGAGTGGTAGTATGAGGTAAGGGAAGGATAATTTTACCTTTTCGAAAAAACCAGCTGCATCCGGATACCCTTCTGCGGGCTTAACGCCGGAGGCCGGAAAAATATTTAACACATCGGGGTTGGCAAAAGTAATGAGGAGCAGAACTCCTATAAAAAACGAAGGGAGTGAATACATCATAAATAAAACAACAGAAGAAACCTTGTCGAATGTACCTCCCCGATTACGGGCCGCTTTAACCCCCAGCGGAATGCTAATGAGGTAGGCAAAAACAATGGACACAAGGGAAAAGAAAAGCGACCAGCCTATTTTTTCTTTAATTACCAATGTTATGGCCTGTTTGGTTTGATAAGAAGTTCCAAAATCAAAACAAACGATACCTTTTGTAAATTCTCCATCACCAAACACCCAGCGGTGGTACTGGTTATGGATTCCATAAAAAATTAGTCTGGGTACATAATTTTTCCAGGCCGAGCTGTTTTGTTTTATAGTGTTGTAATTCATATCCACCTGTTTTAACTGAGTATTAAAGCCGTCGAAAAAAACATATTGTTTCATCAGCTTGTGCAGGTTGTTTATTTTAAAAGTAATGACCTCATCGTGGTAGCTTGATTTAAGGGACAATGCTTCAAATTTTATGGTGTTAAAGACCTCGTAGACATCGTTTTTTTCCTTGCGGGGCATTCCGTTGGTATCGGGTCTGAAGGCTACCAAACTTTTGTAGAATTTACCAAGGTGTATTATATACTTAGAAACCTCAGGCCAGTTGCCGTACTCATCTGTTAAACGGCTCAGTGCTTCGTTTTCGGTTTTATCGTAAATTTTATAAAGGGTATCCGGGTAAGATAATTTAGACAGGGCAAAGTAAAAAACAGGTAAATCCAATCCGAGTTTTTTTCGCCACTTTGTTCTTTCCTCAATTTGTGAAACCGATTGGGAACCGATGGAGCCGTCGCTTTGTGCCGCAGT
>JAHEYF010000129.1 GCA_023251755.1 Bacteroidota bacterium
CCTTCGCAGGATCATACGTATGCAGACTTAAACGGAAAAACATCCAATGCCAGTATAGCGGCAACCATGGCTGCCCGCAAGGGAATGATAGTATGCAACAGCGCAGGCAATGAAGGATCAAGCCCCTGGCATTACATAAGTATACCTGCCGACGCGGATAGTATTTTAACAGTTGGTGCTGTTGATGCAACGCAGGCAATCGCCGGCTTTAGCTCTGTAGGGCCAACATCCGATGGAAGAATAAAACCCAATGTTGTTGCGCAGGGTGTGGCTTCGGTGCTGGTAAATGCAAATTCCAATATGATAGGAACAGGAAGCGGGACTTCTTTTTCATCGCCCATAACCGCAGGAATGGTCGCTTGTTTGTGGCAGGCCAACCCAACTAAAAAAAATGTTGAAATCATGAATGCCATTCAGCAAAGTGCGTCACAGTACTTTAACCCCGATAACAGTTATGGTTATGGTATACCCAATTATTGCAAAGCCGACTCTATATTAAAAGGCTTCTTTTCAATTAAACAATACGAAAGCGATGATGTAATTATGTTATCACCCAATCCTTTTTCATCCACTTTATCTTTTGTGTTGTTTCCCAGTTTATCCGAAAATTTAATTTATGAGATTTATGATGTACAGGGGAAATTACTTTTAGGGGAAAACCGCTTTATAAAACAAAAGAGTCAAAATACAATTAACATTGTTGGACTCGAATCTTTAGCGAAAGGCATGTATATTTTTGTTGCAAAAAGCGATAATTTCGTGATTGCAAAAAAAATAATTAAAGAATAAAATTTATATGTCGTCCACCACAGCTCCAAAACAAAGCGATAAAATTTTAAATGCCCTTGTAATTGTTGCCGCCCTCGGCTATTTTGTTGACATCTACGATTTGGTGTTGTTTGGCATGGAGCGTGTAGCCAGCTTAAAAGACATTCTCAGCACAGAATTACCTGCAGATCAATTAAAAGACATTGATAAATATGTAAGCAATATAGGCCAGAATTTATTGAACTGGCAAATGTTTGGTATGCTGGTGGGCGGTGTAGCCTGGGGAATTATAGGCGATAAAAAAGGCAGGCTCTCTGTTTTATTCGGGTCCATTATTACTTATTCTATTGCCAATATTTTAAACGGTTTTGTAACGAATACAGACATGTACGCTGCTTTGCGTTTTGTAAGCGGTTTTGGTCTGGCCGGGGAACTGGGTGCAGGAATAACCTTAGTGAGCGAAACCTTAAGCAAAGAAAAACGGGGCTATGGAACAACAGTCGTTGCTTCGGTTGGTTTATTCGGAGCTGTTGTTGCAGGCTTAACCACCTTGTTACTGAGCAATTGGCGCGTAAGTTATTTTATTGGCGGGGGCCTGGGTATCCTGCTTTTATTAATGCGGATTGGTGTAAGTGAAAGCTCCATGTTTAAAGATCTTCAACACAACAGCACCTCCGAAAAAGGCAATTTTTTTATGCTGCTCAAAAGTCGTAAAATGTTTTTTAAATACATCTGCGTTATTCTTATTGCTGTGCCGGTCTGGTATGTAATGAGTTTATTGATTCAGTTCAGCCCGGAGATGTTGAAGTCCTTAGGCGTTACCTATACTTTCGATCCGAAAAATTTACCACGCGTGGCCCTTATGGTGGCCTACTCGGGTATAACCATTGGCGATGTGGTAAGCGGTGTATTGAGCCAGCGCATGGGGAGCCGGAAAAAAATACTCTTCCTGTTTATTGGGTTCACACTTTTATGCACAGTGTTGTACTTTTTTGTTGTGCCTTACAGCTTACTGGCCTTTTATTCCATCTGTTTTATTATTGGTTTTGGTACCGGCTATTGGGCGGTATTCATGAGCTCGGCCAGCGAATTGTTCGGAACCAATATCCGTTCAACCGTTACCACATCGGCACCTAATTTTGTGAGGGGCTCAACTATTTTAATATTGATGGGGGCTAAATATTTAAGCGATCATGTATTTGCAGGCTCCGGGCATGAAAAGGTAAAAGCCACCATTTGTATAGGCGTTGTGGTATTTACACTGGCTTTTTGGGCCTTGTATAAATTAGAAGAAACCTTTGGAAAAGACCTTAATTACCTTGAAGAATGAGTAAACGAACAGTTGTTATCGGAGCTTCGGCCAACCCGGAAAGGTATGCTTATAAAGCTGTCGCAAGTTTAATGAACCACGGGCATGAAGTATTTCCGCTTGGTTTACGCGGAGGTAAAATACAAGACCTTGATATATTAACCGACAGGCCCGCTTTACAACATATTGATACGGTTAGTTTATATGTAGGGCCGAACAACCAGGCGGAATGGCTGGATTATATATTCGCTTTAAAACCCAAACGCATTATTTTTAACCCCGGAACGGAGAACCCTGCACTTGAAAAAAAAGCAGAGGAACAGGGCATAGAAGCAATTGAAGCCTGTACACTGGTTCTGCTTTCCATTGGTAATTATTAAGATGAACATTCAGTATGAACTAAAACATTTTAACCAGCTTACTACAAATGAGCTGTACGAAGTTTTAAAACTTCGCACCGATGTTTTTGTAGTGGAGCAAAACTGCCCTTACCCCGAATGTGATAACAAGGACCAGGAAGCTTATCATTTGCTGGCTTATACTGAAAACAGGGAACTAATGGCCTATGTGCGGATTTTAGCCCCCGGTGTTTCCTACAAAGACCCGGCAATAGGAAGAGTAGTGGTAAAGCCTGAATTCCGTTTGCATAAAAAAGGACACGAACTAATGCAAGAGGCCATTGAACATACCACTAAATTATTCGGAACTACATCCATTACAATTTCGGCACAGCAACATCTGGAAAAGTTTTACGGTAACCTGGGTTTTGTTTCAAAAGGAGAAATGTACCTGGAAGACAATATCCCTCATGTTAAAATGGTCTTTGGTTCTTAGTTTGCTACTAAATACGAATTTGTACGAATATACTAATCCGGGTGTGGTGTTAGTGTGTATACATTGTGTGTTATTCGTAATCCTTCGCAACAGCTACATTAGTATATTCGTATAAATTCGTATCCGTAGATTATTCTTAACTCGTAATTCCAACATTAGTATATTTGTACAAATTCGTATCCGTAGATTCGTAACTCAATATACTAAACCGGGACATTTTTCGTTATTTTTACATCACTTATGCGCAGGGTACTTCTTATATTTTTTTTAGTTTTAACAACGGCTTGCGTGCAGGCGCAGGAAGAAGATGTGCCTGAAGATATAAAAATAGAAATGCCCCGTTTTTCATTGCGTTTAAACGCCGGGGTTCCCAATCCCACCACAAACCAGGTGTTCCAGCAAAAATTTATTGGTATATACGAAGCCAACCTGGCCTTTAATATAAACCTTAGCAAGTTGTTTTTTGTTGGTGTAGGTTTTAAAAACGGATTGCTTTCCATAACCAACCGCATACAATACGGGGTCAATACAAAAATGCAAATGAACACCGCTTTTGTGAAAGTGGGCTGCAATTATTTCCATTCCTCAAAAGTATTCAGCACTTTTTATTTGAACATGGGTTATAACAAATCCATGTTTGCTTCGGTAGTGTGCCCCAAAGGCCATCAGCCCGACCCGCACTGGGAAGCAGCAGTAATTGAACCCGGTTACAGCATTAACTTTTATGCCGAAGATAATTTAACCCTGGGCTTTTATACCAGCTTTAATTATATGAACCGCCGCTTTGACCCCGAACAGGTGTGCCTTCAGGATTTAACATCTTTAAAAGGCTTGAACACTTCCCAAAACACCTCCTACGTAAATATTGGCCTCGAAATGTATATCGGGCTGGGGAAGAAGAAATAGTATTGAGATATTAGTATTGAGTATTGAGATTCGAGACAGGTGCTTCTCCAAAATCAAGGATCTCATATCTCAATACTAACATCTCACATCTAATTTCCCATACGGTATCAGCGTAGTTTTTAGGTAGATACTGCACTATATTGCCTCACCACCACCAACTACTTTAAACCTACAACCATGAAAAAAAACCAAATTCCCCTTGCTTACAAACTGCCTGAGATAGCAGATTTTGTAAGGCGAAATGCAAAATTTCTCAAAAAAAACCTTTCCCTTGTTTTTATTTTAAGCACAGTGTTCAATGTTTCTGCACAGCAAAACAAGAACAATACCACTGCGAATAAAGACGGTTACAGCATTATAAAGCAAAACGAAAACGGACTAAGTATTCGTTATTCGATGAAACAATTTGAGATGACCGAACATTTTGTAAACGGTATCTTAATGAAAACGCCTTCGGTAGCCGGTATGTTTTTGCCCAACGAAGCAGGTGCTCCCAACCTTCCAAACAACTTGCGTTACATTGCCCTTCCACAGGGGGCTGAAGCGAGTTTACAGGTCATTTCTTACGATACAGAAACAATAACGAATGTTGAGATTGCCCCGGCACCTGTTATTCCATTGGATTTGTACGACAACCCTTTGGTATATGAAAAAGATAAGATCATTTACAACAAAAACGAATTTTACCCCAAAAACCCTGTTATCCTTTTCGACCCTCATCAGATAAGGGGTGTTGATGCTACCATGCTGGGCATAACTCCTTTTCAGTACAACCCGGTTACCAAAACACTTATCGTTTATAAAAATATTGAACTGGAAATAAAATTTACTGGTGGCAACGGGCATTTTGGTAACGATGCTTTTCGCAGCCGCTGGTGGGACCCGCTCTTAGAAGATATGATGCTGAACAGTTCACAACTGCCGGTTATTGATTACAATGCACAACTACAGGAAGCGCTTCGCTCAAGGGCCACCGGATGCGAATACGCCATTATTATACCAACCGGCCCGGACTTTGTACAATGGGCCGATTCCGTTAAAAAATTCAGGACTGAGCAGGGAATATACACGCAGGTGTATACGCTTACAGATATAGGGAGTACAACAGCCGCCGGCATTAAAACCTGGGTGAACAATGCGTACAACACCTGGACGATTAAACCAGCCGCCATGCTTATTTTAGCTGATTATGGAAGCAACGCGGCGAGTACGGTTATCTCAAACCTATACCCACACGATGAAACGACTTATCCCGATTTCGCTTCTGATAATTATTACGCCGATGTTACAGGGGATAATTTACCAGACATCGCTTTTTCGCGTATACTGGCCAATACAGCAGCACAATTAAAAGTAATGTGCACCAAATTTTTAAACTACGAACGCAATCCACCTACTACTGCTTCATTTTATGATAAACCTTTAACAGCAGTGGGCTGGCAGGACGACCGCTGGTTTCAGCTCGGCGGCGAAATTGTAGGGGGGTATTTAAAAAGTATTAATAAAACTCCGACAAGGGTCAACGCTACAGGTAGCCCGGCCAGCAATACCGGCAGCAATACCGCAAACACCGGAACATGGTCAACAGCCAGTAATACAGCCACTATGATAAGTTATTTCGGAACAGCAGGTCTGCAATATATTCCAGACAAACCAGGCACGCTTGGTGGTTTTTCAGGGGGTGGAGCAAGTGGAATCAATTCGGCCATTAATGCCGGTACATACATGGTGCTGCACCGCGACCACGGTTATTATGGCGGCTGGGGAGAGCCTTCCTACTCAACAACCAGCATCAGTTCGCTTACAAATGTTGGGACCAAATTGCCTTTTGTTTTTTCGGTAAATTGCGAAACAGGGGCCTTTCACAGAACAAGCGATTGTTTTGCTGAAAAGTTTCACCGCTATACATACAACAGCCAAAACAGCGGCGCACTCGGAATGATTGCCGCCACAGAAACATCTTACTCCTTTGTAAACGATGTTTTTATTTTTGGAATGTTCGATAATATGTGGGCCAACTTTATGCCGGCTTATGGAACTACCCCTGCTTCCCGCGATATGCGCCCTGCTTTCGGAAATGTAGCAGGTAAGTATTTTCTTAAACAATCAAGCTGGTGTGGCAGCTCCAGTAAATTAATTACTTACAGATTGTTTCACATGCTGGGTGATGCTTTTCAGTGGTTTTACTCCGAAGTGCCGCAAAATTTATCAGTCACCCACAACACCACTGTTGCCAATGGCGCTACTACTTTTGCTGTAAGTGCAACAGCCGGTTCATTCATTTCAATTACACAGTCCACACCTACCGGGCCAATTATACTTGGAACTGCAACAGGTACTGGTTCATCTGTTAACATACCTTTATCACCCGCCCCAACAGCTCCTTTATTGGTAACGGTTACCAAACAAAACTATTTCCGTTACGGACGCATAGTAAATATTGGTGGCACTACTTCTGTTAGCGATTTAAGCCAGGCCAATGAATTTATACTTTACCCCAATCCAGCTAACAATACCTTTACAATTGAAGGTCAGGCTCACGCAGGAAAAGTAAAGTATACACTATACGACATCACCGGACGTGAAGTAAAATCGGGTAACGTTGCAACAAACAGTGAAGGATTCAAGGAGGTGATCTCCATTAACACCTTATCTGCCGGAACTTATTTTGTACGTGTAAGCGATGAAGTAAACAGCTGGATGAAAAAACTGAATATCGAATAATTTAATTCTTATAAAAATTAAAGGCCCTTTATCGCAAGGATAAAGGGCCTTTTTATTTTTTAAGACCCGTACAATTTTTTTTATAAAAGATCGTTACAGGCTTGTTGCCCCCCCAATTATTATGTTACCCAATTAAAGCTGCTATAGATACATTCTTACCTGCATTATTAAAATTTTAAAGTTTAATCAATCATAGGTGTATTGCCCATTTTATGGGTGGTATCGTCCGATCGTTATAGGATAAAATATGAAAAGCAGCGGAATTAAAAAATCAGTAACAGTCCTTTTGTTTTTAGCCCATTACTTTTGTGCAGAGGGTTTTGGTAAAATAATTTCAGACCCTGAAGTACTCAAAGTTGTATGGAACACTCCAAAAATAATTTCTATCGGAGAGCAACAAATCAAAGTTTTTTCCTTCGAAGGCGCCTCTTATACCAGCGACTTTAAAACAGCTCCTTACTTTGTAGTAACAAAAGAAAACAGCTTTACGGCAAGTATAGAAGCTATTGAAACAGTCCTTCTTACAGAAGAGGAAAAGAACATACTCCTTCAAAATAAACAGGCCTTAAGCGAAAATTTTATCATCGAATCCTATACAGGGACTATGCGCAATGAGCAGTATACATACCTGCATATTTGCCCGGTACGGTTCAATAAAAGCACAGGTGATTACGAAAAACTACTTCTTTATAAACTGCATTGGTTTGAAACAACAGCACTGAAAAAGACAAATGCCACTGCTCAGAATTTTGCTTCGGCTTCGGTACTGGCTACCGGCAGCTGGTACAAAATAGCCATTGCCGAAAGCGGGGTGTATAAAATTGATAAAGCCTTTCTTAGTAAGTTAGGGATGGATGTAGCCAGCCTCAATCCCAATAACCTGCGTATATATGGAAACGGAGGAAAGATTTTAGCTGAAAAAAATTCCGGCTTCAGGTACGATGATTTGAATGAAATAGCGATTGATGTGGTGGATGGAAACGACAATGTATTTAACGACAACGATTATGTTTTGTTTTATGCTTCCGGTACTCATTACTGGAAGTACAACAACGCTTCTTCTAAAATGAAATTCACTCCTATTAAAAATTTTTACAGCGATTCGGCTTTTTATTTTATCACTGTTGACAATGGTATTGGAAAACGAATGCAGGACCGGGCTTCCTTGTTACAGGCAGACAATTACACTGTTACTTCATTCGATGATTATGCGATTCATGAAACAGATGCCGTCAACCTGGTAAAGTCGGGACGGGAAATGTATGGGGAGTATTTCGACATCGCAAACAGTTATACTACCAGTTTTAGTTTTCCATCCATCACCAGCCTTGATACGGTTAGAGTAGCAGCGTCTGTAGCAGGCAGGAATACTTTAGGGACAGCCGACTTTAAATTAAGCTATCCGGGAGGCAGCTCTATTATTAGTTGCGGACAAACAGGAAGCACTTACACCGATGATGTAGCCATAGACTCAGAGGTTTTTGTAAAATACCTGAATACGGGTACTGGTACTATTAACCTTGTCATCGATAAAATTACCGCACAGGCTACAGGTTGGCTGAATTATGTAATGCTGAATGTACGCCGCAACTTAGTAATGAGTGGAAACCAATTAAGCTTCCGCGATTCAAGGTCTGTAGCCCCCGGAAATATTTCAAAATTCATATTGAATTCGGCAGGCATCCTGAACGTATGGGATGTTTCTGATCCCTTTAATGTGAAGAATCAATTACTGAATACTTCCTCCGGCAGCATAGACTTTACTGTTTTAACGGATTCTTTAAAGGAATTCAGAGCCTTTACCGGTTCTGCTTTTTACCATCCTACAGCTATCGGAAAAATTGAAAACCAAAACCTTCATGCTTTGCAACCTGCCGACTATATCATTATAACCCATCCCCTGTTTAAACAAAGTGCTCAGAAACTTGCAACACTTCACAACACAAGCGAAAACCTGTCTTCAATCATAGTAACACCCGATGAAATATACAATGAGTTCTCTTCGGGTATGCAGGACATCAGTGCCATTCGTGATTTTGTTCGTATGCTATACAAAAGAGCCGGTACGGCAAACCTGCCCCAATACCTTTTGTTGCTCGGCGATGGCTCGTACGACAACCTTCACCGGTACTCTTCTTCTAATACCAATTATATTCCCACTTATCAGAATGTTCCTTCGCTTTCATACCAACAGTCGTATACCAGCGACGATTTTTTTGGATTTATGGACGATAACGAAGGCGATTTCAGCAATTCGGATATTGTAGATCTTGGAGTGGGCAGAATACCTGTTTCCAACATCGCACAGGCTGAAAATGTGGTGAATAAAATCATGACCTATTATAAAAAAGACCCGGCCTTTAATCCCATCGCAAATACTTCCTGCACCGGTAATAACAAAGGCTCTTTTGGAGAATGGCGCAACTGGATTTGTTTTGTAGCAGATGATGAAGATAAGAACGGGGAAAAAGATTTTGTTATTGCCAGCGAAGGATTTGCTTCTACTTTAGCAACAACACATCCCATCTACAATATTGATAAAATATATATTGATGCCTACAAGCAGGAAACCAGCCCGGGAGGTGAAAGATACCCCGATGTGAACGAGGCGATTGATAAACGAATGGAAAAAGGGGCATTGATTATGAATTACTGTGGACATGGTGGTGAGCTGGGATGGGCGCATGAAGCAATAATTGACGTTCCGCAAATATTAAACTGGAAGAACATCAGCAACATGCCTTTTTTTGTAACAGCCACCTGTGAATTTAGCCGCTATGATGACCCTGCCCGAACTTCGGCCGGTGAATATGTTTTACTAAATGCAAACGGAGGAGGCATTGCTTTGTTTACAACCACCCGGCTTGCTTATATGCCAGACGCCCATACACTTTGTCCTAAAGTTTTTGCAACAGCACTGGCTCCCATGAGTACTGGTAAAATGCCAGCCATTGGTGATATTACACGTTTAACCAAGTCCATGACCGGAGCAAGCTATAGGTACTTTACTTTATTGGGCGACCCGGCACTGGTACTGGCTTACCCCGGCCACACCGTGTATACCACCGAAATAAACCAACATCCGCTTAGCCCCGGTGTAAACGATACCATTGCTGCTTTGCAAAAGGTTACTATAAAAGGCTATATTGGCGATAAAAACGGTACAAAAATAAGCAGCTACAACGGTGTAATTTACCCTACCGTATTCGATAAACCGGTTCAATACTCCACCTTAGGAAATGATAATGGGCCAGGCAGCGTAGTAAATTTTAAACTCCAAAAAAATGTTTTGTACAAAGGAAAAGCCAATGTAAGCAAGGGGGACTATGAATTTAGTTTTATCGCCCCCAAAGATATTTTGTACCAGTATGGTTTTGGGCGGATAAGTTATTACACCCAAAACGCTGATGTTGACGGGGCAGGTTATTACGACAAAATAATTGTTGGTGGCTCCGACCCTCATGCAAAACCTGATAACACAGGGCCTGAGGTGAAACTGTTTATGAACGACAATAAATTTGTATACGGTGGAACCACCAATGAACACCCTGCATTGTATGCCGAAGTGTTCGACTCAAGTGGTATTAACACTGTGGGCAATGGTATTGGCCACGACCTGGTAGCGGTATTGGATGCCAACAGCAACAAGTCGATTGAATTGAATGAGTATTACCAGGCTGACTTAAACAGTTTTCAATCCGGGAAAATTTCCTACCCTTTTAGTAATTTACCGGAAGGGGTACACGATTTAAAAATAAAAGTGTGGGATGTGCAAAACAATTCATCCACCTCTTCCACCCAGTTTGTGGTGGCTCCATCGGCTGAGCTCGCCTTGCGGCATGTGTTGAATTACCCCAATCCATTTACCACCAGTACAAAATTTTTTATTGAACACAATCAATGTTGCAGCAAGCTTCATGTAGAAATACAGGTGTTTACAGTGAGTGGTAAAATTGTTAAAACAATTAACCAGGCTCTTGGCAGTGAAGGTTTCAGAACGGAAGGAATTGAATGGGATGGTAAAGATGACTATGGCGATAAAATAGGAAGAGGTGTTTATGTTTACCGTATTGTGGTAAAAGACGATCAGGGCAAGTCGGCTGAAAAATTTGAAAAATTAGTGCTGCTGAATTGAATGTTGTATTCATGCTGCCACGAATGCACGAATAAAGCTTGTCGTTACCGTCATCATACTTTTGGCTCCTGGCTTTTAACTTTTGGCTCATCCCTAAGAACTAAGAACCATGAACTTTCAGTCAAAACCAAAAGCCCCTCTCAGATCCCTTCCTTCTTTCTTCGAAGGCCTTCCGCTTCCTCTTTCCCGTTTTCCCTGTGGCTGGTAAAAAACAGAGGGGAGTTTTTCTTTGGCTTCAGGGGCCGGGGAATGATCGATAAAATAAGGTTTTACCTTTTCGGCGCTTTCCCTTTTCTCCAATAAGGCTTTCACTTCAACAATGCGTGTGACTTCTCCCGATATTTTTATGGTGTAAGTATCCTTCATTTTAACAGTATAAGAAGCTTTTACTTTCAGCCCCTTGCAGCTCACTTTCCCATTGTCGCAGGCTGTAGCCGCCAGTGTACGGGTTTTAAATACACGTATGGCCCACAGGTATTTATCGATGCGTACTTTTTGCGGGTCTTCGTTTTGTTTCGTCATTAAAATAAAAAATATCAGGGCTACAAATATATTATATTTGTCTTATACAAATTATTAGTGCTTTTACGAATGAGAGATGAAATTTATGAGGAGATCAGGGATGAATACAAAATTTCAACCGACAAAGGTTTGTTGAACATAGCTCTTATTCATGCCTATTTGAGCAAAGAAAGTTATTGGGCTAAAAACATTCCAGTTGCTTTTGTAAAAAAATCCATAGAAAATTCCCTGTGTTTTGGCCTCTACTTTCAGCAGGAGCAAATTGGTTTTGCCCGCGTGATTAGTGATTACAGCACTTTTGCTTACCTGGCCGATGTTTTTGTTGCTGAAGGTTTCAGGGGCCGGGGCTTGTCCAAATGCTTAATGAAATTTATTCTTCAACATCCACAGTTGCAGCAGTTGCGCCGTTTCTGCCTTGGTACTCGCGACGCTCATAAATTATATGAGCAATATGGTTTTACCGTGTTAAGCCATCCCGAAAACATGATGGAAATTAAACACATGGATTTGTACTCAACTTTGCCAGCTCAATGACAATAGCCCTTGCATACATCTTACTGTTATTGATTTGCATCCGCTACTTCCCTTTTTTTAACGATCAATATATCAATAAAACGGTATTTTCAATCGCCTTTTTGTTAAAAGTGTGCATGGGTTTTGTGCTCACGTATATTTACACCAATTATTACCCCGACCGCTCAACCGCCGATATTTATAAATATTACGACGACGCTAAAGTAATGGCCGGTGCCGCGTACCATCACCCTT
>JAHEYF010000130.1 GCA_023251755.1 Bacteroidota bacterium
TTGGGCACTGTTCTTTTATTAGAAGACCTGGTACCGGGCATCAACCGCTCCTTCATTATTGCCATACTGGCTATTTGCGCAGGCCTGGTGATGATGTTCAAACCCCGCCGTAAACACAAAGAACAGTACTGGAAATACCGCATGAAAAAACACGGCCACTGGAGGCATCAGTCTGATCAATACGCCTGTGGAACTGAAACCACCTCGTCTGAAGACTGTATCGATTCTGTTTCGGTTTTTGGAGGTGTAAAAAAAAACATCATTTCAAAAAATTTTAAAGGCGGAGATATAACCAATATATTCGGGGGCGCCGAAATCAACCTGAGCCAGGCCGATATTAACGGTAAAGTAATACTCGACGTTACACAGGTGTTTGGCGGTACCCGTTTAATAGTTCCCCCGCACTGGGAAATACAATCTGAACTGGCAGCCATCATGGGAAGTGTGGAAGATAAACGCCAGGTGCAACAGGCTAAATTAAGCGAAGAAACAAAAACTTTAGTACTCAGAGGTACCACTATTTTTGGAGGGATTGACATTAAAAGTTTTTAAACAAACAACACCATTAAAACCTATAGCCATGAACTGGTACCTTGCAAAAATAATTTTCAATATCAACATCAACAATGGCCTGAACGCCTCGCAGTTTGATGAACAGCTAAGACTAATAGAAGCTCAAACGCCTGATGAAGCTTTTTTTAAAGCGCGTGCATTGGGCAAACAGGAAGAAGATTCTTTTGTGAATGAAAAAAAGAACAGGGTGGACTGGAAGTTTATTGATGTGGCAGAACTTACACAACTAAATGAACTGAAAGACGGCACCGAAATTTATTCGAACACCCATGAAGCAGAAGAAGTAAATGCGTATATTAAATTTGTAAAACACAGGGCCATGGTGATTCAAAGCAATCATTTGACGTTTGCATAAAAGAGAGAGAGTAAGAAAGTGAGAATGTGAGAGAGAGTGGGAGTGAGTGTGGGTATGTCACGCATGGGCGTAGTACCCGCAGAGGGTCTGTTTGCAACTATTACGGTTCTTTTGGCTCCTGGCTTTTAAATTTGACTTCTAAATTTAACTTAACACAGGTATGCAATTCTCGCTTTCGCGGAAATATATTATTACTACCTATATCAGCTGGTGGTTACTTTGGATCATCATTCAGGCTTTTGTACTCTATAAAGCTGGGTTGAGTCCGGGTGTGTCTTTTGTTGATGCAGGTGTTTCAAACACCTTGATGGCTCTGCTTGGTTATGGACTTACCAATACTCTGCGTTTTTACCAGCCGGGAACAAAAAACGGCCTGTACAGAATCGGACTTTGCATTACCTACGCTGTTTTATACATGTACACCCTGCACTGGATGCTGTCTTGCTTATATAAAAACAACGCTGGCTACCTCTCCATTCTCGACGATTCAATGCCTGTGCGTTTTATGTTTTCGTTGCTGATGGTTGTGTTTATGATGCTCATAGGCTGGTTGTGGTTTTACATGAAAGAACAGCAGGAAAATAAAAACAGAAAAACAGAAGCGGAAAAATTATTAAAAGAAGCTGAGTTATCGAATTTACGCCAGCAGTTGCAACCCCATTTTTTATTCAACAGCCTTAACTCCATTAGTGCGCTGGTGGGCTACAAACCAGAAGAAGCGCGAAAAATGATACAGCACCTCTCGGATTTTTTAAGGGGTACTTTGAAAAAAGACGATCAGCAATTGGTCTTACTTTCGGAAGAACTACAGCACCTGCAATTGTACCTTGAAATTGAAAAGGTGCGGTTCGGGCACCGTTTAAGCACTGTTATAGAACACGAAGCTGAAAGCCTTCAACTCAAACTGCCTTCTTTATTATTACAACCCATTGTCGAAAACGCCATAAAATTTGGCCTCTACGATACAACCGGCGATATCACCATTCGCATCAAAACCGGGCTCGATCAGCAGCAATTAGTTATCAGGGTTGAAAACCCTTTTGATGCCAGCACCGCTATGCCGCGACAAGGGGCCGGATTTGGTTTAAGCTCGGTAAAACGCAGGTTGTATTTGCTATACGCCAGAAAAGATTTATTGCTGACCGAACAAAAAGAAAATAAATTTATTACCACCGTTAAAATACCACAGGCATTATGATTAAAGCAGTATTAATAGACGACGAGCCTTTGGCCAGAAGCATTGTAAAAGAATATTTACAGGCTTACTCCGATATAAAAATTGAACAGGAATGCAACGATGGTTTCGAAGGAGTAAAAGCCATCATGCAACACCAGCCCGACCTGGTTTTTCTGGATATACAAATGCCTAAAATAAACGGCTTCGAAATGCTGGAATTGGTAGACCCTGCGCCTTCGGTTATTTTTATCACCGCCTTTGACGAATACGCCATTAAAGCCTTTGAGGCGCATGCGGTGGATTATTTATTAAAACCTTTCAGCAAAGAGCGCTTTGACCAGGCCCTTCAAAAATGGATGCAGCAACGCAACAACAAACAAAGTTCAGGCACGCTTGCAAATATGCTGAACGATGCGCAGCCACAGCCCGGCGAACAACACAGGGTGGTGGTTAAAAACGGAAGCAACATCCGTATTATACCGGTACAGGATATTTTGTACATAGAGGCTTACGATGATTATGTGAAAATTTTCACCAAAGATGCTTATCACCTGAAAAAGAAAACCATGTCGCATTTTGAGCAAGCCCTGGATGCCAAAGACTTTATTCGTGTACACCGTTCATACATCCTCCAGATCCAGCAAATTACCCGCATCGAGCCTTTTGAAAAAGGCAGCCACGTAGCACTTTTAAAAAACGGAATAAAAATTCCGCTGAGCCGCACAGGGTATGCAAAATTAAAAGAAGTGCTGGGTGTTTAATATTTGATTCATTGCTCTCTTCACCTTTGTTTTTTTAAGCTAATAATTTCAGCTATTTTTATAGCTTCCAAAGCGGATTTTCCTTTCAGCTATAAAGGGTTGAAGTAAATAATTTTATAAAAAATGAACAGAGCACTTGTTGTTTTACTAAGCCTTGGTTTATTATACAGTTGTACAGAACAACCTGTAAATACTATTAACGAAAACCCTGCGCCGAAAGAAGAAAATTTTATCCCCAATATTGAATATACAATTACAGGCAGTATACCCCATGACACGAGCTCTTTTACCGAGGGCCTGCTGTTTCACGATCAGCAATTGTTTGAGAGCACAGGCTCCCCGGCTGAATATCACCAGACAAAATCACTTTTGGGAATAGTGGATGTAAAAACCGGTAAAATTAATAAAAAGGTGGAATTAGACCGGAACATTTATTTTGGAGAGGGGATTGTCTTTTTTAAAAATAAAATTTACCAGCTCACGTATAAAAATCAAACCGGTTTTATTTACGATGCAAAATCGTATAAAAAAACCGGGCAGTTTGAATATAAAAATAAAGAAGGATGGGGCTTAACTACCGACGGGACTGCTATTATTATGAGCGACGGGACAAGTACTTTAACTTACCTTGACCCCGAAAATTTCAGGGTCATCAAAACCCTCAAAGTTACTAACAACGGGTCGGACGAAGAATACCTGAATGAACTGGAATATATTAAAGGTTTTATTTACGCCAACATCTGGACAAAAAACTACATTGTTAAAATAGCCCCTGAAAGCGGTAAAATAGTTGGCATCCTCGACTTGTCCAATATTTATTACAAGGCCAAAAACAAGTATCCAAATTCATTGGAGACGAATGGAATTGCATTTAATCCTGAAACCAATAAAATTTATATTACAGGTAAATTGTGGCCGGCTATTTATATTCTCGATTTCCCTCATTGAGCCGGACAAAGGAAAAGCCATACTTCGGCTTCGCTCAGCAGCCATAAGGGGTTTTACATAAGCGAAATCGTTTCTTTCTAACATTCTAACATTCTCACTCTCTCACGTTTTTTTGACTTTAAAATTTAACCATACCCTATCATTCTTTGAATATTGAATCTTAAACTTTGAATTAAATTATGGAAATTAATTTACCTTGCGTCTTATAAAAGAATCTGAGAGAAAGTCCTTATGTTTTTTTTGAAGAAAAAAAATACCCCTGTTACCGACGACGCTGAACTGCTGTTGCTTTACCGCAACACAAAGGATTTGTTTTATGTGGGTGAATTGTTCAAAAAACATTCTAAAACAGTGTTGGGCACCTGCCTGTTTTACTTAGAAGACAAGGAAGAAGCCAAAGACGCGGTGATGCAGATTTTTGATAAACTGATAGTTGAACTGAAGGTACAGGAAATAGACTACTTTAAAGCCTGGTTAGGTTTTGTAACACGCAATTATTGCATTTCCTTCATCCGGAAAAGAAAAAGTACCCAAAGCCGTATGGCCGCTTATTATGAATTTGAAAAACAGGAAAGTGATTACGACACCGAAGTAAAAATAGCAAAAGTAAGCGATGATGAATTGGCGGAGCAATTGCTTCAAGTATCAATGGAAGAATTAAAAGAACAGCAGCGCAACTGCATCGTGTTGTTTTACCTGCAAAACAAAAGCTATCAGCAAATAAGCGATACAACCGGCTTTAGCCTGAACGAAGTAAAAAGTTATATACAAAACGGAAAACGAAACCTTAAACTATTGATTGAAGAGAAACAAACTGCCTTGAAAAAAAGTACAAAACAATGAACCCCGATAACAAACATCAACCTTCTGCCGACGACTTTGATTACCTCGCCAACAAAGGTTTTGAAAAAACACCTTTCAGCGAAGCGGACCTGGAAGACATACAGCAGCGCATCGATAAAAAAGTGGGCAGTACCCGCACTAACATTCCCAAAGGAAGAATCATTACTGCAATTGCTCTCTTATCCACAGCAACTGTATTGTGGTATACCTTGTATTACGGCAACGGCGCAAAAAACAAAACCCCTGACCCACACACCGCCATTACAAGCGAAACACCAGGGGCAGCAGAACAGACAGTAGTTACGGACAGTGTAGTAAAGAATGAACCAACTATAAGTATATCAAAAAAAGAGAACACGGTCTATCCAAAAGAACATTTCACCAAAGAAAACACAGGTGTGCATTTTACACAGGATATAAGTCCGGAAATATTGCCCAGCCACAACATTACAAACATAGAAACGACAAATGAGCTTCCCACTCAAAAACAAGTGCTGGAATTGTTACCGAATGCCCCGGTAATTTATTTGTTCAATTTAAAAGTGAGCGATTACCAGCAATTGTATTTCAAAAAAAACGAGCCCTTTAATATCAAAAACGGGGGCTTAAGCTCCGACTATGAAAATATTACAGGCTATAAGTCTGTAAAAAACAAAGAAGAGCCTGTTTATACTGCGGACATGGTTCTAAAAGATGCCCTGGTAGCGTTTAACAAACAAGACTACCCCAAATCAATTTCCCTGTTTTCTATTTTATTGGAGCTGAACAAAAAAGATGTGAATGCCTTGTTTTATTCTGCTTTGTCTTTTTACCACAACAACAATCACCCAAAAGCCCTTGCCTTTTTAGACAAAGTGCTTGACAACGAAAACAATGTTTTTGACCAGGAGGCTGAATGGTACAAAGCCCAGGCCCTTCTTAAAACCAATAACAAAGAAGCCGCCCTTGAACTTCTGCTGAAAATTAATTCGCGCAAGGGGTTTTATTCGGACAAGGCAGCCGATAAGTTGAAGGAAGTCGTTCATTAGTTTATTCGTTTACATGTTCTTTAGTTTATTCGTTTAAAAGTTCAACAGTTCGGCCAACTTGAATAGATTGAGAAGACATTTAATGTTAAAAACGAATGAACGAAAGAACATATAAACTATTGAACGAATACTGTATATTCGTACGTAAAATTGTATACAATTAGTATGAACTTATATACCATAAACACCGGGCATTTTAAATTAGACGGAGGCGCAATGTTTGGCGTGGTTCCAAAAACAATCTGGAACAAAAGCAACCCTGCGGATGAAAATAATATGTGCAGCTGGGCCATGCGCTGCCTGTTGGTGGAAACCGGCAACAGGTTGATTTTAATAGACAATGGCATTGGCGATAAACAGGATGCTAAATTTTACAGTTATTATTATTTGCACGGCGACGATTCATTAGAGAAATCATTAAAAACAGCCGGCTTTGGCTTTGACGACATTACCGATGTTTTTTTAACCCACCTGCATTTCGATCATTGCGGAGGTGCCGTACACTATACCGATACTGCCCGTACCAAATTAGCACTTACTTTTAAAAATGCTACTTACTGGAGCAATGCCCAACACTGGAAATGGGCTACAGCACCCAATCCACGGGAGAAAGCCAGCTTCATCAAAGAAAACATTATCCCTATTCAGGAAAGCGGGCAGTTAAAATTTATAGAAAAAGAAGGGGAATTTTTACCGGGCTTCGAACTCCTGTTTGTAAACGGACATACAGAAGCCATGATGTTACCACTGATTACTTACAAGGATAAAAAAGTATTGTTTGCTGCCGATTTAATCCCTTCGATGGGGCACCTGCCTATACCTTATGTGATGGGCTACGACGTGCGTCCGCTCGAAACATTAAAAGAAAAAACACACCTGCTCAACAGGGCAGCAAGCGAAGACTGGTTGTTGTTTTTTGAACACGACCCTGTAAACGAATGTTGCAGTGTTGAACTAACCGAAAGAGGAGTGCGAAGAAAGGAAGTAATTAAATTGAAAGAATATTAATATCAAGTCAAAAGTTAGAAGTCAAAAGTTAAAAGTTTTCTATCTATAATACCTTTATGAATTCGATTTCCCAAATTCGAACTTTCCAACTTTTGAACTTTCCAACTTTTAAACTAAAAAATCTATTTGTTCACCTGATATAGTTCCCTATCCGGTCTGCTGTGTTGGGGCTAAATGTTATCTGTTTTACTAATTTCCTGTCCTTAACTATTAACAGGGTTAAATTAGAAAAATCGTAGTTGAGCCTGTCCAAGCCGTAATTTTTATCGTAATACACTTTTATCCAGACATTGTTCAGTTTCTTTATCACATCCGGATTGGAAGTAATTAATATGGTTTTAGCATGCAGGTTGTTTTTATTAATGGAACGAAATTGTTCATCTATACAACCCTTACAAACCAAATGTGGTGCGACAATGATATTTACTATCGAATCTTTACCGACCGAAAAATCAAATTTATTTTCCGCAAATTCTAAAAACAAATCAAAAGGTGATTTTACAATACGCCTTTCGGAATCATTGTTGCAGCTAACAATAAATAGGAATGCTATATATAAAAGGGAAAATTTAATTCTCATACTTCAGCTTAAAAAAATACAATTTAATGCTGTCAACTTCATTGTTCAAGGTTTCGTTGTTTCTTACTATAAACCCTTCGGGGCTCACACAAAACAGGAAATTGCTGTATAGTTTATAATCCATATAAATTTCATCCATCACTTCCAGTTTATCATTCATTATAATTATACTCCAGGGATGAAATAAATTTTTCTGCCCTGCTTCATCCAGCAAACGCTGGCTATGCCTTGCTATCCGGTAATACAGCTTTAAATCAGCATTGTAATATATCTGCATATACATGGCCTGTTTTAGTGCATACCCGTTTAAATAACTAAAATTGAATAAACTATCATTCGGAAAGGGCCGGGGCTTTTCTGTAATGAATTTGCTTTTACAGGGACTGGAATACAACAAGCCTTTTTCATTGCAAACAAAAATACTGTCCACCATGTTAAAGGAATACACCAGTTGTTTATCCTTATTGATGCAATGAAATACGTAGTTCGAATAAAAACTATTTCCCTGCTGGTAAATGGAAGGGAAGCGGCCCACTTTGTTTGTGCAGGTATAAGCGGTATCGTTCAACTCAATCACCAGCTCAGTCGGCATTTTAAAAAATTCCTTTATGTTGTTGGTGGTATTTAACGACAAGGTGTTTCTAAGCACAGAACAATATATTTTGTTGTTTTGAATGATCGGGTCATTTTGGTAAAAGGTATAAAAACAGTAGTCTTTAACCGCATTTTCCCCCAATGGCTTATTGATCCGCCAGCGGCTCAACAGCTCTCCACTACTATTAATAAGGGTTATTTCATTGGTAATCTGATAAAATAAAAAAACAGAATCCAAACTTGTTATTTTATAATTAAAGATGTAATCGATATCAGTAAGTTTATCTAAGGGAATGATGCGCGTTTCCTTGTCTTCAATTATTTTTGCAATAAGTTTTTTGTTGGTATAATCAATATAACTAAATACAGTTTTGTTGTTGAGCTTATCCAATGAAAAATAATTGCTTTTTTTCTCTGCACCTTTTATTATTATTTCCTTTGTCTGGTATTTTTCAACCGCATATTTTTTCTTGTCCGAGCAGGAAAAAATCAGCAGTACAAAAAATAATGCAATTGCGTTTTTAATTAATATCATATAAGCGCTGAATCGGGAATATTAAAAAACAAGAGGCTTGAAACCCCTTGTTTTTATGTAAATTTCAATTATTAATTGGCCACCCTGCTAAAATCTATATACAGGGCAAACAGGGCATTCGTTTGTAAGTCTGAGCTTCCATCCTCATTAAAACTGGCTGGCACAGCCAGATACGTGTACTTGTGAGAAAAAGGAGAATTTTTTTTAATCAGTTTAATCGCTCCGCTTTGCAATTGACTTAGTTCATTCGGGTAATTAATTAAATCAGGGAACATGGTCAGGTAATCCGTATTATCACCAAAAAAGCCTGCAATAGTTTTATTGGTTACTGCATCTTCAAAATTTTTAATAATTGACTGAATAGGTTTCATCTTCCCGCTTGGTGGAGGTGTGACGATCACCTCTGGTATACAATTTCCTGCAATTGGCGCACAATACCAGCCATTTGGACCTGTTGTAATTAAAATCCAATATTGCGGGGCTGCCTCCAATGCCGAAGACGGATTGATGGTTTTCGCATTGCTGACAGAGCCATCGCTTGTTGCTGCGACGAATGTTGTGTCTTCTTTTTTGCAACTTTGTATAAACAAAAGTGCAGACAAAGACCATCCAAGGATTAGTGCTTTTTTCATTTTAAATTTTGTTTAAAGGTTTTAGTTTTCTTACTCTTTTATTTATACAGGCTGTTCAGAAATCCCCCTGTCGCAGATACAGAGCTTAATTTAAAGATTGGTGTACTCATATAGTGAGTGGCTGTAATTAATTGCACCGGCAATTTTCACAACAAACTTATTAATTATATGAATACAATTATCATTATTAACAATAATAATTTACAGGCTGACTAAAATTAGTCAGCCTCCCTGTTTAAAAACAGATGTGCCATTCATTTAAACAGGCTCAGGGGTAAAACAGCATTAGCTGTCCGGCTACTCTGTAGCCGTGTTTGTTTTTTATTGCTATGCTAAGAATATTTGGCTACTCTGTAGCCCTTATTATTTTGAACACCCCACCTCTCCCTCTCCCTCTCCCTCTCCCTCTCCCTCTCACTCCCACTCCCACTCCCACTCTCCCACTTTCTCACTTTCTCACTTTCTCACTTTCTTACCTTCCCACTTCCCCCCCGGTTTTTATTCCTCCCGAATAAAGGATATATTTGTAGCCTTAAAATTGAACTATCAGGTTATGAAATTTTTAAAATTTTACATTCTATACCGTTTACCAATTGTTATACTATTGGCTGTTTCGGGGGTATTGTTGCATATTTACGCCGATGCGGTATCGGCCTGGTTGTGTTACATTGCGGCTTTTATCTCCCTGTTTTTATACTTTTTTATCGGTACCATGCGTTTGGTGCAGGAAGCCGTTTCGGAAGGGGATGTGGACAAGGCCACTGTTTATCTCAAAAAAATTAAATTCCCGCGCCTGTTGTTTAAACCTTTCAGGGCCACCTATTACATGGTGCAAAGCAACATGGCACTGGTGTCAAACAATTTAGATACAGCCGAAGCCAATATCCGTAAAAGTATGACCACCAAATCGAGCATTTTGGGCGATACCAAAGGAAACAGCATGCTACAGCTGGCCTTTATCCAGTTAAAAAAAGGAGAAAGCAAAGAAGCCCGGAAAAGCTTATTGGAAGCGGTTAAGGCCGGTATCAGCGACAAGGAAAGCCTGGCAGCAGCCTACCTGCAATTGTGTTCATTGGAAATTTACCGGAACCAGAACCGTATAGCAAAAGAATATTTTAAAAAAGCCAAGGAACAAAAACCCAAAAACGACGAATTGGTACAACAGATAAAAACTATGGAGAAGCAAATAGCAAGGCTTCCGGGGTAAATTAAGCCAAAAGTAAAAAGCCAAAAGTGATTTCCCTTGCTATTTAATCCTGTTATTATTATAAAGCTTTATTTAAAAAAATATCCGCTTTTTTTTGTCATTATCAATTTTTAGCTTATTTTTACCCTGTAACCAATTCATTATCTCCTCCATTGGTTATAGATTTCCCCCACCGAACTACTCAATATACCTTTTGTACCTGAAAATTACATTTTGTATACTTGTTGTTCATCCTAAAGCAGTATTTATTTATATTTGGGCAATAACAAAAAAACAAACTCTAAAATTTAAAATACTAAATTCTAAACGCAGGTAATTAAGGTGGGTATCATCTATAGAAAGATTAGAGTTTAGAATTTAGAATTTTCTAATTAGAATTTAAAAACGTAAAATGTATAAACTAAACAACCATATCATGAAAAAATCATTACTTATTTCGTCTCTGGCCCTTTTAGGCTTTGGTACTTTTAACGCGCAGGCCCAGGCAGTACCCAATGGGGGGCTCGAAAACTGGGGTTCTTCATTAGGGCAACCATCGGAACCAACCAGTTGGGTTACGGGCAATATACTTGCAGCACCTATTGCAACCTTTCCAAATCCAAACACCAACCCCACTTCTGTTTTTAAAACCACCACAGCCGGTGAATTTCATGGTGGTGTGGCTGCTATGAAAATTACAACCGTTAAACTGAACCAAAACCCTTTGGCCAGCAGTGGTTTTAACGATACAGTGGGTATGGCTGTAGTAGGGCAAGCGCAATTATCGCCAAGCCCGGCTTTAAAACAAGGTTTCCCTTATACCGGCCGCCCCAATCAATTGGATTTTTGGTACAAATACACCCCTACAGGTATTGATAATGGAGGCGCCCTGGCTATTTTAACCAAATGGACCGGCAGCACCCGCGATACAGTAGCAGAAGCTTATTTTTTTATACCCAGTGGCGTTTCTGCCATGTCAAGCGGATCGGTAGTGCTTGTATACCGCCCTGCCTATAACGCCGCAGGCAACCCCGATACCGCTATTGTTGGCTTTTCATCCAGCATAGGTTCTTTGTTCAACACTTACACGGTGCGCCCTAAAATAGGCAGCGCTTTGTGGGTGGACGATGTGGACTTAACAGGTACACATGTGGGTATTAAAGAAAATTCAAAATCAAATGAGTTCCGTGTATTCCCGAACCCTGCCACAGCCCTCATTAATTTTGCATTCAACAGCGAAGAAGCAGGGAAAGTTGAGTTGTACGATGTAACCGGAAAAAAAGTAAATGTAGTAAACATTGAAGATAAAAAAGCCCGCATCAATACCGATAACCTTGCCAATGGTTTGTACATATACAGAATTATGGACAACGATAAAAAGGTGATGGCTACGGGGAAGGTAAACGTTAGTAATTAGTAGCAGGTAGTAAGTAGCTGGTAGCAGGTACTAAGTAATTGCAAATAATAAATTTATCAGAGGCTGTCCTGAATAAGGGCAGCTTTTTTTGGTAATGGTGCAAAAAATAGTTGGTGTTTTTTTGTAAAATTATTTTTATACTCGTTCCGTAGATCTGAAGAGGAAGTTAGCTCTGCAGGAGTGCATCTAACCAGCAATAGGATTTAC
>JAHEYF010000029.1 GCA_023251755.1 Bacteroidota bacterium
AAACCACAACAGGAAATATTTTCCTTTTTTCTCCTTTATTTTCCCTCCAACACCATGCATAATGGTATAAATGGCCGTCATCAGCAGGAGCAGTATAACAATGGTGTTAATTAAAAATGAGCCTTTGGGGAACACCGGTGAATGAAAAGGAAGAAATGCAGCCTCCCATTTATTTTGCCAGAATCCCGGGCCATAGCCCAGGAGCCAGAAAATGATAAAGGCGATAAAGTAGGGTAAAACAAGCCCTGTTGCTATTAAAATCCATTCGCGCAGGTTAAATGTTTTGTACAACAGCACCCCGATGAAACAAAGCGGAAAAAAAAACAGCAAAGGGAAATAAACCAAGGAAGCTAAGGAAAGCAGAAAAGAGGCGTCGAATACAGCTGAAAGGGCATTGTCGCTGCGGTAAGTGGTGGAGAACAGGATAAACATAAACAACAGGAGTATATTGGCAATCAGCAAAGGATGCAGCACACTTTCGTTGTTGAGAGTAGCCCCCAGCAGCAGGTAAACAAATGAAGGAATAAAATTTTGTTTATCGCTCAGTTCGCAATAGGCCGTAAGGTAATACACCAAAAATGCCCCGACCAGCAGGCAGGTAAAATTAATCAGCTTTAATATCCATGCCTGTTGGATGCCCGCCAATAAAAAGGGCAAAACAACGCTGTTGTGAAATGGTTCTGCCTGGGGCTGGACGGCAAAAAGGGAGAAAACACTGATAATTAGGGCGCAAAGCGGGATACTAAATAGTAAAAGCTGATCATTATTTTTAAAAATACGGCTAATCATTTGCGCGAATACTAAAATATCTTATTTTTGTAGCACAAACTTAACATTTTAATTTATGACTTGGACAGATGTTTGGAACGGAATCGACAAAGCCTTTCAATGGTGCTTTAGAATATTAGAGTGGCTTCACCAAAAGCCAAATATTTTTTTATGGGTATTGATTTTTGTTTTATTGATTGTTTGGGTAAGCCAAATGAGTAAGCAAAACAAGGAAGCTGCTAAAAACGGCACACTAAAATAATTCTGATTTATTTTCTTAAACAGGCATTCTGTTTATATTATTTTCTTTAAATAAGGCAACTTTTGGGTTGCCTTTTATTTTTTCTTTAATTCCCCGCTATTTATCCTGGAATCAGCCCGACCAAAGGGCTTTGGCTGTAAAACAAGGGTTAATAAGTCGAAAGCACTAAAATACCTGCGCCCCATCCCTAATTAATCAGGCTTTTTATGGCACTATGGGTATTGCTTTTTAAAAAACTATTTTATCTTTACATTTAATACTAACCTAATTATACCGCGTTGAAGATGAAAATTACTATTGACGAGATTGACACTTCCATTATCAGGGAACTAACCAATGATGCTGAAAAACCCTTTATTCAAATTGCCAAATCCCTTAACATTTCGAACTCCCTTGTTCACCAAAGGGTATCAAGGTTAAAGCAATCGGGGGTAATTGAAAAGACAGAGGTCAAACTAAGTGAAAAACATTTAGGCTATGAAACCTGTTCGTTTTCGGGTTTAATATTAAGTGAAGACACGCAATCGGCGGAGGTAATTGAACGGCTGCAGGAAATTCCTGAAATTGTGGAGTGTTATTATATTTCGGGTAAATATACGCTGTATGTTAAAATTGTTGCGCGCAACAACGATCACTTACGCGAAATACTATACGAAAAAATAAACGCCATTAAGTCCATCATCCGTACCGAAACCATTATTAATTTTGGTACTGCATTTAAACGCAACGCTCCTATTCCTGAAGTTGGAGCTTAGGCACCGGCTGGTTTTTATCAAAATATATTTTCTTCACAAAAGGACCGTTCATAAATGTTTCATCGTCGATGTGACTCTGAAACACGGTTCCTTTGTAATTCCCCAGCAATACCATACGGGCACATTCGGCCATGGGCGCAGCAGTTGTCGATTGAATAGCCCTTAAGGTCCGTTTACCGATTTTAACCGGCTTTATACTAAAGGCTTTTTCTACCTGAAAAAGATTGCCCGAACTATTGGGCCCGTTCACCATCGCATGTATAATCACCACATCGTCCTCCACCGAAGGCACTACTTTTTTCATTTCTTTTTCTAAGTAGTCTATTTTATCCCCTGCTTTGGGTGCATTTTTCAGCAAGCCCTCTACCCACTTGTAGTGGCCGGGGTACCGCAGTGTTTTGTAATTAAGGTTTTTGGTTTTACCGGCAAGGGCTTCGGGCAAATCGGCTGCACCGCCCGAGGTGTAATTGCATTCGTAAGTAATGCCGTCAATCACAATGGTTTCGTTTTCGGATAAGGAAGGGATAGACGTTTTTTGATAGTCTTTCACCACCACTGCGTCTTTCAGGTATTCGGTAGCAACACCTACGGTGCTCCAGGTAAAGCCATAAAAATGGGGGGCCGCAGCGTGCTGACTAAGTGCACCCACTTTCATGCCTACATAGTCTACCTGGTCTACTTTATGTGTTTTGCAAAACTGTTTGAACAGGCGATGAGCCAGGATATTAATAAAACCGGGGGCTAAACCGGCCTGCAATACAAAAGCCGAGGTAGAAGTTTTGCTCAGTTCTATAAGGCGGTTGGTAGCCTCCACATGCTCGGTTAAATTAACGTAATGTTTGTTGTAGGTGTGCGCCAGCGAGCCCATACGAAAGGCCTGCGAGCCCGGAAGGCAATCCAGTAAAATATGCGAAGCCGCCACTGCTTTTATTAAACTTTCGTTGTTGTTGGCCGGGTCAATTTCAAAGGCCTGTACTTCTGCAGGTTTATCCGATCCCTGTTCAATCCAGCCGGCGGCTTCCCGGGCTGTACTCAGCGACTGATCGCCAATGTAAAGTGTACAATCAAAATCGGCCAGTTCAACCAGCATTAAACCTACCGCGCGACCAATACCACCTGCTCCGGCGATGGTTATTGTGAAATGTTTTTTTTGCATGTTAGTTATTTGGGAATAGTTAATAGTTAATAGGCGATAGTTATTGGGCAGGGTTTAAAACCCTGAAGATTTTTTAACGTCACCCTTTGAATTTTTAATTTTGAACTTTAAATTTATTGAGTTTCTATCAGTATTTTTTTTGTATCGTTTTTAAAAATTTTATCCGCCGGCAAAATGCTAAAACCCTGAAACAATTCACCTCCGGGCTGCACAAAGCGTTGTACAAATTCATAAGAGCCACCGCTTACTTTAAATACACCTTCTTCAAACTGTACATCAATTTTATCGGCAAGTATGCCTGATTGCTGAAGATGTTTTTTGGCGTTTTCTTTCATTTCAGCGCCCGGCTTGTTTAGTTTAAAACCATTGTCCCTTAAAAATTCATTCACTTCGCCAAGTCCAATAAAATTACTAAGGTAATTGACATAAACAGCAAAATGGTTTACACAAAAACCATAAATATACAACCAGGCCGCGTACTCCGATTCCTCTTTTAACTGCCCGTATACCGAATAACGGGGCATCCCCCATAAACGGCCCGAAAACAGCAATTGCAAAGGATCGGTGTTCGCAGGTATTTTATGGACAATTGCTTTTATAAATTGTTGCATTTGAATGGAACATTCTTCGAGCTTCAATTCGCTGATAAATATTTTTGGAAGGCTTTTATCTGTAAGATGCTCGAAGTGTTTGGCCAGCAATTTGTTTTCCGGAAAATCGTAAGTGCTTTTTTCTGCATAACCAATGTCCAATAGGCCTGTTGCAAGTTTACCGATGCAGATTTTCTCGTTGTTAAAGGTTCTGAAAGCAATGTGGTCGTGCCTTACAGCGCTTTCGCCGGAAGCAATCAATAAATCGTATATAAGCTGTGCCGAGGGAGTAACAGCAGTATACTGCTCCCACAGTTTTGTTATAAATTGATGACTTTCCATTGGATGCAGGCAATAAATAATTAGTAACAGGTAATAATTAACAATATTAACCGTTTCCAAATATATAAAAAGTCATTATAATTACAATGAATATTATTAATAATAATTTTTATTTTATTAAATCGATTTAGCGCTAATATGATTAAACAATTGTTTTGCGGAAAAATTAAAAGGTGCATTCAGTTCCATCAGGGCTTGCCTTAGCTGGTACAGAAAGGCTGTGGCTAAGGGGGAAGTCTTAAAAAAACGAAGCAAATATGTGCCTGCAATTGTGTATGTGAAACGGATCAAAGTGCTTTGTTGAGTATCATCCAATAAAAACCCAGTTCCTTTACTGCTTTAACAAAACCTTCGAACTCAACCGGTTTGGTAACATAACTGTTGGCGCCCAGTTCATAACACCTTTTAATGTCGGGGTCTTCCTGTGAAGAGGTAAGAATAACCACCGGTATTGTTTTAGTAGCCGGGTTCCCTTTTATTTTTTCGAGCACTTCAACGCCGTTTACTTTTGGCATTTTCAAATCAAGCAAAATCAGTTTGGGGTTTGCCGATTTTGACCGGGAGGAATAATTTCCCTGTGCAAAAATAAAATCAAGGGCCTCAGCCCCGTCTTTCACATGGTAAAGGTTGTTGGCAATATTGTTTTTTTTTAAAGAACGGATGGTAAGATTGGCATCGTCCATACTGTCTTCCACAATTAGTATTTCTATTGCATGAGTGTCCATGGTATTTGGTATTAAATCGTTTGCAGACTAAAATAAAAAGTGGCCCCTTCGTTTAACTTCGATTCGGCCCATACTTCCCCGTGGTGCTTTTGAATGATCCGGTGGGTGATGGCCAGGCCTACACCGGTTCCTTCAAATTCTTCGTTTGAATGAAGGCGTTGAAAAACACCAAAAAGTTTAGCGTAATACTTCATATCAAAACCCACACCATTGTCTTTCACATAATACACATTCCTGTTTTCTTTCGGATAGGACCCGATCTCAATAAGTGTTTTTGTTTTTTTTCCGGCATATTTAATGGCGTTTGAAATTAAGTTCACCCATACCTGTTTTACCAAGGCCTGATCGCCCACTGCGGGGAGCAAGGGCTGTATATTAATTTCGATATTATTTTTAACCGAAATCAACATAAAATCATCCGTTACGCCTTTTACCAGCGCATCCATGTGAATGTCGTTCCTGGTAACTTCTTTCCGGCCCAATCTCGAAAAAGCGAGAAGGTCATCAATTAATTCGCCCATTCTTTTTGAGCTTCTTAAAATAACTTCAATAATTTTTTTTCCATCATTGTCTAATTTATCTACATAATCTTCTTCCAGAATTTTTGTATAACTGTTAATCCCTCTTAAAGGCGCACGTAAATCATGCGACACTGAATACGTGAACGATTCCAATTCCTTGTTGGCAAGCTGAAGCTCATTGGTGCGTTCCGTTACCTTTTGCTCCAGTTGCTGATTAAATGATGTTATTTCAAGGTTTTGTTTTTGAATTTGTGTAAGCATTTGATTCAGTGCATCGGTCAGCGCGCCCAGTTCATCGTTGCTTAGTTTTGTGGCCCGGACTGAATAATCCTGCCTGTCGGAAATGGCTTTGGCTGTTTCGGCCAGGGAAAGAATAGGTATTGAAATTCTTTTTTGAAGGGCTTTGGAAAGTACATAAGCCAGCAGAAAGGAAACAATGATGACGAGCACGGTAATGCCGCTGTATAGCCAGAGCCGCTCATACATGGCATTCATATCCGATTTGAGGTAAAGGGTACCGAGGTGTTTGCCACCCTGTGTTACAGGCTGAAATCCCAGCAGGTAAGAATTCTCGAAACGGTACCCTTCTTTTCCGGGCAGCGGTGGAAAGGCTCCGGGGAGGGTAGCCGCAGGGTATTGGGCAAATAATTTCCCTTCTTTATTATAAAGGCCGGCAAGGGTAATGTGACGTTCGGCCTTAAGGGCTGCTAATATTTCGTTGGCATTTTTCTGGTCGTCAAATACCAATGCAGCTGTACTGTTGGTTGCAATAATTTCGCCCAGGGTCGACAGCTGCCTTGTTGTCGTCTGCCGGAATGTGAAAACTTCGTAAGTAAAAAAAGCGGCACAGGTTACCAGCAATACTATGCCGCTGATGAGAATAATTACTCCCATCAGTTTTTTTTGTATTGGCAGGTCTTTGAACAACATGGTGCGCTTATTTTTTACCGGACGTAAAGATTTCGGCCAGCCTCAATAGTTTTGAACTAATGACGAGGTTAGCGTATTTGGTTGCCTCAAGATTGATTTGAAACTGTATTTTGTTATTTTTAGTAAAGAACCTGATCATGCCCCCTGCCTGCATAAACCCTGGGGCATCACTTACCGTAAGAATGCTCCGGCCTTTTAAGGCTGCATTCACCTCTTCTTCTTTGTTTGTTTCGGGCAGGTTCACAAACAGGATGTGGCAGGATTTTACTTCTTCTACGTTGTTATAATATTTAACGATTAAAGGGTGGCCGTTCATTTTTTCGCCCAAAACTGTTTCTTCCAGAAAAGAGCCAAAAGGGTTTTGTCCCAAAACACCTATTATCAATGGCGACTGATTGCCTGAAAAAGAATTTTCGGGCCATTCAACAAACTGGGTAAAATTGAATATGAAAGCCGCTTTTACCTGGTATTCGCGGGTAACGCTTGTTTGGGCAGACAAAAAAACAGTGCTGCATACCAACAGCAAAGCCATGTGAAAACTACCTGTTATTTTTTTTAAAATTGCCATGTAAGTTTTCCGTAAAAGCTTCGTGGTATTTTTGAAGAGCCGGTTTCGGCATGTTCATCTTCCAGCAGGTTTTGTCCAACCAGTGAAATTTCAAAAGGATTCAGCTGCCGGGCCAGCCTTATATCAAAAGTAAAATAAGCCGGAACACCGGGTATATTGGCAGCTATGGCGGGCAGGGCATCTATATAACGGCTTACCAGGTCCAACTGTATAGTGCCTGGCAAATCCAATATGGACTGAAGCATGAATTGATTTTTTGAGTCAACGCCCTCAAAGGCCACACTTACCGGTAAAACTTTAGTGCTAACCGGATAAATGTGTTTTTCGAAATGGGTATAGCCCCCGCGTAAGCGCCAGGCCCCATTGACCTGAAATGTGGCTGAGAATTCCAGGCCCCATGACTCAGCGGCCTGGCTGTTGGCCAATATAATCGGGAACTGGGTATTGGAGGTAGAATCAAGGCTGCGCAAATCGTTGTATTTATTATAGAAAGTGGAAAACGAAAGCAGCAGTTGGTCTACAGGCCTTGTACGATAACCCAGTTCATAAGCAATTACTTTTTCTGAACGGAATTTAACAGGGGTTACTGTAATATCTGAATCAAAACGGCTTGGTATACGCACTGCACGCGAAACAGAGGACCATATCGTGTGTTTTTTATTCGGCGTTAATGCCAGGCGGGCGCTGGGTTGAACTTCGAAGCCTGAAAAAACATTGTTGAAGAACTTGCTCCCGATTGTCATTTTTAGTCGTTCCGGAGCAAGTGTAATTTCATCCTGAACAAAACAACTAAGCAGGGGCATATCCCTGTTTTTCGGAATAAAGGAACCGGCTGTTTTATCCTGTTGTAAACGGTAAGCCCCGCCCCACAGTATACTTTGACGGCTGCCTATGGGGAAACGATGCTGAACATCTATATCATAAGTGTTGAGTTCATAAAAAAAAGGTTTGGCCGAATTGGGTGTTGTCCGCCAGGTGCGGTCAAAATACACCTTTACATGAATATCCGATTCGTTTGAAAAAAGATGGGTAAAGTGGGCCACTGCATTTTGTCCATTGGTGTTGTTTACCTTAGCAAGGCTGTTTTCAACACCGCTGTATAAATCACCCTGCAAACTCAGGGTGCTTTTCTTTGAAGGGTAGTAGTCCATACGAAATCCCCCCTGTGTCATATTCCATGCATCGAGGGCGCTTTTTCCGCTGGCCATTGTTGTATTTTTCTGATCAAAACGCTGCCCGTATACCCTGCAAAAAATAGTTGAATCCAAACGAAAGCCGTACCTCACTTCCACCTGATCCTGTAAAAGTGAACCTCCCGTGGCCGAGGCAAATACCCCCTGCGTTTCCCTTGCACTTTTGCTTATTATGTTAATCACTCCGTTTACAGCATTGGCGCCCCATAGTGTTCCGCCCGGCCCGCTCACCACCTCAATGTGATCTATATTAGACAGCATTGCGTTTTGAACATCCCAGTACACTCCTCCAAAAAGCGGGTTGTAAACAGAGCGGCCATCTATCATTACAAGTAACTTGTTGGCTAATATACCTCCCGCCGATGGCAGGCCGTTGAAACCCCTTGCGGTAATGGCCCAATCGTGCGAATTGGCTTGTGCCACCTGAACATTGGAGGCCAGGCGCAAAGCCTCAGGCAGCCTTGTTACACCCGACCTTCGCATCTCTTCTCCTGAGATGACCTGCACGGCAGAAGCTACTTCTGTTAGTTTTTCGGGGCGCATGGAAACGGAAGTTACTTCAATGTTCATTAATTCCTCCAGGCTTAATTTTTTTAATGCGCTGACTGCCTGTATTGTGTCATTTACCTGGGCCATTGAAAAATCAGGGAGCAGTATTAGTCCTGATAGTAAAAGGAGAGCTAAACAGAAGCGCCGGACAGCTTGCTTTCTTCCGGACCTGCCCTTTGAAGGCTCCTCCTTTCTTCTATAATAACTACCGTTATTAAGAATGCAATTAAGTGTTTTGTTATTTCTCCGCATATAACAAACAATAATAAATCATAAATCGAAAAAAAAAATCAGTATTTACACTTAAACAAACTACGTATTTATACCTATTTTTTAGTGTAAATATTTTTCAGTCTGACTTAGCTTCCGGGTATAATTGTGGAAAACGTGGGCCAACTCTCAACAAAAGTGGGAAAGATGTAAGTTAATTCTTTAAACATGTAACAGCGGCGGCTTAAAATGGAGCTAATTTGTCATCCACATTACATGCCAAGGAACATACAACAAGGCGCGATGAAAGAAAATGCTAATTTCCAACTATAAAATTCCAAGCCTGCTAAAATCCAAACCCCCGTGCAACACAAGACTAAATCTACAGACTTCAAAGAAGGCGCTGAACAAACAAATAAAATTTTTGAATTAACGGCAACAATTCAAAAAGAATTTCCTGAATTGTATATTCACTTAGACGAAACGCCTTTGTTTTTATCGGGCAGGGAAAAAAGAATTACCAGACTTGATTTCGAACAATACCTGGAATCGCTTAAAATGCAATTGGCCACATTTGAAAGGCCTCGTTTAAAACATCCGGAAAAGAAATCGCATTATTTTTTAAAGAACAAAGTTAAAGGCATCAATATTACTCCGGCAAGTGCCTGCGAACAATAATTAAATTTGTTGCAATAATTGTGTAATTAATCATTACAACAAAAGTATTGGTTGCTGCCCGTTTAAATTATTGATTCAGCAATTTAAACAATTCGCTGAGGTTGGGCGATAAAATAATTTCTGTTCTTCTGTTCCTTGCTTTTCCATCAACTGTTGCATTATCGGCCACCGGGTAAAACTCTGCCCTGCCCGATGCAATAATGGTATGTGCATCCACTTTGTAATCGGCAGTCAGTATACGCACAATAGCAGTTGAACGGGCTGTACTCAATGACCAGTTGTCTTCGTATTTTCCTTTTACCGGCACGTTATCGGTATGGCCTTCTATCATTACACTGATGTCCTGTGTGGTCGTGAGTACAGTTGCTAATGTTTGCAATGCCTCTTTTCCTTTTGGGTCCACCACGGCGCTTCCCGATTTAAATAATAATTTTTCCTGTAACGATACATAAAGCCTTCCGTCTTTGAGCTCCACGCTTAATTCATCGGGTTTAAAATTAATCAGTGCGTCTGCAATTGTTTTTTTAAGTTTGCTTAAAATGTCTTTCTGCGATTGAATAAGCGTTTGAAGGTCCTTTAAGCGCCTGGCCTGTTCGGCAATGGTCATTTTAGAATTTTCGATGGTGGTTTGAGAGCTGGATGAAAGGTTGAGCAGGTTCTTTTGTATTTCTGCCTTTTCGGCTTCCAGACTGCTTACTTTTATATTGCAGTCGTTTAAATTAGAATGCGTGCCTATGCTATCGGTCTTTAAGTTTTGCACCCTTTTTTGTTCGTTGTGCAATTTTTTTTTCGAAACGCAGGAAAAAAAAACAAGGCTAAAGCCGAATAGAATAAATAAATATTTTTTCATGATGAACTAATTTAAAGGTGTATATAAAACAGCCGGGCCGTTTTATATACACCTTGGTTAAAATTAAGTATTGGTAAGAATTGATAGTATTCTTTTATTAATTCATATTATTCACACCTATATCCCTGATGGCATTTCCCAACTCATCAATGTCATGTGTAAACTCGCGTTTAAACGAGGGCCACATGGCTGTTTTTGTACCGTCGCATTTTTCAATCTTCCTTTTCAGGTCGTTGTTTTTTTTCTCTAAGGCTGCAACTTTTCTATCGTATTTTTCATTCTTTTCTTTAGTACCGGTCAGCTTTTTTGCTTTTAGTTCCTTTATTTTTACCTGGTTGTCACTGATCTTGAGTTCAGCTTCATTTTTAAATTTTTGAAAATCGGCAGCAGAATCTATTTTCGCTTCTCTTAAATCTTTTTGCGATTCGGCTACATCTTTTCTGGCTTCTTCAGCTTTTTTGTTTGTTTGTGCAAATGTGGCAGAACCTGCAACTGCCAATACTATTGTCAGCGCAGCGGTTAAAATTTTGTTTTTCATTTTTATAGAATTAAATTATTTGCACAAAGATGCGTGTCGATCTTCACGAAAGTATTACACAAGTCGGGGAACAGTTTACATCATTCACACTTTTACCGCTTCTCTTTGGGGTTTATTTTTTTCTTAAAGAAGCCCCTCAGCAATACATTGTGGCTGGCGGCATTCATGTTTTGTTTAAACCCCCCTGCACCCTGTTTAATATTCACCAGGGTCTGGTCTAATGTTTGAGCAAAGGTGCTGTCCATAAATAATTTTCCAATGGTTCCTTTTCCTTCACGAATGCTGCCAATAATAGCTGAAAGATCCGCTGTTATAGTTGCAGCGTTGTCGCTGGTTACCTTTACTTTTATTAAAATATCATCCATGCTCACAGCCCTGAACGTTTCAATTGTATCATTATCCACCAGTGCTTTTTTACCTATTGTTGCCGGTACGATCAACACTATTTTATTTCCCATCAAACCATCAGAGCCAATAATTGCTTTTGAATTTTTTTTCATAAACTTCCGGCTGCGCTCATCAATTAACATGTCTATTTTTACTGTTGAATCACTTATTTGCTGAATGCTTTCGACAATCCCCACGTTGATACCCGAAAACCGGACATTGTTGCCCACCTGCAAACCACTTATGTCTTTAAATATTCCATTTACATGAAAGGTGTTTCCAAACAACTGTTGTTTTTGGCCGATAAAATATATTCCTGCAATAAATAGTGCGAAGCCCAGGGAAATAAAAATCCCCAGCCTTACTTTATGCCCTGTTGTTTTTTTCATTGTTTTACTATTAAACTATTATTTAAAGAATGAGCGCACCCATTCGTCTTTTGATGTTTCCAGTTCTTCGAAAGTCCCTTCGCAATAAGCTGTTCCGTCTTTAATTATCATCATACGGTTGGCTGTAATGCGGGCACATTCCACGTCGTGTGTAATGATAATAGAAGCGGCGCTGTATTTTTTCTGTACATCCAAAATCAGCCGGCTTATTTCTTTTGATGTAGTAGGGTCAAGGCCCGTGGTGGGTTCATCGTATAGAATTATTTCCGGGTTTAACATCAATGTACGCGCCAGGCCCACCCTTTTTCGCATACCGCCCGAAAGCCCGCAGGGCATCTGATCAATCGCATCTTCCAGGCCCACACTTTTTAATGTTGAAGCAACCCGTTCGTCCAATTCCTTTTGTTTTAATTTTAAACCGCGAAGGGGGAACTCCAGGTTTTCTCTTACGCTCATCGAGTCGTACAGGGCCGCACTTTGAAACAGAAAACCTACTTTTTTTCTTAAGGCATTTAAGTCTTCATCGTTTAATTCAAAAACATTTTTGCCAAATAAAATAACTTTGCCCTCATCGGGTTCAATTAAACCCACTAAGCATTTTATCAGCACCGATTTTCCGCTTCCCGATTTACCAAGTACGACAAGGTTTTCACCCCTTTCAATTTTTAAATCAATGCCTTTCAGGACATGGTTGCTGCCAAATGCCTTTTTTAAGTTTGTTATGTCTGCTACAATCGTTTCCATTTGCAATCAACTAAAAAGGCTGCTTATCTGAACAGCTGCCATGTCTAAAATAAATACAGCCAAAGACCCGTACACCACGGCAGAATTAGCCGCCACGCCCACTCCTTCGGTCCCTTTATTGGAATTATAACCTTTGTAACAACTAATGAGTGCAATAGCAAATCCAAAGAAAAACGTTTTAATGATGGCCGGAAAAACATCCGTGAAGGTGAGTTTTTCAAACACCTGTAAAAAGAACAGGTGAAAACTCACCTCTCCTTTCAGGTTCACTCCGATGTATGCACCGTACAGGGCGATGGCATCTGCCATTACTACCAATACAGGTAGCATGAAGGTGGCCGATACAACACGGGTCACTACAATGTATTTGAATGGATTGATGCCCGATACTTCCATGGCGTCTATCTGCTCGCTTACTTTCATCGAAGCCAGTTCGGCGCCGATACCTGATCCTACTTTTCCGGCAAATATTAAAGCAGTAATGACGGGGCCAATTTCGCGGATGATGGAAACGGCTACCATTGCGGGCAACCAGGATTCTGCACCAAACTCAGCCAGTGTAGGCCTCGATTGTATGGTTAAAACAAGGCCCATGATACAGCCTGTAATTGCAATCAGCGGCAGGGACTTGTAACCTATTAAATAAGATTGCTTCAGTAATTCATTGAACTCGTAGGGTGGTTGAAGGGCCTGTTTAAAAAACCGTAAAGTGAACAGTGTTAATTGTGCAACTTCTTCGAAAAAACCTTTTAAAGCACTTAGATAAAGCCTTTCCGAAGGCCCCACTATCTTTTTTATTACCATATCACGCTTTGAATTTTAATTTTTGAACTTTGAATTAATTCAAATACCTCCTCAGCACCCAGGCCGTTGTTTCGTGCTGCTCCATCAGGCCGGTCAAAAAATCGGCTGTTCCTGCATCCTTGCTTTTTTCTGCACAGTCGTTCACATCTTTGCGCAATTGAATAATAATTGTTTCATGGTCTTTCAGCAATTCCTGGATCATTTCTTTGGCATGAAAATATTTCCCCGGGTTTTCTTTGATGGTGGATAATTTTGAAAACTCGTTCATAGTCCCGATGGTTCTCTCACCAAGTTTGCCAATACGTTCTGCAATTTCATCTATCGCTTCTTCCAATTGTTTGTAATGGTGTTCAAATAGTTTATGGAGTTCCATAAAACTTTCGCCTGTTACGTTCCAGTGCGCTTTTCTGGTTTTAATGTACAGGGTCATCTCGTTGGCCAAAACAGTTGACAAGAGTGCTGCGCTGAGTTTTAAATTTTTTTCAGAAATTCCAATGTTTGTTTTCATGCAGTTGGGTATCAATTAAGTTTATAGATGTGAACTGATTTTTTGTTTGATAAAAGAAAATTTGGAAGCCGTGGGGACAATGTTGCCCAATAAAAATCCCCAGGGTTTTAAGGGCTCAATGTGATCGAAAATAACTTTGACAATGGCTGTTAAGGGAATGGAAAGAAACATGCCCGGAATACCCCAGAGAGCATTGCCGATAAGTACTACGACAACTGAAATGAGTGCATTGATCTGCACCCTTGAGGCCACAATTTTTGGGATGATGTAATGGTTGTCGATAAACTGAATAAAAATATATACCACAAAAACAAGTGCAGAGTAGCTCAGCGAATCTTTTGTAACAAAGGCAATAAGCATGGGCAGGGCGATGGCAATGATGCCACCGATATAGGGAATGATGTTGACAATGGCCCCTGTAATTCCCAGAATGATTGCATAATCAATACCCAATAACAAAAGCCCTGTTGAATTCAATACTGCAATAATCATCATTTCGAAAAAAAGCCCTGTTAAATAGCTTTGAACAATTTTTTTGGTGTTGACCAACACTTCTACCACAGTAAGGTGATGTTCGGAACGAAAAAGTTTACGGATAAAATCGAGCAGCAGGGGTTTGTAATAAAGGATCATAAATAAATAAACGGGTAACAACATGGTGGTAATCATTATTTGCCCGGCGGCAGTTAATTTTTCCCCAATCGCAAAATGGCTCATCTCTTCGCTTTGTGTTTCTTTGATCCAGGCATTTATTGTTGATTTCCGTATGTTGAATTTTTCCGAAACCCATTGTACAAATTCGTTGCTTGTTGTATTAAATTTTTCTTTCAGCTGGGGGTAGGTATCGCTGAACATAGTAACCTGCGAAGAAACGATGTACAAGATCCCCAGTACCACAAAAACTGCCAGGGCCACAGCAATTGAAATGGAAACAACTTTGTTGATTTTTTTAAGGGTTAAATAATTCACTAAGGGGTTCAATAAAACAGCAACGATTGTTGCATATACAATTGGGATAATAATGTGCTGGCCAAGGTGCATAATAAAACCAAAAGCAAAAATGCCAATGGAAATTAAAGCTGCTTTAGCATAAAAAGGTATTTTAAAAGAATTGTCCATTTTATTTTTTCAAATCGTCCTGCCGCTTCATTATCTTTTTCAGGATCAGGCTCCCCAATGATTTAATTCCCTCCGCATTTTTTACAACTTTATTCGCCACCAGCATTTCCACAACAAAGCCTATTAGTTTTGCAAACGGGTTGTGTGTTTCGCCAAGTAAAATTTTCTTAGCAACAAATCCGGTTGAAAATCCAATAGCTGCATTTATAACATCCGTTTTTAAATCAGGGGCCGAAACGATTTCCTTAAAAGTGCTCTTCATGATATTCATTGGTTTCAGGCTTTCGTAAGTCCGGCGAAAATGCGCTTTAAGTAATTTCCCTTCGGCTTCGCGTTCCGCTTCTTTTAACAAAATCAATTGCTTTAATGCCGTGCTGGTTTCCATTTTGGAGATTGGTGGAGATTAATTGATATTGATAGATATTGTTGCAGTACTTACTACTCGCTACCCACTACCTGTTTAATGATATAGTTCCGCAAGGGTATTCCTATCCACCTTTTACGAAAGATGTAAAGAACCATTCCTGCAAGTGCATAGAACCCCGTAAGGATAAAAAAGCCATAATACAATTTCCCCAGAGACTCACCAATACACAAGGCTATTGCCATATTAAACATGGGAAAAACCAAAGCAGCAAACACAAGAACAAGGAGCCGGGTGCTTAAATTTGAAATCACATCCGCAGATTTGTCAAGGGCTTTTAATTTATATAAGTCTACGCTGTTCCTTGTATACTGCTCTGTTTTTTCGAAAAGGGTTTCTATAAGTGCTGCCTGATCTTCCATGTTGTACGGTTAAAATGTTAAGGATAAAAATAATTCCCCGGCTTTATTTGCCACTTCCATTCCCGGCAAATTCGCTGGCCTTTTCTTTTGCAGCTTCAAACTCTTTTTTTGCTTCTTCTAAAATTGCGTTGAATTTTTCTTTTAATGACTTGGTAAAATCATCCGTTTTACCGGCAATTTTTTTACGGGTTTCGCTTCCTTTGTCTGGCGCAAAAAGAATTCCCAATACACTACCTATTGCAGCACCAACGAGCAATGCGCCAATCACTTTTCCTGAGTTGTTTAAATTTTCCATTTTTTTGTTTTTTGTAGATAATTAATTTATTGTTGAACCATGTGAAATTCTTTTTTATCATTACCATCCATGTAATAATACCAGAATGCCTTTTCTTCTAATTTTAAGATAACCAAAACGTATGTTTTCTGATTACTAATGCCGGTCAGTTTAATTTCCTTGTCATTATTCTGAAATTCCCAGGTACCTGTTCCGGAAATACTTCCTAATGAATAAGAGTAAGCTCCGCTTTTGGTATATGTTTCAGAATAATCGGCCATTAGAGAGGTGTAATCGTTTCCGTTCTTTTTATAGTTGTCTACTTTCCAGGTGTTGGCCACCCGTTCGGTTCTGGAATGGAAACTGATGGCCGGTCCTTCAGGGTACTTTTTGCAACTTTGAACGGTGGACATCATAAGTCCGGCAAGCAGGACAGCAAACAGGTTGATTTTTTTCAGGGCTTTCATTTTTGAATAGTTTTTTGTGTAAGTGATTTATTAAGATTTAGAATTATAGTGTATCGCCACTCCAAAGGTGGATACACCAGATGAAAGATCCAGGAACAAGCCTGCTTTGTTATTCAGATGGTACTCTGCGCCTATATGTCCATCGAGGTACAATCCGCCTGCACCATTTTGAATAGTGGTATTGCCATAATATCCACTTTCCCAGGTTGTAGTACGGATGGCAAATCCCAAAGAACCTGCCAGGTAAAAGTCCCATTTTGAACCGGCCCTGAGCAACTGGTCAAAATAATACGACCCTTTAATTCCAATTGGAACGACTGTCTGACGGTAATAATAATCCTTGTAAGGGGCATTTGGGTTTCCCCAGTAATAATAATTTTGATAGGAGTAGTAAGTAACGAACGGGGCCAGTGTAAAATTTCTCGCTACATCAAACTCAAAATCGGCATGCAGCACAGGCATGGTGTGTCCCACGTATCCATAATAGCCCAACCCAATACCCAGGTTCAGTGTTTTGCCATACTTTTCGGGAGAGGTGGTTTCCTGGGCTGACAATGTACAGCTTATTATCACAAGCATACACAGTACCTTCATCATCATTTTTTTCATTTGTGATTGTTTTAGGGTGTTTGTTTATCAGAATGAAAAGGTAATTCCAACATAAGCCGACATGGTTCGAACGCTTGCCCGGTCGAGAATGTAATAGGAATTGCCGGAGGTAGCCTGGCCAGTGTTGCTGATGTTTACAAAGCCATAAACACCGCGGAAACCTGTGGCAAGATGAATGGTACGGGTTTTATTCAAGGCGAATTGAAGGCCTGCTCCGTATGCAAAACCGAAGTCGCTTTTTTTAGTTGCCAGCACAGTTACCAGGGTATCTGAGTTGCCGCTGCCGGATGAAGTGATGCTTGATCCGATGTTCATTCCGATTTGAGGCCCGATCACCAGGTTTAAATTAACAGGATTTGACTTGCCTGTGTTCAATGCGAACAATAAAGGTATGTTAATGTACTGGACCTTAATTTCACGGTTCAGGTTTTGGTCTTTGTACTTTTGTGAAAGCGAATTGTAAATTACTTCCCCCTGTATTCCAATGTGATTGGATAAATTGACCGCCAGCAAAGCCCCAACTCCATATCCGAGTGTGACTTCTCCTTTAATGGTTCCTCCCGAAGACGTCGTCATGTCGAATGCAGAAAAGGTGGGCATAAAACGAAAACCGAATTCTACTACGTGGTAAGCAGGTTGTAAGACTTCCGTAACATTCTGTGCTTTTGTTGTTCCTGCAAACAAACTCATGAAGCCGCTAACAATAATTAATTTTTTCATTTCTTTTTCATTTTAAGGTTTAAATTTTTATTTAGGTTTTGTTTTAATCATTTATGTTTACACAATCCTCAACAACCACAAAATCAATAATATTAAGGCTATCAGCAGCAACAGGTTGATGAGTCCTCCCAGGCCAAAGCCACCCGCTAAAAAACCAATTACCCATAAGACTAAGATCACTACAATCACCACCCACAATAAACTTAAACCCTCGCCGGCTGCAGCATTGTTATTCAGGTGAGTTGTTTCCGGCAAACCGGATTGAATGTGCATCACCGGTTTTTCAACAGTTGCCTCCTTACTGCCGGGTGCTTGTTGCCGGGTTTGCATCGCTACCGGCTCATGTTCTGTTCTTGTTTTAACAACAGCCTTCGCTGCAAGTGCAAGCTGGGTAGAATGCCTGTCTGTAGTATTTTGCTGCGCTTCATCCTGCACAAAATACAAAGGCATTCTTTTTTTAGCCGGAATTGTTTTTTCTTCCTTTGGCAAAAGTCCGGTCTGTTTTCCTTTGTTGTGTGCAATGTAATAACCATCGGTATAGTGGCGTTTGGTAATTGACATATTCGACATACAGGAAGAAAACACCAGGCTTGTTACAATACAGATAACAGTACAGGTAATTAATTTTTTCATTTTTTTAAGGGTTTTTGAGTAAAGAAATTGATGTGATTATTTTAATAAACAAACTTTAATACAGAATAGACAATTATTCCGGTGATGATAAAAGTCAACAGAAATATGGCAAGGTATTTACGGACCTTAAATTCTTTTACCATGATCCTTACCGGGTACGTGATCATACTGTATACAAGCGAAGCTACTTTTCTCCAGGCTTTCCTTCCCTTTACAACATAATCGGTGGCCCCTTTCCTGAAACAATCGATTGCAATTCCGATCTCTTCGTTGGAAGACAACATGATGACCTTTGTTTCAGGGTTGATAATTTTAATGGCCTTCAGTATATCGTTTCCGTTTTCGCCCTCGAGGTAATAATCCAAAATAACAATGTTCGTGTCTTTGTCTACTTTTTCAAGAAGGCTTGCACCCGTATAAAACACAGAGATGCTAAGGTCGTTGTTGAATCTCTTATCAAGGTAATTGCGTAGCCCTGTTACCATTAACGGGTTGTCGTCTACTATAAACAGATTAAGTCCCTGTGCGCTCATTTGATAAAGTGTGAAGTGTGAATAATTAATTAAGCAATCTTTTTTTATCAGTCCGTAATACAATTAATTAATGCTTTTGCCCTGAATGATTCGTAGTATAACAGCAATTAGCGCGATGACGAGTAAGAGGTGAATAATTCCTCCGGTTCCATACCCGATGAAACCAATAGCCCAGCTGATAACAAGTATTACCGCGACGATGTACAATAAATTTCCCATGTTTGTTGTTTTAATTATTTCGTTAATTAATTGAAGCGCCTGTTTCCCCTGTAGTTTGCGTCTTTATAAATATTGCAGTTGAGAGCCTGCTGGCCAGGCTTTCCTTTTTGGTTTTATCCGAATTGGTATCTATGCCTGTAGTGTCGGGGTTCGCTTCTCTTCCCGGTTTATCGAATTTACTTTCGCTCTTCCCGTTTTTTGTACCGGGGATTTGAGTTTTATCCGAATTGGTATCTGTTCCGGTTTTATCCGCATCGTTATCCGGTACTGTTTTATCGGCAGCAGACGAAGTTTTTTTGGTCGTCGATGGCTCCAGGCTTTTATTTTTTGGTTTCATGTGTTAAATTGTTTTATTGATTTTTAAACTATTTACTTTTTTGTGTTTTTTGATTCAATTCTTTTAATTCTTCCCCCATTTCATCCATGCTTCTGTTAAAATCTGCTTTAAACAATTCCCATTTCTCTTTTCCTTCTGCTCTGTAATCGTTCATTCTCTTTTGCATATCGCTGTTTTTTTGTTCCAGGTTTGCAATTTTTTTATTGTAATCGTATCTCGCATCTCTTTTTTCATGCTCTATTCTTGCTTTAAATTCAGCAATGCTCTGGTTGTTGAATAAAATTTTGTCTGCGGTTTCTTTTCTGTAATTTTCAATGTCTTCCACATATTCCTCATTCGCTTTGTCTAAAGCCAGGTTTGCTTTTACAACATTGTCCTGCGCATTTTCAACCTTTTCGGCCGGGCTGTTGCAGCCCATAAAAATTGCACCTGTTATAAATGTGAACGCTACTGTTGTCATAATTGATCTTTTCATGTTAATTGGTTTTAATTTGGTTTGTATTTTAATTTATCCGGATTGGATATTATAATGTGGCAATAAGTTTTTGCACTTCTTCTTTTGTTTTACCCAACCTGACTTGTAACTTGCCTAACAGTTCATCCTGCTTGCCTTCTTCCAGCAATAAATCATTATCGGTTAGTGCGGCAAATTTTTGTTTTAACTTTCCTTTGGTTTCGTTCCAGTTTCCTTTCAGTTCAGTTGTGTTTTTCATGGTTTCTTTTTTTAGTGTGAATTAATTTCCACAGGACAAAGATGAGCAGGTAAAAGGGGATAAGTATTACAGATTTTTTACAATAAGTTACATCCTTCACACATCGGTTGTTCTGTCTCAAATTACTGCACTGCAATTAGTCTGCCTGCCTGTATTGTTTTATTGTTGCTGAGTATTTTATAGAAATAAACCCCCGCAGGAAGGTGGCCTGTATCAAGTGTATTCACTTTTTTTGTTACAGTGGTGTTCAGCACCTCTGCTCCCCATACATTGTATATCCTTAACCCGGGCGGATTGATTTTATTAATTGGCCCTTCATTACTTATTGTTATGTTCGTGGAAGTGGTAAAAGGGTTTGGATAAATACTAAACAGTTCAGTTGTAATTTCCCGATCAGGAAGTGAAACATCCATTGTTGCGCAATTGGAAGAAGTAATAGTAGCAACCGCATTCATTGCCGCGGTAGTTAAAGCACCCGTGGTGGTTAAGGCGCGGCCATTGAGCACAACGCCTGTGTTTATGGCCGCCAAAGCCCCGTTGTTGCAAATCACCGTTCCGCAAAAAATAGCGTAGTTGTTTAAACTTACGGCACCTTCCACTTTCCAGTACACATGTTGGGCCTGTGTTCCGTTCACCAACTTTACTTTTGCATAAGTACCTGTAGTAAGTGCGCCATTGATCTGAATAACAAATACTGCATTGCCATTGCCCTGTGCATTCAGGTAAAGTGTATCTGTTAAGGTTGCAGCTCCGTTCAGGAGGTATGTGTGTGGTGTAAGGATCAGGTTGTTTCCGAATTGCACCGGGTACAACAATTCAATATCCGGCACCAATGTATTCAGGTAAGTGTAAACACTTAATAAATCGGCTGCGCATTGTGCCGTTGATCCATCAGGAACAGGGTGAACAGTACCAGTTACCAACAATGGATTGTAACCCGTAGCAGAACCATTGTTGCTGCCAACATCGCCGGTAACCTGTGTTACACCGGTATTGGAAACTGCACCATTGGATGAAAATATAGCGTAACAGGAGGCTCCGCCAAGTACAGGTGCTGTTGGCCCGTTAAGAACCGGGCTTCCACAACCGATGGGTGTATAGGCCAGTACCCCGTCAACGGTAATGGCCCCGTTCGTAGACAATACCCTGCCTTCAAGGGTGTCGCCTGTGCTTATATTAATTGCTGCATTGTTGGCAACCACAGTTCCCCTCATGGTGGTTCCTGCAGCCATGCTGACTAAACCTTCTACTTTCCAAAACACACGACAGGCTTTCGCTCCATTCATCAAACGAACTTTAGAAGAAGCGTTGGTAGAAAATGCACCTTGTATCTGAAAAATAAATACTGCATTTGAATTGCCCTGCGCATCCAGAGTAAGACCGGCGTTAAGTGTGGCCGCACCGGATATGGAGTATACACCAGGGTACAGCACCTGCCCGTTCCCCAACAAAGGTGCAGGAAAAAAAACAGGAACCGTGCTGTTTAACTGATTGTATGCAATCAGTAAATCCGCTGAACACTGAGCGCTTGCACCATCGTTGTCGTGCATCACACCGTTTACGTTTCCGAAAGCAGTACTTGAACCATTGTTCGTGCCTATATTGCCTGTAAGCTGTGAAATTCCTGCATTGCTCACCGCACCGTCTGAAGAAAACAAAACAAAATCAGCAGCCGTTCCGAGGCTGGGAGCCTGTGCAAAAATTACAGCGTGTATATGGAACAGTATACAGGCTGTTGCAATAAATGTTCTTGTTCTTTTCATTTTAATTGAATTGGGAGCTGGTTAAATTCTGTTACAAATATGGTGGCTTAACAACTTGTAAGTGTTACAGAACGTTTGCAATATGTTACAGCCTTTACGTATTTGGTGCTGTGCCTTTGATGCAACAAAACCCCGGTACCTTTTACGGAAGGGTCGGTTCGGCTACTGGAAGGGTTTGAAAGACTACGATACATTTTTTCTATAAACAGTTCGCCCCTCCGGGCCATGTCATTTAGTTAAGGCTCAAATCAAGACTCCGGAGGAGCATAACTGTTCGAAACAATAAAAACACTTATATGCAGGTCACTCCTACGGAGTTTAATTCTTTTAGAATCGACTTTTTCTACCAACAGTACGCTCCTAACGGAGCGGTAAAAGGTTTTGGCAAGCCCCGGAGGGGCGAACTGTTGGTAGAAAAAAAATAAATTATTGCCTTTCAAGCTCCGTAGGAGCGGCCTGTTAAAAGGTTTCGAACAGTTGTGGTGACTGAAGATGAAAGGAGTTTACATTCGCTCCATATACCATTTCAATTCTTTTTCCATTTTTTTATACCGGAAGATGGTGGTAATAATTTTTTGCAGGCGCATAAAAGCTGTTTCACTTTTCACTACATAATCAAAGGCCCGGTGGTGCATACAATTAATGGCCACATCAATTTTATCCTGAGAGGACAACATGACCACGGGAATATCCGGGTTGAAGGTTTTTATTTTATCCAATGTTTCCAAGCCATTCATGGCATTCTGATCAATGCCGTCCAAATGATAATCTAAAATAATTACATCGGGGTTGTGCGATAGGTTCTCCATGCACAGCTCGCCTTTAGCATAGGTTTCAATACTAAAGTCGGCGTGTTGCAGAAATTCAATTTCCAGCGATTTTAAAAACACGGCGTCATCGTCTACCAAAAAAAGTTTTATTGGTTCGGCTTTGCCCATCAAAGATTTTTCATTTTTCATGGGTGGCACTTTTAATCACATTAAATTCTTCTTCCAATTCCAAACATGCCTGGGCGCAAACATTTTCAAGTTGCAATATCAAGTCGGGGATTCCATCGGTCTGTTGTTGTGTGCTGGCATATTCCTGGACTTTTTTCGCGATGTTTTCAAAATCAATACTCATGCCCATAATTGAAAATGAAGGGATCATTTTATGCACCGCTGCGTACAATGATTTCCAGTCTTTATCCAGTAAACTTTGTTTCATTGTATGTATTAAAGGCGGGGTTTGTTCCAGGTAAAGCGAAATCATTTCCATCATCAGTTTCGGGTCTGATTTTGTCCGGTGAGTTAAAAAATCCAGGTCAATACATTTTAATTTTTTATTTTGATTGTTGCCGCTCTCCATTTGTTCGTTTGATTTTACAGGAACGGGTTTTTTTACCAGGCTTACTATTTTTGTGTACAACAACCTTTCATCAACCGGTTTTGCAATGTAGTCATTCATACCCACCGCTTTGCATTTTGCCAGGTCAACGGTGGTTACATCAGCTGTTAAGGCAATGATCGGAATTTTAGAATTCATTTTATTGCGAATGTGTTCTGTGGCTTCAAAACCATTCATTTCGGGCATTTGCAGGTCCATTAAAATAATATCGTAGGTTTCGGTTTGTAATTTTTCGATGGCTATTTTTCCGTTAGCGGCAATATCGCGTTCAAATCCAAAATCATCCAACAGTGTTTTCATCAGCAACTGATTGAGCGCAATGTCTTCGACTACCAATATTTTTATGTTTTTAATTTCCGCATCCAATTCCATAATTTCCGTTTCCAGCTCCGCTTCAGCTTTTGTTTTTTGAAAACTTAAGGTAAAACTAAAAGTAGAACCTTCATCCATTTTACTTTTTACATCAATGGTTCCCCCCTGCGATTCCACCAATTGTTTAACAATGGCCAGGCCCAATCCTGTTCCCCCGTATATCCTTGCAGTTACGCTGGATGCCTGCTGAAAGTTTTCGAAAATAGTTGCTATTTTATTTTTCGCTATGCCTATTCCTGTGTCTTTAACTGCAAATTCAATGTACACGTTCTCCTCGTCTTCTTTCAGTAAATGAACACTTACGGTAATCTTCCCCTTGGTTGTAAATTTCACGGCATTGCTTACCAGGTTCAAAATAATCTGGTGCAAACGAACCGGGTCACCTACCAGCACCTCCGGAATTTTGTTGTCGTATTCTTTAATTAATTCTAAGTTTTTTTCCTGAATTTTTGTACCAAACAAATGAAGCATAGCCGAAATGGACAAGGCCATTTTGAAAGGGGTTTGTTCAAATGTCATTTTTCCGGCGTCTACTTTTGCCAGGTCAAGTATATCGTTAATCAATACTATTAATGCATCGCCACTCATTTTAATGGCGGTTAAATATTCTTTTTGTTTGGCCGATAAATCTGTTTTCAACACCACCTTGGTAAATCCGATAATCGCATTCATGGGGGTGCGGATCTCGTGGCTCATATTGGACAAAAACTGTTGTTTTGCTTTCACAGCGTCTTCTGCTATCCGCGTAGCGCTTTCTGCTTTGCTCTTTGCTTCTTCCGCAATTTCGGTGGCCAGCTCTGCAAATACTTTTGCTTCTATCAGTTCTGTTTCAATTCGTTTTTGGTCTGTAATGTCCCTCGCTACCACCACCACACCCAATACTTTTCCTTCTTCATCTTTATAAACAGAACCGTTGAACAAGACATCGGTCAGCTTATGATCCCTGATGGTTAAGGGGTAATCGGCTACAAAACCTTTGGCAAAAACCTGCTGATAGCCTTCCCTTGCCTTACCGGGTTCTGTAAAATAATCGAAAAAGTCGGTACCGGTTAATTTATCGCGCGATACGCCGGTTATGTTTACCGATGCATTGTTTACATCCATAATTTTTCCCGCCAGGTTAATTGTAAACAGTGGATCAAGGCTGGCCTCAATAAGACTGCGGGCATAATTCGCAATCCTTAATTCTGCTGCACGTTCCTCCTTTTCTTCATTTTGAAAGGCCAGTTCTTTGTTGGCAATAACCAATTCTGCTGCGCGTTTTTCTTTTTCATCGTTTTGAAAAGCCAGTTCTTTGTTGGCGATGATTAATTCTGCTGCGCGTTTTTCTTTTTCATCGTTTTGAAAAGCCAGCTCTTTGTTGGCAATGATTAACTCTGCCGCACGTTTTTCTTTCTCGTCGTTTTGAAACACAAGTTCTTTGTTGGCAATAATCAGTTCTGCCGCACGTTTTTCCTTCTCCTGGCCCTGAAAGGCAAGTTCTTTGTTGGCAATCACCAGCTCATCCGATTTTTTTCTTTTCGTCATTTCTGTTTTGATAAGTTGTTTTACAAGGGCTTTGTGAACATGACCGCGTCTTTATTTATTCCATTTGAATACTGGTTGTTACCAGCACCTATTTCTTCAATCGGGCTTCTTCGCTTGTCTTTTAACTGTTTAAAATGTGAAGGGGAGAGCCCTGTAATTTTTTTGAACTGATTGGATAAATGCGCCACGCTGCTGTAATGCAGTTTGTAGGAAATTTCAGTCAGGTTGAGTTCATCGTACAACAACAATTCTTTTACCCTTTCGATTTTATGTATAATAATGAATTGCTGTATGGTAATGCCTTTTACCTCCGAAAAGAGGTTAGACAGGTAAGTGTAATCGTAATTTAATTTTTCGCTGATAAAATCGGAATAATTCATCTTAGGCACTTCGTCCGAATAATGTATCATTTCAGTAATCACATTTTGAATTTTTTCAATCAATACCGCCCTCTTATCGTCCATCAGTTCAAGCCCGGAAATATGCAAAGCTGCATTCAGTTGCCCCCGTTGCTCTGCAGAAATATTTTCCATGATCTCTACTTCCCCTAAATCCACAACAATAAAATGCAGGCCGAGTTTTTTCAGCTCTTCCTTTACCGCAATTTTACAGCGGGTACTCACCATGTATTTGATGTATAATTTCAAAAAAATACGTTTAAGCTGAATTTATACACAGACTTATTTTTGTTTTCTATAGAACACTATTCATACTGAATACGTATCTGTCAGACCCCGTCTTCATAACCGCTTTTGATAATTGTAGAAATCATTTTGAACTGCTCGCTGGCATTAAAATAATGCCTTGAGTGAGCGGGAATAATTATTCCTTCACCCAGTTTAAGTTTGTATATTTTCCCATTGATAGTCAGCTCTGCAGCCCCGTCAATTATTTGAATATAGTTGTCGAAAGGGGACGTTTTTTCGGCCAGCTCTTCGCCTGCATCAAAGGATGAAACAGTGACATTCCCGGTCGTTTTTTTAATAATGGTTTTACTTACCACTGCTTTGGATACATATTCAATAATTTCAGCAATGATGTGTGCTTTCGATTTTTCAAGTTCTGAATTTTCCATAAGAAATGTGATTGGTTCCTTGTTAATTGAGGATAGCAAATGGGCTTGCCTGTATAAATTAAAAGCCCTATTTATAAATTTTATTCGTGCATTCGTGGCGAAATTTACAGTCACGAATGCACGAATAGTTAGTGTAAACAAAAAAGGACAGGCTGTAGAGTTCCTGTCCCTTTCCTGCCTTTTTTAAATGTAGACGCATAACTTATCAGCATTACGCAATCATTTAATCAGGCCCTCAAACTTTTTCGGCTTGTCCTTTTTTAATAATCGAAATTACCTCGTCTCGTTTTTTATTCAGGCGGCTTTCAACACGGCTGAGCAGTTCATTTTCTTTACCACTTTCATACTTCAGGTCTGCATCAGTCAGTTGTGAGAATTTTTCTTTTAATTGTTTTGATTGTACATCCCAATTTCCGGTAATTTTAAAAGTACCGTCGTTTTTGTTTTCTGGTGTGTTCATAATTTTTATTTTAAAATGATTTGTAAATATTACAGGGCAAAGATGAGGGGATTCAAAACCAAAAGCGTTACATACTTCTAAAAGAATCTTACACATATCACACGTTTTACCGGTGATTTGATTTCCGGCCTTTTGTTTTCCTTGTCATACTATAGGTGTATTTACATCCATGTTATCGGCTGCTTCAGTTTCCTTTAATAAAAAATCTTCGTGTTCTGCTTTGCGGTTATTGTCTTCATTCCGGTCCATCAGCCTTTCCAGTCTTCTAAGTTTGTCCTTCTTATTTTTCCATTCATCTTTAAGCCCGCCAAAGTAGGGAAATAAGAACGCGAATGAAAAAACAATTGCGAGGCCTGTTATGCTATAAAAAATTACGCCCATTTGATTTATTTTTAATGATTAATAAATGTGTATAACAATGTTCCGGTTTTTTATGCCAGGAAGTGTTACACTGTTTTAAAAATATTTACATTATTCACACATTCAAAAACCGGCAGTCTCTTATATTTTGTTTTGCTCTCTTTGCCCTGAATCCTTTGTGTTTAAAAACCGGCACAGCGGCGGAAGTTTGTTTCCCTTTAAAATTTTAAAGCTTTATTTTCTTCCTTCATTCTCACAAACAGCACAATTGCATTGAGCAGGGTAAAAACTATTGCGGTGTAGTACAGGTGAAAGGTCAGTGGAATAACAATAATTTCAGCAATTACAAGTATGTAATTCGGGTGCTTAAAGATTTTGTAGGGGCCCTTTTTTATCAGGAGGATTTTAGGGATGCGATAAATTTTGGTGTTCCAGAATTTCCCCAGGGATCGGATTGTCCAGGCTTTAAACAAAAGAAGTACAAAATAAAAGCAGAGCAATCTTAAACTGTAAGAAACAACCTGCTGTGTAAAATATTCAAACATCAATGAAAGAATGAATAAAACATGAAGTGTTACAATAAAGGGATAGTGTTTACTCCCATACTCCATGGCTCCATTCTTCAACAACCATTTTTCATTCTTTTTCGAAAGAAATAATTCCCCGATCCGTAAAAGGATGAGAAAGGAAATAAAAAAAATAAAAACCATTTAATTGTTGTTCATTTGAAGTAAAACCATTTCACTTGAGAAGCCAGGACCCATAGCCACCATCAAACCATATCCATTTTCAAATCCCTGTGAAAAAAACCGCTCCAGTACATATAAAACAGTCGGGCCCGACATATTCCCATTGTCGTTCATTACTTCCCTGGTGTTCTTTAAAAAATCCCCTTTTACCCTCAGGGCTTCTTCATAAGCGGTCAATACCTTTTTTCCTCCGGGGTGGAAAATAAAATTCTTCATATCTGAAACTGTCAATTGGTATTGTTCTAAAAATGAGGCAATGTCGTTGTAAATATTTTCTGAGATGATCGTGGGTATGTTCTGCGAAAATAAGACCTTAAAGCCGGTGTCCAAAAATTCCCAGCCCATTACACCCAGTGTATCGTAATACAATTTACTTTGTGCAGCCAACAAAGTAATGCTGTTTTTTGTTCTGCTATTGTAGTTGTCGCCGGTAATAATACAGGCAGCCACTCCATCCGCAAATAAACTTGCCCCAATGAAATTACTTTTACTGAAATCATTTCGTAAAAAGGTCAGTGAGCACAATTCCGCTGCTACAACCAATACCACTGCATTGGGGTTTGCTGTTGCCAGGGTGTTTGCTTTAGAAAAACCGGCAACTCCTCCGGCACAACCCAAACCAAAAACAGGCAGGCGGCTAATATTCCGGTTGAGCCTCATTTCGTTGATGATAAGCGCATCTATACTGGGGGTAGAAAGTCCGGTGGTAGAAACAAAAATAATGTCTGTTATTTCACCCTTTATAATTTGTGCAACAGAAAGACATTCTTCAATTGCCCGTACCGAATATTCAAGTGCCAGCCGGATATATTCCGCATTCTGTTCCTGAAAAGTATGCGGGGCAGCATAATAAGAAAGCGGCCTGCACAAATTTCTTGTTCTTATTTCTGTGTTGTCAAAAGCACTCAACATTCTTTCTATTTGGGGAAAAGAAGGTTCAAATAAATTTTTTGCAAATTGTTTTACTTCCTGCTGGTCAGCTTTAAAAGGGAAATCAATTTTAGATACGGCTGCTACTGAAGGCATGGTATTAAGTTAAAAGGTATAAGTCAAAAATTAAAAGACAAGAGACAAAAAAGTGATCACGGTTACGATTAGATTCTCTGGCTTATACATAAATAGTATTGAGTTAAATTTATAAGCCGGAAGCTGAAAAAATGATATCGGTTCCGATTAGAGTCCCGGCGTAAAGTATAGGATTGCGCTCTTTGGTGAAAAATTTTATATAACAAAGGTGAACGATTGTGGGTGTATAATTTTACACATTTCAGGGAAAATTTTACACATTTCGTCCCTTTTTCTCATGGAGGATAAAATAGAAATTCATGGTAATTTTCTCACTAAGCTGGAAGATTATACTAAGCTGTACTACTTTTATTTCGTGCAGGCGCACCTTTTACTTCCTGTTTTTATACAGGTTTTTACCATATTTAACAGCGTTTCCAACTCAAAAGGTTTGATGATATAATCATCAGCGCCCAATTTCAATGCTTTTGTTCTGTTGTTTTTTTCGGAGACAGAGGTGCTGAAAATAAATGGTATTTCGCTGGTTTTAGCTGATTTCAGTAAGAAACGCAACACCTCGTAACCATTCATCTCGGGCATTAAAACATCGCAAATAATTAAATCAGGCAAATATTCCCCGGCCAGTTCAAGTCCTCTTTTTCCATTGTCTGTTACAAGGGTTTTAAAGCCCTCCATTTCCAGGTACTCCGTCAAATTTTCCAGCATTTCAGCGTTGTTTTCAATTAACAAAATTGTTTTCATCGTTGTTGGATTAACTGAGAAATTAGTTCAAATAAAAAGCCAAAATTAATGCGGGAATAATCCCGGGGGCAATCCCGTTGAAGATCAAGCCCACTACACCTTTACCCCTGATCCTTACCGGGGCTTTATGGGAAGTAGAATTATTTAAAAAAAGCGTTAGTCTTTTTTATTTTGCGTTAAAATCAAACGAAGCGAAGTGTCTTTAGTGATATAAGCCCAGGCCCAATTAATAAAAATAATCAGTTTGTTTCTTACACTTAAGATCAGCATTAAATGTAAAAACATCCATATCACCCATGCGAAATACCCTTTCAACTGAAGAAAAGAAAAATCAACCACTGCCTTGTTCCTGCCAATGGTGGCCATGGAACCAAGGTCTTTGTATTCATAATCTGTGCTTGCTTTGCCTTCAGCTATCTTCTTTAGGTTTTTTGCCAGGTTTTTTGCCTGGTTAATAGCAACATTCGCTAATTGCGGATGGCCTTTTGGGTATTTGGGAGTTTCCATAAAGGCAATATCGCCCACAGCAAAAATATTTTCCAGGTCAATAAGTCTGTTAATTCTGTTGACCCTGATCCGTTTGCCTGCTGCAAAACAATTTTCAGGCAGGCCCTGAATGGTATTACCTGTAACACCTGCTGCCCATATAACCGTTTTTGTTTTGATGGTGTTTCCATTTTGCAATGTTAACACCTCTCCATCATAATTTTTAACAAAGGTTTCGGTCAGTATGTTAACATCCATTTCCAGCAAGTACTTTTTAGAAACAATTTTTGCCTTATCGCTCATACTGTTCAGGGTGTTTTGACTTCCTTCAATCAGCCTGATTTGAAGTTTTGAAAAATCAATTCCCGGGTAATCCTTCGGCAAAATATTTTTTTTAATCTCTGCAAAAGCCCCGGCCAGTTCAACACCGGTAGGCCCTGCACCCACAATCACAAGGTTCAGTAAACTTTCTTTTTCTTCTTCTTTTGCTGAAATTATTTTTTCGAATGTTTGCAGAATATGATTACGGATAGCAATAGCATCGGATGTGCTTTTTAAAGTGAGCGAATGCCGGTCAATTTCTTTATTTCCAAAAAAATTTGTTGTACAACCAATTGCAATGACTAAGTAATCGTATTTATAATCGCCAATGCTGGTGTTTATTTTATTGGTTTGTGCATCAATGTTTAAAACCTCTGCCAGCCTGACCTGCACATTGGTTTTGTAATTAAAAATATTACGCAGGGGAAATGAAATGGTAGATGGTTCTATTTGTGAAGTAGCCACCTGGTAAAATAAAGGTTGAAACTGGTGGTGATTAATTTTATCAATCAGTAAAACATCAAACAGTTGTTCGTCTAATTTTCGTACAAGTTGTATGCCTGCAAATCCACCACCTATAACAATTATTTTCTTTTTGTTCACCATTGAGAAATACAATTCACTAAATTAAAATCAGTGTATTGAAAATGTTCTTTTACAAATGCATGTTGTTGGTGTTCCGTCATTTTATCTGCCTGTTTTGTTTCGATTTTTATTTTTTCGAAACGATGGTCGGCCTTTAACACATTCAACAATTCAAGTTTTGCATCAGTAGGCCCAAAGATAAGAACCTCTTCGTAATTTTTAATCACTTCCCCCAACTTTTTGTAATAGGCCGATTGTTGTTGCTGTTCTTTGTTGTGCATCAGGTTTTCGCTCCGACGGAGGCTCTGTTCCTTTACTTCGTGTGTAAATTTGGAATCAATGGTTTTTGTTTGAATAGGATCACTGGTGTATTCCATTATGTGTGCAGTTGAATGGTCCATCCATATCCCCAAATATTTTGCCGTTGTCATTTTTTTTAAGTTTAAAATTTAAGATTCAAAATTTAAAGTGTGATCCCGGTTGTGTTATTAAGTTATCTTACCCTGGTGCGCTAATTTTAATAAAACAGAATTAAAAACTAAAAGGCACCACGCTTTTGCATGGTGCCTTTAAAGAATTTAAAACAGGTGCGCAGACACAGCTTAGTTGTGCAAAGCGTGTTGTTTCACATTTTCTCTCTGGGCCTCGTTTGCATGACTAAGGTGCCCGTGTGCAATAAGGGTGCTTTTAGCAGCTTTGTCATGGTTTCCGGATTCATGGTGTTTGGCTGCTTCCAGGTGATGTTTGGCTGCTGCTTCCAGATGGGTCGCAGTTTTTTTGTGGTTTTCAATCCCTTTTTGATTTTCAGCAGTTGACATATCCTTATCTTCTGCGTTAAATGGAGTTGCTGTAGTTGTCATTTTCTTAAGTATAAATAATGAATAAATAATTATGCAACAAAGATGGGATCATTCACTTTGCAAAGCTTTACACACTTACAGTAAAATATTACACATATCACATATTTTCGAGGTTGCCCTTGCGTTTTTGCCTGAGCTGTTTATAAAAAGAAGGGGAAAGGCCGGTGACTTTTTTAAACTGGTTGGACAAGTGCGCCACGCTGCTGTAGTGTAATTTAAAGGAAATCTCGGTAAGGTTCAGCTCATCATACAACAACAATTCTTTTACCCTTTCGATTTTATGAGTGATGATAAACTGCTGTATCGTAATTCCCTTTACTTCCGAGAATATGTTAGACAAATAGGTGTAATCGTAATTTAATTTTTGACTGATGTAGTCCGAATAATTTACTTTGGGCAATTCATCTGAATAATGAATCATTTCAGTAATCACGTTTTTTATTTTTTCAATCAGTATACTCTTTTTATTGTCCAATAATTCCAGGCCAGACTTCAGCAGGTTTTTTTTCAGCTGATCGTACTGTTGTTCTGTTATGTCTTCCAGAATTTCAACTACACCCAGCTCAACAATTGCATATCGCAAGCCAAGTTTTTTCAGCTCTTCTTTCACCAGCATTTTACAACGCAGGCTCACCATGTATTTTATGTATAACTTCATTTTATTGTCGTTAAGTTAAAAACCATAAACGATTTCGGACAAGATGAATCCCTCCGCGAGAAACAAATAAACAGTGACAGGTAATTTTTGAAATCAGGCCGATCAGGGCCTTAATTACAAGAGCTTTGTTACTCAACAAAGGTAAACAATTATAACCAGCATTTTGTATGAACCTGAAGTGACGCAAGGCTTAGTCTGCCTGCACTGATTTTCACCTTCAAATAAATGAAATTCCTGATAAATGGTAAACTTAAATTAATATATTTACGCCACTAAAATCAAACTTCTAAAACATTTCTGCTTTATGAATAAGCTGTATACCATACCTTTTAAAATAATCTGTGTATCCATTGTCTTTCAATTGCTGGCAATGTCTTGCTGTGAACAGGGCAGTAGCAATGCACAGAAAACAAATGAATATTACAACAGCATCCTTAAAACAAACGACATCGCCAAACTTAATTTTTTTTTCGCGCGTATGCCTAAAGGAGGCGACCTGCATCACCATTACTCTGGCGCACATTATGTAGAAACTTATCTTGACTGGGCCAAAGCAAAAAATCTCAACATCAATCCCACTACTTTAAAAGTTGAATCCTCCAAAAAGAACCCATCAATAACGGTTGATTCTTTAAGGGCAAATGCTGTTTTATACCGGTCATTGCTTTCCCTCTGGTCTGACCTTGATTTTTACAACCACATCAGTCTGCAGGTTCCCCCTGACCAACAATTTTTCAATACCTTTGGTTATTTCAGCGGACTCTGTCCCGGCAATTACCCCGAAGGTTTTCAGGTGCTTAAAAAAAGGGCCCTTACCGAAAATGTACAATACATTGAGACCATGTTAAGTGGTATAAAAATACCAGCTAAGCTGTCTGGTTTCGACTCGCTTTTACTAAAATGCCAGGGTGCAAAATCTGAAAAAGAGCTGGACCAGGTTTTTACAAAAATGTTACAAAGCATTGTTGAAGACTCGGTGAAAGCTGCTATTAGTTTTTATACAAGTACTTTGGACAAAGCCAAAAAAGGAATTGACGATAAAAATTTTTGTATGCGTTACCAGACTTATGCCTCCCGTAACAGCTCTCCTTCCTCAGTATTTGTTTCTGTTTATGGGGCATTCAGGCTATGTGCGGCTAATAAATATGTTGTCGGGATCAACTTAGTGAGTGGCGAAAATGGGATTGTATCCATGCGGGATTACTGGTTGCACATGCAGATATTCAGGTATTTCAGAAGCCGGAAAGAATTTGCAAACCTTCCTATAGCCCTGCATGCCGGTGAGCTTGTAATGGGCATGGTGCGCCCCGAAGACTTAAGCTACCACATCAACGATGCTGTTACAATAGCCGGCGCCAGCCGGATTGGTCATGGCATAGACATTCCCTATGAAAAAAATGCCATTGGCCTGTTAAAATACATGGCCAATAACAAAAAAGCAGTTGAAATTAATTTAACCAGCAATGAATTTATTCTGGGTGTTAAAGGCAACCAACACCCCGTTCGTTTGTATTATGATGCAGGTGTTCCTATTGTTATATCTACCGACGATGCAGGTGTTTCGAGAAACAACCTTACACAAGAGTATATGTTACTGGCCAGTCGTTATGGTTTTAGTTACGAGCAAATAAAATCCTTTGTCTTCAACAGCATCACCTATTCCTTTATGCCGGCTAAACTCAAAGAAACAAACCTGGAATTGCTCAAAACCAATTTCAACACCTTCGAAAAATCAATCGTGGAATTTCAGGCTGCACCTGTTAAAACAAAATAGACTCCGTTGTACTTTGTATCTTGTAGATTGTATGTTGTATTCAGACTGGACGTATACAAGGCACAATACACAAAGACTTGATACATGGTACAAAATACATTGTACGCTGTACGCTGTATTTGTATTTTATACGTTACAATACACACAGACTGGGTGCAACATACAATCTACAAGGTACAAAACCCGAACTTCATCACTTCACCAATAGTTTAGCCTCCATCATATCCTGAATAGCGTACTTCACTCCTTCACGTCCGAGGCCACTGTCTTTAATACCTCCGTAGGGCATGTGGTCAATCCTGAATGTTGGGACATCATTTAAAATCACAGCCCCAACATCAAGCCTTTCAAAGCATTCATTCATTTCTGTAATACTATTTGTAAACACACCGCATTGCAATCCATAACGCGAATCGTTAATCATTGTTATACCTTCCTGAATGTTTTTTATTTTCTCGATACACAGCACCGGGCCAAATACTTCTTCGGCGTTTATTTTCATTCTGGTGTTGGTATTCGTAAAAACAGTCGGCTCAACATAAGTACCTGTTCTTTTTCCACCTACTAACAATGTAGCCCCCGCTTCAACTGCTTCCCTGATCCAGGCTTCTATCCTTTCTGCATTGTGCAGGTCAATCATTCCTGCTATTTCCGTTTCCTTTTCTATGGGATTTCCCTGTTTTAATGTTTTGGTCAATGCAATAAAACGACGGGTGAACTCATCAAAAATTTCTTCGTGCACAAAAAAGCGTTGTGCATGTATACATATTTGTCCACTATAGGCAAAGCCCCCGTAGACTCCTTTTTTAAGGGCCAGTTCAATGTCTGCCGTATTGCTTACAATCACTCCGGCGTTCCCACCTAATTCAAGCACTACTTTTTTCTTACCGGCCTGTTCTTTCATTTTCCAGCCTACCTCGGGTGAACCTGTGAAGCTGAGCAATTGAATCCGTTTGTCTGTGACCAATAAATTTCCTACTTCTCTATTCGCGGGTAAAATTGAAACGGCTCCTTTTGGTAATTCCGTTTCGTCTATTATTTCGGCCAACTCCAGTGTTGACAAAGGTGTGGAGGAGGCCGGTTTTAATATAATCGGACAGCCTGCCGCGATAGCCGGGGCAATTTTATGCACAGCGAGGTTCATTGGAAAATTAAAAGGTGTAATACCGGCAACAATACCAATGGGAAAATGTTTCACCAGGCCTTCTTTGTTTTCACCCGCAGGTGTCCAGTCCAGGCCAATGTATTCCTTTGGTAAACGTTTGCATTCTTCTCCCGCAATTATAAATGTTTGTACAGACCTGTCTATTTCCGCCAAAGCATAACGCATAGGTTTTGCAGACTCCGAAGAAAGTACTCCCGCTAAATAGCTGCGTTTGTGTTTTAAACGATCAGCTATCTGCAATAAAATAATTTGTTTTTGATAGGCAGGCATTCGCTTCAATTCTTCTTTAACGGCTTCCGCTTTTTTTATGGCCTCGTCAATTTCTTTTTCAGCAGCAAGGTAAGTGTGCGCAAACACCTCTCCTGAATGGGGATTGGTGATGTTCAGTTTTTGAGAAGTGCTTATAAACTCTCCTCCCAGGTATATTTTGTATTCGTTCATGTACAGTAGTTCTTAGTTGGGTATTTGTAGATGTTCATTGATATTTATAGATACTAATAGATATTTATTGGAATAGTAATTGAGCAAAAATAGGAAATTAAACCTCTTACTTTTTTGTACCCAGTCTTTCTTACTTTCTTACCCTCTCACATTCTCAATTTAACTTAATAGTGCCTATATTTATGACTGAAATGAACAAACAGCTATTCCTTAAACTATTTCTATTGCTGCAATTGGGGGCCTTTGCACAAAATGCACCTTACTTTGATACTGTTTTCACCGATTATTTCAGAAGAACTTCCAGCGGCTGGAAAGCAGGCGATGGAACCATTTCTGTTCCCCTGCCCGATGGAAGGGTGCTGTGGCTGTTTGGCGATAGTCACATTGCAGCTGTTGATACAAACAACAATACACTTCCCTGCCTCTTTCAAATCAGGAATTGTATGATGGTACAGGATTCGCTGAACCGCAATTATTTTAAAACAATTATTGATAGTATACATACGGGTGTGAACCAAACTCCATTTAAATTGGTGCTGAGCGACACTACCCTGTTCTGGCCCGACCATGGTTATGTGTGGAACGATACCGTGTACCTGTTTATGGGTCGCTTCAACAATTCGGACATGGGCAAGTTTTATGGAGAGTACCTTGTGAAATTAGATTACCCCGGCCTTCACCTCATCGGCATGTACCCCCTGCATCCCACCAATGGCATCATCTATGGAAGATCGGTACTGATCGATACAGCAGCAGATTATTTATATATGTACGGCAATAAACTCAACTGGATCGTGTGGGAACCTTACCTTGCCCGCTGTAATGTGAACAACATCTATCTTCCCTGGGAATATTACACTGGTTCGGGCTGGTCTACCCTGCCTTCGCAGGCACATAAAATAAGCAGTGAAGTGGTTTCGCCCGGCTACAGTGTTGTAAAGCGCAATGGAAAATATTATTTGATTAGCCAGCAAAACGGTTACTTGTTGTGCGGGCAGGGGCGGGAAATTTATTCCTGCGAAAGTCCCACTCCTTATGGCCCTTTCACCAATAAACAAGTAGTGTATACCGAAGAAAGTAAACTCAACGGCAAGTACTTAGTAAGTTATAATGCACAGGCACATCCGTTTTTTACGCAAAACAACGAATTGCTTATTTCATACAATGTGAACAACGGCAATGATACTGCGACCTGTTATGTGCAATGTACAAATGTATGGACAGACCGGATGGATGCCGATTCGTACCGTCCAAAATTTATAAGGGTTCCCTTCGAAAAAATTACCGGTACACAACTCCACAACTTCATTAAAACAGAAGCGCGTATTTTACCCAATCCCGTAATAGCGGAAAGCCTGTTTAGCTGCGAACTAAATTTAGCGGGCACCGGCGAATTAACAATTGCCCTGTATGATAATTTAGGAAGGATGGTGTCGCAGTCAAAAAGTTTATTTAACAAAGGGCTGAATACCTTATCCATACAAGCCCCTGCAACAAAAGGAATTTATTTTCTTTCGATCAGAAACAATATGAATGAAAACAAAGTGTTAAAATTAATCGTGTATTGAATGATGAAGCTTCTTTCTGACTTTCTCACACTCTCACTTTTGACTTTTAACTTAACAAAGGAAAATCCATAAGCCATAAGAAATAAGCCATAAGGGGTTTTACATAAACGAAATCGCTTTTGGCTTTTAACTTTTGACTTCTTAATTTTAACTTAACATTGTATCTTTGCATAAATATTTTATTATGGCTATTACGAAAGAGCAGGTGCTGGACGCGCTTAAATATGTAGACGACCCGGATTTAAAAAAAGACCTTGTTACCCTTGGAATGATCCGCGATGTGGAAGTAAATGGAAAGGATGTTTCCTTTACCGTGGTATTGACCACTCCGGCCTGCCCCATGAAAGAGATGATACACAAGGCCTGTGTAAATGCCATACTTCATTTTGTAGACAAAGAAGCGAATGTAAATGTAAACATGACCGCTAATGTTACTTCCACCCGTGGAAACGACAAGCCTTTGCTTTCAAGGGTAAAAAATATCATCGCAATTGCATCGGGTAAAGGCGGAGTTGGAAAAAGCACTGTAGCCAGTAATCTTGCTGTGGCATTGGCCCGGCAAGGCGCTAAGGTTGGGTTGATAGATGCTGATATATATGGGCCTTCTATTCCAACCATGTTTGATGTGGTGATGGAAAAACCGGCCCTGCGCCCGGTAGACGGAAAAAACATGATGATACCGGTGGAAAGCCACGGAATAAAATTACTGTCCATTGGTTTTTTTGCTGATCCTTCTCAGGCTATTGTATGGCGTGGACCAATGGCTTCAAGGGCTTTGAACCAACTCTTCAGCGATGCCGACTGGGGCGAACTGGATTATTTACTGGTTGATTTACCTCCGGGCACCGGCGATATTCACCTCTCTTTGGTTGCCGCTGTTCAGTTAACCGGGGTTGTTATTGTAAGCACACCTCAGCAGGTGGCCCTGGCCGATGCACGCAAAGGAGTAAGTATGTTTCAATTGCCCACTATTAATGTGCCCGTGTTAGGCATTGTTGAAAACATGGCTTATTTTAGCCCGGCGGAATTGCCGGACAACAAGTATTATATTTTTGGTAAAAACGGAGCTAAAAACCTGGCCGAAGAACTCAATGTTCCTTTGTTAGGACAAATACCCCTGGTGCAAAGTATATGCGAAGCGGGCGATGCAGGCCGCCCGGTGGTGTTGCAGGAAAACACCCCACAGGCTTTGGCCTTTATTGAACTGGCACAAAATGTAGCACAGCAAATTGCCATTAAAAATGCAAATCCGCTGAAACCAGAGCCAGTAAACAATTAATTGATAGAAAGTTTAAAATTTGTACATTCGTTAATATAAAAAATACCATGCACGCAGAATTAGTAAACAGAATTGAAAATGCTTTAGACAGTATCAGGCCTTACCTTGCAGCCGACGGAGGAAATGTGGAGCTGGTGGAATTGTGTGAAGACAAGACTGTGAAAGTTGAATTAATCGGGGCCTGTAAAACATGCAGCATGAGTATGATGACCATGAAAGCAGGCATTGAAGAAACCATTAAAAGAGCAGTTCCTGAAGTAAAAGAAGTAATTGCAATTAACACGAATTAGGATTTTTCTCCCGTTATGAACACAATCAACTATCTTATTGCATTTTTCTGTTTTGTTCCCCTTGCTTTGTTTCAGCAAAACAACACCTATACTTTAGAGCTTTCAACAGATGACAAACCGACTGTGCATGGATTCTCCTACTGGGGTGAAGTTAAAATCACTTCAAAAGACACTTCGTTTTATTATGCACTGCACAGTAGCAAACCCGATAAAATTGAAGGTTTAAAAAAAGGTATTTATAAAGTAACCTGTACTTCCGTTTTTAACCATTCCGTTTCCCTATCGATTGAATTGGGCAAAAAAAAAGTGAGTAAACTTAAATTTAAAGGACTGAACTCTTTTTATAAAAAAGCCCCTGAAATAATTAACCTCACCGAACGTTTAAAAAACAACGATACTTTATACATTGTCTTTTCGAGCAACCATTCGGGAATACTTGCCTACGAAAAGTTGGGCATCGCAAAAAAAGACGGAAAATATACGGCTATACAATTTAAAGGATTAACCAGCGACGTATTTCAGGAGATGGGGATTACGGACGCTCAGTTTAACCAGGTGATAAAATTTGAGTTCCAGGCAAAAAAATTAATTTCCAACCCGGCCTGCTATGCACCCGAAATATATACCATGGAGCTGAAAGGCGAAACCTTTTTATTTTCCGACAACACCTGTTCCTGGAAAGGCCTTGATAATTTAAAAGGCAGCTTGTTTGTGCAAATAGGAAAATAATTTATTCCTTCATCTGTCAATTATTCTTGCCCTTCTCAATCACCTTCTTCCTTTTTGGCTTTTGGCTTATTACTTTTGGCTTTTATCTTATTTCAACCTGTGAAAACCCCTTAACACCACATTAATTTTATTCGACCGGAAATGGTCAATAAATTCCCTTACTTGTTCGAGGGGAAAATTACAGGATAATTCAACTGTGCGGAAATGCTGTTCGTAATGGTAATGTATAACAATTGTTTTACTGAAATTGGTGTACCTGCTCTTTGCATCCCTGTCCTCCACAAATTCAACCGTTATTAAATTTTCGTTCAGCAGGTACAAAGGGTCGTGCCTGAATACCCCATTGGCTAACCACGATAAGAGTATTCCTTCTTTAAAAATTAATATTTTTTTTGCTTTTGGTATGATCACCAAAAAGCAAATACAAAAAATTAAAAATAAAAAGTACCAGCTTCCGTGCAGGCTTCCATTTTCATTTATATTTTCGATGGTGATAAAAATAAGCAGAGCAAAAACGGCCACCACTAATTTTATTCCCCCATACCCGGTAGCTCTGCCCATTACACTTGAAAGAATAGGGACTGAATTCTGGAGGTAAACATTTCTCACATCCGTTTTTATTTTATTTCCCATCACATCCTGGTTCAGCAGTATACACACGTGCCGGTACAAATCGGGCAACTCCTTGTTAAACTGTTCGGGCGACTCAAACCAGTGTTCCACTATCACCGAAAAAAATTCGTTTACATTGGTACCGCCGTATTTCCTAAAAATACTACGCTTTCCTACTTTCAGTTTATGAAATTCATTCTGACCCGTAGCAATTGCTTTGGGAAAATAGCCTTCAAAAAAATAATCGTTTTCATCTCCCTTAAAACTATTGAACCTAAGCGCATGTGCAAACTCGTGCAGGCCCAGGTTAAAATTATCGTGTTCCCGGCTGATCCCAATCATAATGTCGCGCCACGAAAAACACATAAACCCGGCCAGGTTGGTTTCTCCCTTGTGGTAATTCTTGGTGTGCGGGTTCTGGTATACATCGGGGTAAACAAGTATGTACTCAAAGTAATGGAGCATAAAATAGTCCAGGCCAAAAGTTAACTGTATAGCGCAGGCCGAAATCATGACCCTTACTTCATCTGTTATTTCAAAATTCTGACGGGGTACAAATTTTTTACTTTCTGTAAACTGGTGCAGACGTTTCCTGAAACGTGTCTGTTGCGAAAGGCTTAACTTTTTGTAATAAGGAAATTTTTCGGCCAATATCAATATCATCCGTGCATCGTTCACCGGGCCTTGTATGTGGGTGGGAAACATCATGTTTAAGTAGCAGGTATCTGGTAGTAAGTAGCAGGCTTTAGTCAGGGTACTTGTTACTTACTGCTTGCTACCTTATATCTGCTACCAAATACTCCATGGTGCAAAATAAGACATTTAGGCCGTATCAAAAAACGGACTTCAGTTTTTCAGTAATTTTTAAAACGGCTGGACACACCAAAGTATTGCGATAACTAAGTTTTAACAACTGGTACATTTTTTTACGGTTGGTGTGCGGGTATTCGCGGCAGGCTGTAGGGCGGTCTTCATAAACCATGCAGTAATTTTCAGCATCTAAAAACGGGCAAGGTGCGGTGTTCAGGACATAGTCTTTTTCTTCGTCGAGGTGTAAATATTTTTCGATAAAGTTGCCGGGCTTTAATTTTAAGCGCCGGGCCACGCGTTCAATGTCTTTTTGGTAAAATATGGGGCTGGTGGTTTTACAGCAGTTGGCACAGCTCAGGCAGTCTGTTTCTTTAAAAGCTTCATCGTGCGCTTCATGAAAAACATCGTCTAAGTTTTTAGGGGTATTGCGCCCTAATTTATCATAAAAGAGTTTATTCTCCTTTTTTTGTTTCTCGGCTTTCTCTTTAAAGGCGGGTACATTCATTGCGTTTTCAGCGGGGCCTTACTTGCTTACAATCACAAACACCTCTTCATTGTCTTTTTTCATCAGGTATTTTTCGCGGGCAAATTTTTCAAGGCTTTTAATATCCGTTTCAAGCTCCTTTATTTCGTTTTTATTATTTGTGATGGCTTCCACATAATAATCGCGTTCCGCGGCCAGTTTATTTACCTGTTGGCGCAGCTCCATTTGTGTAAACACATCGTTGCGGTCGAAAAAGCACAGCCATACCATCAGCCCAACAACCGTGAGCAGGTATTTATTCAGAATTATTGTTAAAGTCTTTTTCAAGGGCTGTAATCGGATTATTTCTTTATTTATCTTAGAACCGGGTTTTAGCAAAAGTAGCAACAAATCCCTTCTAATTTTACCATTGCTGATGGAGTTTATTAAACATCGCCTGTTCAAAATAAGTATTTGTGCCTGCACCGGCCTTGTTGCCTTGCTTTTAGCAAGTGCCTTTTATACAGGAGATGCCGGTTTTAAAGCGGAACAGTTAAAAAATAAAAAAGTAAAAACGGCTTATACCGAAAAGTGGGAGGCCCTGCAAAAAGAAATAAGGGCAAAAGGCATTGGCGAAAAATACGGGCTGTTGTTAAGGGTATTTAAACAGGAAAAAAAATTAGAGGCCTGGATTAAAAACAACAACCAGCAAAGCTATACCCTGTTAAAAACCTACGACATTTGTGCCTCTTCCGGAACCTTGGGGCCCAAACGAAAAGAAGGGGACGGGCAGGTACCTGAAGGCTTTTACACCATCGACCTGTTTAACCCCAACAGCAATTACTACCTGTCGTTAAGAGTAAGTTACCCCAACAGTTCCGACAAAATACTAAGCTATAAAAAATACCCAGGCGGGGCTATTATGATACACGGCAATTGTGTAACCATTGGCTGTATACCTATAACCGACGATAAAATAAAGGAGCTTTATATACTGGCCCTCGAAGCCAGAAACAACGGAAGCACTCTCCCTGTGCATATATATCCCTGTTACCTAAGCGATGCAAACCTTCAATCATTAGAACAAAACTACAGCAGCAGCCTCCTTGCTTTTTGGAAAAACCTGCAACCTGTGTACGATTACTTTTTAAAAAACAAGTGCTCTCCTACCATTAAAGTGGCCAAAGACGGGAAGTATTATTTTTGAGTTTATTGCCAGGTCTTTCATTCCTGTAACAGTGTCCTGTTAATAAATTGAACAAAAATTGAATGCAGACATATTTGAATACTTCGACGTAGTACTCATTGAAATTCCAATAAAAATAATAAAAGCCTACAATTACTCAAATCATTTGTATCAACACTGACTTTTAGTAGCAGTAAGGTCGATTTTATTTCATATATGTTTCACTTTGTCCTGAACTTTAATAAATTTGCTATGCTTTTTATTTAAGGGAGGCATTTCTTAATTTATTTTACTTGCATCTTTTTCATTTTCTATCAGGGGTGTTGAGCCCCTGATCAACCTGTTTATAACAAAAGAATACAAAAAATGGAGCAGCAAACACTTGTCAGAAAACAGCTGAAACGAAGAGTAGACACTCCTTACATCAGTATCTGGAAAGAAGAAGGGATCATCAATTGTGTTTTTACAGACAACCTGATCATTAACATCGAAACGGCACAGCACTGTGTAAACGAAAGGGTGCTGTTTTCGGAAGGGCAAGCATACCCCTGCCTGATTAACTTAAGGGGAGTGAAATCGATGAACCGGGATGCAAGGGAATACTTAGCCACAGAAGGTACTCATTTGATAAAGGCCGGCGCATTCCTTACCAGTTCTGCGCTTACAAAAATGCTGGGGAACATGTTTCTTGCCATTAACAAACCCAACATCCCTTCCAGGTTATTTTCCAACAGGGCAACAGCCATTGCATGGTTGAAAAAACACCAGTAAATGCTACAAGACGACAAGCGGATAAATACAATACTGGAAATTCTTTTGGAATACACACAAAAGGATTTTTCGCGCAGCATTCCGGTTTCAGAAAAAGGGGATGACCTGGATGCTTTATCGGCAGGATTAAACACAATGGCTGAGGAGCTTCAGGCCTTTATGGCCGCAAGTAAAAAACAAGAGGAGCAGGTTGTTGAGCGCACAGCACAGCTGGAAAACAACATCCGTCAATTAAAGGAAAGTGAAGAAAAATTCCAAAAGGCGTTTCAGGCCAGTGCCGCCGGCATCACCATCACCCGTATTTCTGATGCCACCTACTTAGATGTAAACGATACTTTTATTAAAATGACGGGCTTTTCAAAAGAAGAATTAATCAACCACACGTCTGCGGAATTGGGTATGATTGTTAATATAAAAAAAAGGGAAGAATTACTGAAGCAGGTCAGACAAAAAGGATGGGCCAAAAATTTTGAGATGACCGTCCGCCATAAATCAGGAAGTTTATTGGACATTCTTTCTTCTATTGAAACAATTGTGTTGAATGGCGAAAAATACGCTATCAATATAATATTTGATATCAGCGGCCGCAAAAAAGCCGAAGCGCAATTAGAAACAGTCAACAAAGAGCTGGAGGCTTTTTCTTATTCGGTATCGCACGATTTAAGAGCCCCCCTGCGTGCCGTAGATGGGTATGCAAAAATGCTGGAAGATGATTATGCCGGACTGTTTGATGAAGAAGGAAAAAGGCTGCTTGGGATTATACAATACAATGCAAAAAAGATGAGCCACTTAATAGATGACTTATTAGCCTTTTCGAGACTCGGGAAAAAAGCCCTTCAAAAAACAAAGCTCGACATGAACGAGCTGATAGAAGGGGTATTGATTGATTTAGGTAAAACCACCCGGCACAAAGCACAAATAAAAATAGACCGCTTACATCCGGCTGAAGGCGATTATGGCCTGATCAACCAGGTGCTTGTTAATTTAGTGAGCAATGGCATAAAATATTCTTCGAAAAAAAAAGAACCCCTTGTTGAAATAAGCTCTGAAGCAAAAAAAGAAGAAATAATTTATAGCGTTAAAGACAACGGTGAAGGGTTTAACATGAAATATGCAGACAAATTGTTTGGTGTATTTCAGCGGCTGCATACTCCCGAAGAATTTGAAGGAACGGGTGTTGGCCTGGCCATCGTTCAGCGAATTATAAGTAAACACGGGGGCAAAGTATGGGCCGAAGCCGAACCAGGCAAAGGCGCCACATTTAGTTTCACATTACCCATAAATCAAATCACAATAAAAAATGGAAAACACAGAAGTTGAAATTGTTCTGGTTGAAGACAATCCCCACGATGCTGAAATGACGATCCGGGCCTTAAAGAAAAATAACCTGGTCAACAAAATTGTTCATTTAAAAGACGGGGCCGAAGCCCTCGATTTTCTTTTTGGAACAGGGCCTTATGAAGGAAGAAACACCGGCATAAAACCCAAAGTAATTCTATTGGATTTAAAAATGCCCAAAGTGGATGGTATTGATGTGTTGCGAAAATTAAAATCGGAGGCCTCAACAAAAACAATTCCCGTAGTGGTTCTTACTTCTTCCAGCGAAAGTCCGGATGTGAGCCTGTGTTATGAATTGGGGGCCAACAGTTATATTGTCAAGCCCGTCGGCTTCGAAAATTTCTCAAAATCCATCACCGACCTGGGCTTATACTGGTTAGTGTTGAACCAACCTTTAAGGTAATTGTTAAATTAGTTCATTCGTTTATTAGTTAGGTATACCTGACTAATAAACGAATGAACATATAAACGAATAAACTTTTATCCCAGCCTTAACTTTTGAAGTTCCTTAGCCAAATTAGGCCGTAAACGGCTTTTGTACACCGATAAACATTCCGGGCCGTTTTTAATCCTTCCTTTTCGTAGTTTTCGTTGCTCTTCTATCGGAAGCGCCACTATATCCACACAGTTTTGTGTACAGCAACCGTTCATTTTAGCAGCGCATTCATCACATTGTATAAACAATAAATGGCAATCGTCGTTTTTACAGTTTACATGGTTGTCGCAGGAGCTACCGCATTGGTGGCATTGGGCAATGACATCGGCTGTAATCCTTTCTCCTACGCGCTCATCAAATACAAAATTTTTTCCTATGAATTTACTTTCAAGGCCCTGCTCATTTACTTCTTTGGCGTACTGAATAATACCACCCTGCAAGTGGTTCACATCCTTAAAGCCCTTGTATTTAAAATAGGCGCTGGCTTTTTCGCAGCGTATGCCCCCGGTGCAGTACATCAGTATTTTTTTATCTTCCTTGCCTTTTAAATGCTCAATCACCTGCGGCAGTTCTTCCCTGAACGTATCTGCATCCGGGCAAAAAGCCCCCATAAAACGACCCACCTCACTTTCGTAATGGTTGCGCATGTCCACTACAATGGTATCCGGGTCGGCCACTGCTTCGTTAAATTCCTGTGCATTCAGGTATTTACCGGTATTTGAAGGATCAAAGTCAGGGTCCTCAATCCCATCGGCCACCACCTTGTCGCGCACCTTGACACCCAATTTGTAAAAGGATTTTCCATTGCCGTCAACAGCTATTTTAAACGGAACATCCGCAAAACGTTGATCTGAATAAAGTTGCTGTTTAAACTGTTCCCAATTGTGTTCCGGAACACTCATCTGAGCGTTAATTCCTTCATGCGCCACATAAATCCGCCCGAAACAATTGAGGGCCGACCATTGTTTAAAGAGCTCGTCGCGGAGCAGCGCCGGGTTTTCAATTTGCACATAGCGGTAAAAAGAAAGGGTAATTCGCTGAAAGGTCTCTTCCTGTAGTTTTTTCTTTAATTCGTGTTTATTTACACGGTTGTATAATAACGCCATTGATAATACAATTGCAATTTATATTGTCTCTCCCGGGGAACTAAACCATTTCAGATCAGGCTGATGCTTCTTAATCCTAAAATAGTTCAGTTTTTTGATTTTTAATTTCTTATAAAATAGTTAGGTTTGCAAAGGTATAGAAGTTTACGCTAATTATAACACTGATTCTTATCATGATGAACATTAATAAAGAGGACAAAGTGCTGGTGATTGGTGCCGGGGGACAAATTGGAATTGAACTGACAGAAAAATTAAGTGAATTATACGGATCGTCAAATGTAATTGCAGCCGACCTTCACCCTTCTCCTTCATTGCTGAACAATCCCTACGAAAAATTAGATGTAATGGACAGGGAGGGCTTGTACAACATAGTGAAAAAACATGGCATTAAGCAGGTGTATTTGCTGGCTGCCCTGTTATCGGCCACCGGCGAAAAAAACCCGATGCTGGCCTGGAAACTGAACATGGAAGGCCTGTTTAATGTACTGGACCTGGCCAAAGAAAAACACATCGAAAAAATATACTGGCCCAGCTCCATAGCCGTTTTTGGCCCCACCACACCGGCAGACAATACGCCGCAATTCACCATCATGGAGCCTTCAACCGTGTACGGAATCAGTAAACAGGCCGGCGAAAGGTGGTGCGAATATTATTTTCACAAATACCAGGTGGATGTACGTAGTATTAGATACCCCGGTTTAATTGGCTGGAAATCGGCCCCGGGTGGGGGAACCACCGATTATGCCGTGCATATTTTTCACGAAGCCCTAAAAACAGGGACTTACGAATGTTTTTTATCCGAAAACACCGCCCTGCCTATGATGTAT
>JAHEYF010000131.1 GCA_023251755.1 Bacteroidota bacterium
AATTAAAAGTACCAATGAACCTGTTTTACGCATGTTTATTTTGTTTTAAAAGTGATTGTTTGTTTTAGCTGAATATTGTTGGAAGCGTTACCCAGCAGGATTTCAAAATCCCCGACTTCCGTTGTCCAATCGTGCAGAGCAGGATTATAAAAGGCAAGCATTTCTTTATCCACGGAAAATATCAGAGTAGTTGTTTGCCCTGGCTCAAGCATAACTTTTTTAAAAGCTTTCAATTCTTTTAAGGGCCGGGGAAGGCCGGATGCGATGTCGTGGATATACAACTGCACAACCTCGGATCCGCTTAGCTGTCCGGTATTTTGTATTTTCAGTTTTACCACAAGGCTGTCTTTACCGGAGAATGTTTTTTTGTTTACAGAAAGTTCAGATAGTTGAAAGGAAGTATAGCTCAAACCAAATCCAAAGGGAAAGAGAGGTGCGATGTTTTTGCTTTCATAATGTCTGTATCCTGTAAATATACCTTCTTTGTAATCCAGTTGTTTTACCTCATGCTCCTTTCCATATAAAGTGTAAAACGGTTTGGCATGCGGGACCGCAAATGAAGTGTCGTAGGATCCAAAGGCTGCATTGTCTTTCCATTGTTTTTCTATGCTTATTGGAAGTTTTCCTGAAGGGCTGATCTTACCAAAAATAATTTCGCCCAGGGCATTTCCCCCTTCCTGTCCGGGGTACCAGGCATACAGGAGGGCCCTGCATTTTTTCAGCCAGGGCATAAATACTCCGCCACCGGCATTCAGTACCAAAATAAGGTTGGGATTACGGGTACTGGCTTCGTCAATCAACCATTCCTGATTTTCAGGTAAGGCAAAGGGCCTGTCAAAAGCTTCCCCTTCCGTTTCAGAGTTGAAGCCTAAACAGAGAACCACAGCATCGTATTCTTTAATCTGATCTAATTGGGCGGCCAGTTTATCCCTGTTTATTGCTGAATACCCATAATTCAATCCTTCTGTTTCAAGGTAATTGACCTGGATGGTACCGGGCGCATTATTTTTTATACCCTCCAAAAATGAAGTCATCCGGTAAGCATCAATCATGGCCGCTCCACCGCCGCTGTATGGAGTATACAAAGCATTGGGACCGAGAACGGCAATGCGTTTTATTTTATTATTCTTTAGAGGAAGTACGGCTTCTTCATTTTTCAACAATACAAATCCTTCTCTTGCTACCCGGAGGGCTGTTTGCCTGTGCTTTTCCCAATTCACTTCAACAGAGTCCTTATTCCGCTCATATAAACCAAAGCGTGCACAGCTTGTAATAATCCTGCTCACTTTATCGTCCAGCATTTTTTTAGCAGCGGGATCGGATTCTACCAGGGGTAAAATATTTTTCGCATTCATAAATTGCGGTTTGGGCATTTCCAGGTCGAGCCCGGCACGAAAAGAATTGGTACTATATACCGATATCCAGTCGGACATTACCAGGCCCTGAAAGCCCCATTTGTTTTTCAATACTTCCTTTATGAGGTAAGTCGATTCGGAAGTATGAATACCGTTCAGCAGGTTGTAAGAGGTCATTACGGCGCCTACTTTTGCCTTTTGAACGGCAGCCTTAAATGCAGGGAAATATATCTCATTTAAGGTGCGCTCATCTATGTTTGAACTTACCCGGTGCCTGTCGTAATCCTGGTTATTGGCTGCAAAATGTTTGATGGTGGCCATTACCCGCTGGCTCTGAACACCACAAATGAATGACACAGCCATTTGTGCACTTAAAAAGGGATCTTCTCCATAGTATTCGAAATTACGGCCGCAGTGAGGTACTCTGTATATATTGACACCCGGAGCCAGTAAAACATCTATTCCTTTTGACCTTGCTTCATTACCAATAGCTGTACCGGTTTCTTTTATCAAATCGGTATTCCAGCTGGCAGCCATGCAAATACTGGCAGGAAAAGCGGTCGCTTTACCGTGTCCGTTCACACCCATAGGGCCATCGGCCATTTTTATCCTGGGAATACCTAAACGCTCTATTTCTTTTATGTTAAAACTTTTGTACCCGCCAATGCAGTCTATTTTTTCCTGCAGGCTCATCAGGGAGACCAGGGAGTCAGCATTTAAGGGGCTGACGGATGTTTGCCCGCTTCCATGCAAAGACAAGAAAATAATACAGACAATGAGCCACTTTTGTTGAATTCCCATCCGGTCGATTTTACTTATTTCGGTTTTGAAATACTTTTGGGCAGGGTGAATTGTCTTACGCCTTCCACTGTACCTAAAAACCCGATTCCTGATTTACCTGCTCCTACCCAGGGCGTGCCATTGGCATCGCCGAGATAACGGTTGATGCCGATTTGGCCGCAACGGATTCGGTTGGCGATTCTTTCTGCACGGGCCATGTCGGCAGTAAACACACTGGCACATAAACCATATTCACTGTCGTTCGCTAAAAACACAGCTTCTTCTTCTTTGCCACTAAAGGAAATAAGGCAAATAACCGGGCCAAATGTCTCTTCTCTGGCTATCGGCATATCCTGCCTTACCTGCGTTAACAGTGTGGCGGGGTAAAAATACCCTTCTCCTTCGGGAATGAAGCCCCCGAGTAATAAACGTGCACCACTGCGGATAGCATCCTGAACATGCTGATCCACTTTCAGGCGTTGTTCTGCATTTACCAATGGTCCCATTTTTATATCGTTCCCGTGTCCTTCACCGTATTTCCAGGCGCGGGCCTTTTCAAGTACCAGGGCTTCAAATTTATCCTGGACCGATTTCTCCACGTAAATCCGTTCAATGCTGTTGCATATTTGCCCGGTATTCCGCAGCGATTCCTTAACGGCTACTTCAGCTGCGGCATTCAGGTCTGCATCTGCAAAAACAATCATTGGGTCTTTGCCTCCCAACTCCAGCATCAGTCTTTTTAGGGACTTACCTGCCTTGGACATAATGTCCATACCGGCACGCTGACTTCCTACAAAAGCCACCATGTCTATATCGCTCTCCACTAATTGTGCCCCTGTGTCCCCTCTTCCCTGGAGCAATGTGAGTACACCGGGAGGGAGCTCTTTACTAAAACAATTGTATACTTCTGCTCCCACCAGCGGAACGTGTTCACTTGGTTTAAAAACAACTGTATTTCCTACTGCCAGGGCCGGAACTATGATCTCAACAGGCATACCAACCGGGAAGTTCCAGGGTGTAATTGCACCTATCACTCCAAGTGGCTCCCGAACAATTTGGGTGCTGCTTTTTTCACCCTGTAATAAAATGTGTTCCAGCGCCTGTTGGGCTTCTTCCAGTTTGGAAGGGATGCTTAATGCCCATCCCTTTACTTCACCAAGGGCTTCGGTATACACCTTCCCCATTTCTCTGGTGATTAAATCAGCGATTTTCTCCGCCTGTTGCTCAAGATTTTTTCCTCCTGCAACAAGGCACCTGGCCCGCTCACTAAAGGGCAATGCTCTCCATTCCTGTTGCGCTTTGCGGGCCAGTTGCACAGCCTCCTGCACATCCTTGTGTGCAGATGCCGGAATTGCAGCTATGTTTTTCCCTGTAGCAGGATTTATATCATAAATAACTTCCATATCAATTAAGTTTTCCATCGGTAGGTCTTTTTGGTGTTTGTGTTGAATGCTACAGCTCTCGGGTAAACCGATCAAGCTCTTCTTTAATCAGCCACCTGCTTTATTTTACTTTCAGGCGAATTGCTCAGTGCTTTTTCTACCGGTTCCATTTGCCCCAAAAACAGGGTTCTGTATTTGATGGTAGCGTATTTTTTAACTTTAAATCCTTCCAGTTTCTGATTATTTCTGTATACTTCACCTGCAACAGCAGCAATATAATCCAGGTGCCTTGATGTATAAACCCTGCGTGGCAGTGCCAGACGAACCAAATCTACTTCGGGCAGCTGAAGAATTTCTCCTGTTTCTTCGTTTCGTTTACTGAATGCAAGGTTTCCCAATTCACATCCCCGAATCCCGCCTTCTATATATAAAGCTGTTGTTATGGCAATACCGGGGTATTCTTCGGGTGGAATGTGCGGGCAGAATTTTTTTGAATCAATCCACACCCCATGTCCACCCGCAGGTAATGCAATGGGGACATTCTCTTCCTGCAATTTTTGCGCGAGGTACTGAGATTGACCGATACGGTACTGAAGGTAATGTTCATCAATACCTTCCTGATAACCAACAGCCAATGCTTCCAGGTCCCTTCCTGCCATTCCGCCATAAGTCAGGTAACCTTCCCACATTAAGCAATAAGATTGCATAATTTCATACAATTTTTCATCGTTAATTCCTACAAATCCTCCAATGTTCACCATGCCGTCTTTTTTTGAACTGGCCACGCAGCCATCAGAGTATGAGCAGGTTTCACGTATAATTTCTTTGATCGATTTATTTCCGTATCCGGCTTCCCTCATTTTAATAAATTGTGCGTTCTCGGCAATTCTGGCGGCATCAAGGATAACCGGAAGTTTGTATTTATCAGCCACTGCCCTTACTGCCCTGATGTTTTCCATGGACACGGGCTGCCCCCCTGCATTGTTACAGGTAACAGTAATCATGATGAAAGGAATATGATCAGCGCCCACTTTTTCTATCAATGCCAACAGCTTTTCAATGTTGATGTTTCCTTTAAAAGGGTGTTCATTTTGAAGGTCCTTTCCTTCTTCTATAATGAGGTTGGCCATTATTCCACCGGAGGCCGTTACCCTGTCGGGTGAAAAATGCATATTGTTGGGCACTGTTTGCCCCTTTTTTATCATTGTGGTAAACAGGATGTTTTCTGCCCCACGCCCCTGATGGGCAGGTAATACATAATTGTATCCGAAAATGTCTTTTAAACTTGCCTCCAGTTTAAACCAGCTGCTAGCGCTGGCATACGATTCGTCGCCTTTCATCATGGCCGACCACTGATTGTCGCTCATGGCTGTTGTTCCACTATCTGTTATCAGGTCAATAAAAATGTCTTCCGATTTTATTTTAAAAACATTGTAGTGTACGGCCTGAATAATGGCTTTTCTTTCTTCACTCGTTAACATTTTAATAGGGGTAACCGTTTTAATTCTGAATGGTTCAGGCTGAATTCTTTCAAATATTTTGTCCATGCGCACAGTTTAATAATTATTGTTTTGAGTTTACTATCTTCTAATTCGTCTGAATTTGGTTTTCTTGTTGTTGGGTTAAATTCCATCTCCTGAAATTTGCAGGTAATTTTGAGTTAACACCTTTTTTTAATAAATACCAAGTTCCTGTTTTTAACCCTGCCCTACAATAAAATTTAACCAAACCGTTTAATTTCGAAAAGAAAGAATATTCCTGTAAGCGTCTGTTTAAAAGGACTTTTAATACTGATTATGAAAGAAATTATTTTAATTCGAAACTGAATGTATTCCGTTTGTCATCATCTTCAATGATTAATCAAACAGGGTGCAGGGCATTCAAAACTTATCAGCGGAATATATTATTTTACGTGGTTTTGATGACTCCCGGTTTTTTCTGTGGAGAGCACTCAAGTCCGGGCCTACGGGTATTGTTTTTCGGGATCAGTGTACTCAAAAGTCGTCCACGGGCTATACAGCATGAGGCGTGAGTCCTGTTTTCAGGAATCAGAATACTCAAGAATCTACCTCCAGCACTACAATTTCAGTTGTGAGCACTCAATAAAGCTTGCGGGTTTACCCCCTATTATTTAAACTCTACTGGCTTGTTCAGCTCAGGGTTCTTCGGTAAATGTTTTGTGATTACTTTTTTAAAGCTTTCAATTTGTGTGCTACACTCCTTTTGTAAATCTTCTATAGCTTCCAGATGAGTGGTGTTTGGTTTGGATTCCATTCCGCAGAAGGAGTTGTATAATTTAGATACTTTTTCACGCAAACGTTCTTCATCTGCAAACATGGATGTTTTTTTGGTCGCCATGAACTCAGCTTTTACTTTTTGCAATTCATCGTAAAAAGCCTGGGCATTTTTATTTTTACTAAATGCAAGGGTATCGGCCTTCAGGCTTTTTTGGAAATACGAAATGCTGTCAATGGTGTTGTTTATATTCGTGTAAAGGCTCTGCAACTGCATGGCTTTTTCATATACCAATTTTCTGTCTTCAAGGCTCAGATCTTTGTTGTTGTTATCATGAATACAGTTAACGGTGTTGCTGTATTCTTTGTCCTTTACCTTCAATTTAATGGTATAAGTGCCTGGAAGTACCATTGGGGCTGTGAATCCGGCGCCGTCCATTTTTGTACTGCCGGCTGCTACTTTTGGAGGTATGCTTCTTAAGTTCCAGTATATTTTATTTATTCCTTTGCGTATACTACCGGGTATAGACTGGATTAAAATGCCTTTTTCGTTGTAGACTTCAACAGTAATTTTACCTGTTGCCAAACGTTGTTTTAAATAATAATCGATTGTGGGAGTAGATGAAGGATTTCCTGCACCCCAGCCACCGGAAACTTCGGGACCACCCCAACCGAACTTGCCATTGTTCAAAGTTATATCGGGTACCGGAAATAAATACACCTCCTGATCCCAGATTTCTTTGGTTAAATTGCGCATAGGGCGGATGTCATCTAAAATAAAAATTCCACGTCCATGTGTGCCCACAATTAAATCGTGTGTTTTAGGATGTATTTGTATATCGCGCACAAGGGCATATTCAGGAATGTTATTTTTCATGCGGAACCAGTTTTCACCATCGTCCAATGTTGCAAACAAACCCATCTCCGTGCCGAGGAACAAGAGGTTTTTATTTTCAGGGTCTTCTTTTATTTTATGTGCAAAACCGGTAAACTCATTGGAATTTATTCTTTTCCAGGTCTTACCCATATCCGTACTTTTAGCCAGATAAGTAGTATGATCGCCATACATGTGGTTTTCGAATGTGGCGTAAACCGTGTTTTTATCAAACTGTGAAAGCTGTATACTGCTTACCCAGGCCTGATGAGCCACACCAGATTTTGCAACATTCGGCGAAACGTTTGTCCATGTTGCTCCCGCATCAGCAGAATATTGCAGGTTCCCATCATCCGTACCCGCCCATATTAAATTTTCGTCAAGCGATGATTCGGCAATGGTGAAAATGGTGCAATGGTTTTCGGCAGAGGTATTGTCTTCACTAAGTCCCCCGCTCTCTTCCTGTTTTTGTTTCTTTTTATCGTTACTTGTTAAATCACCCGAAATGCGTTTCCAGTTTCTTCCCTGGTCGGTTGATTTGTAAAGGTATTGTGCCCCTACATATAAATTTTTAGGGTTCTTAGCACCGGTGACTATGGGTGTATTCCAGTTCCAGCGCAGTTTTTCTTCTCTTACTGTTTTTTGAGGCTGAATAAATTCCGATTTCATATTTGATAATTCAGTGCGGAACATATTGCCTCCCTGGTATTCCGAATACACTGTTTTACCATCTGCATCAGGTACTGTCCAAAAACCATCTCCACCACCCACTCTGTCCCAGTTGGCATTCCCGATTCCGCCGGGGGCTGCACTCGGGGCCATCCAGCTTCCGTTGTCCTGTAAGCCACCATATATATTATAAGGTTCTTTTAAATCGCAGGCAACATGGTAAAATTGTCCAACAGGTAAGCCATGGTTAAATTGCCAGGTAATGCCTCTGTCTAAACTCACATAAATTCCACCATCGGTTCCCAGGTACATTACATTGGTGTTGGAGGGATTGATCCATAACGCGTGCATATCGCTGTGTACCCAACCACCGTCACCACTGGCTTCGCTAAAGGAATAACCACCATCGTCACTGTAGGCAAAATAAAATGCAGGTCGGTAAACACGTTTTGGATCTTTGGGGTCAATAACAATGGTACTAAAATAAAAGGGGCGTGCTTTTACATTCATGGTAGCACTTTGGCTTTTCCAGGTTTCGCCCCCGTCAGCCGAAATATATAGTCCCGTATTTTTAGTTTCCACAATGGCTATCATTTGTTTAGGATCACTTGGTGCAATAGCCATGGCTATACGGCCAAATGGTTTTTCGGGTAAACCGTTTTTTATTTCTTTCCAGGTTTTTCCTGCATCCGTACTTTTATACAAACCGCTGCCTTTACCGCCCGAGTTAAAACTGAAGGGTTGCCTGCGAAATTGCCACATCGAAACAAAAAGTACATTGGGGTTTGTGGGGTCCATCAACACATCGGCACAACCGGTCTGCTCATCAATGTAAAATAATTTTTCCCAGGTTTCTCCACCATTGTTTGATCTGTAAAGCCCGCGGTGTTTGCTGTTGCTCCACAAAGCCCCCGGTACTGCAACATAAATAAGTTCCTGGTTATCGGGATGAACAATTATTTTGGAAATGTGTTCGGTACTGTCTAATCCAATTTTTTTCCAGTTGTCGCCCCCGTCGGTGGTTTTGTACATACCATTACCTATAGAAACAGAATTGCGCATATTGCTTTCGCCTGTGCCCACATAAACCGTAGAAGGATTTTTTTGATTGATGGCCAATGCCCCTATGGACTGGCAATATTTATCAAATAGCGATTTATATGAAGCTCCGGCGTTGGTTGATTTCCATACACCGCCACCACCTGTTCCAATATAAATTGTTTTGCCTTCATCTTTGTTCACCCCTTCAATAGCGGTTATACGCCCGCTCATGGTACCCGGGCCGAGCTGGCGCGCTTCCATCATTCCGAACATGGCCGAGTTAACGGTAGTTTGTGCATGCACCGAAAAAGCAACCGCAAAAAGCGATAAGCCAAATATTTTTTTCATAAAGGATTTTTTTAAATAGAAATAGTTTATTTAGTTGCAGGAGCTGCCGGAGGAGTTGTGGGTTTAAACAAAGCCTCGTCAATTTTAGGATTAATGGTCAGACTGGTGATTTCCACCTCGCCCCAACCGCCGGCAATGCTGTGTGCATATACAATTCCTTCGGGCAGTTTTTTAAAATTCCCGAAACTGGTGGAGTTTTCTTCTTCCTTTCCGTTGGCCATCATTTTTTTTGTTTCCTTAATCACATAATAATTGCTGGGATCAATAAAAAACGTAGTTTCAGTAGCATCTTTATCAATCATTTTTAACTTAAAACATTCGGTGCCGTCTACATCATCTTTACCGATGTATTCTAATTTTTTATTTAACTCTTTGTAGGTAATAAACTCATCCTGTATATTCAAACCATCCTGTGCTTTTTTAACATCATCTGCCGTCATGGCCTCAGCTTTGGTTTGCCCCTGAAAGGGCATGTAATTCCATCCTTCAGTGTTTGTTAGTATCATATAACCTTCCATCCCCATTACAGCAATGTTCTGGCGCATGGCTTTTTTATCCACCTGGTAAATGGTTACTTTAATTTCGGCCCCGTTTGCTTTTGTTATACTTTCCATTTTCAGGCTTTTTACTTTTGCCCAGTTGTCTTTTCCTCCCACGGCTTCGATGTGTTTTTTGACAATTTCGTCCAGCGATTGACAAAATGCAAGGGGTGTTACAAGGCTTAAAATGGCAAGGGATAAATTTCTTTTTATATTTTTCATTGGTAGGTGATTTTAAATACTGGGGTAAAAGTAATTTTAATTCCTTTAAAGAGAAGGTTTTTTGTACCAAAATTTGTTAATTTACCTGAATCCAAACAAGGCTTTAATCCTTTGATAATCACTATTATTGGCATATACGCACTAAAACTTCATCAAGGTGGCTTTGCCGTTCAACAAAATTTATTTACCTGCCAGCTTAAAAGCATTTCTTTTTATACCGCTTGCACTGATTTCAAATAAATTAAAAAACTATTTATCAGATTCCAATAAAAATAATAAATTTGCAAACCAATTATCGGGCTGTAGCACAGTTGGTAGTGTACTAGCATGGGGTGCTAGAGGTCGCACGTTCGAGTCGTGTCAGCCCGACAAAAAGCTATCTGTTAACAGGTAGCTTTTTTCTTTTTAAAGGATTTCCGTTTTAATAAATCCCGTATCTTTATAATAATTGACGAATTACGAATCTACGAATACGAATTAGTACGAATATACTAATGTTGGGGTAACGAAGGAGTATTGAGTATTGACTATTCGCTAATCACTATTCGCTATTAACTTTTGACTTAGCAATGAATACACCTGTACAAAACAAAACTATGGATTTAGAGTTCAATAAAAACGAAGATAAGATGCGCATACTCGTGTCGCAGATGGAACAAAAATTAGCAAAAATCTATCTGGGCGGAGGCAAGGCACGTATTGACAAACAGCACGAACAGGGCAAAATGACAGCCCGTGAGCGTATTGCCGGTTTATTAGACCCTGAAAGCCCGCAAATTGAAATGGGTGCTTTTGCAGGAGATGATATGTACAAAGAACACGGCGGTTGCCCGGGTGGCGGAGTGGTGATTGTGATTGGTTATATACACGGTAAACAATGTATTGTGGTGGCCAACGACGCTACTGTAAAAGCAGGAGCCTGGTTTCCCATTACCGGTAAAAAGAATTTAAGGGCGCAGGAAATTGCAATAGAAAACCGTTTACCTATTATTTATTTGGTAGACAGCGCAGGAGTTTACCTTCCTTTACAGGATGAAATATTTCCGGACAAAGAGCATTTTGGAAGGATATTCCGGAACAATGCCGTGATGAGCAGCATGGGGATTTTACAGATTGCCGCGGTGATGGGTAGCTGTGTGGCCGGAGGGGCCTATCTTCCGATTATGAGCGACGAAGCCATGATTGTGGATAAAACAGGTTCTATATTCCTGGCAGGAAGTTATCTGGTTAAAGCCGCTATAGGCGAAACCATCGATAATGAAACACTGGGTGGGGCAACAACGCATTGTGAGGTATCGGGCGTTACCGATTATAAATGCATTGACGATAAGGATTGCCTGAACCGCATCCGTAACATTATGGAAAAGGTTGGTGATTTTGATAAAGCAGGTTTCAGCCGCATCAAAGCACTTCCTCCAAAAAAAGACCCGAAAGAAATATTCGGTATCATCCCCGATGCACGCGACAAACAATACGATGTATATGAAATTATTCAGCGCCTGGTAGACAATTCAGAATTTGAAGAGTACAAAGAACTTTACGGTCGCTCCATTATTTGCGGTGTAGCCCGTGTGGAGGGCTGGAGTGTAGGCATTGTGGCCAACCAGCGCAAGGTGGTAAAAAGTAAAAAAGGCGAAATGCAGTTTGGTGGTGTAATATACAGTGACAGTGCCGATAAAGCCGCGCGCTTTATTATGAACTGCAACCAGAAAAAAATTCCCCTGGTGTTTTTACAGGATGTAACGGGTTTTATGGTGGGTTCCAGAAGCGAACAGGGTGGAATTATTAAAGACGGGGCCAAATTAGTGAATGCCATGAGCAACAGCGTTGTTCCTAAATTCACTATTATTATGGGCAACAGTTATGGGGCCGGTAATTATGCCATGTGTGGTAAAGCTTATGATCCCCGTTTAATTGTTGGCTGGCCCACAGCACAGGTAGCTGTTATGGGGGGCGCACAGGCTGCAAAGGTATTGTTGCAAATTGAAACGGCTTCGATGAAAGCAAAAGGGGAAGAAATTACACCCGAACGCGAAGCGGAATTGTACAATAAAATTAAAGACCGTTACGATTCACAAACGACTCCTTATTATGCAGCGGCCAGACTTTGGTTAGATGCAATTATTAACCCGCTGGATACCCGGAAATGGATTTCGATGGGAATTGAAATGGCCAACCATGCCCCTGTTACCAAACGTTACAATGTGGGGGTGATACAGACTTAGATTTGAGATATGAGTAGTGAGTAGTGAGACATTATCTTGTCTTGAAGC
>JAHEYF010000132.1 GCA_023251755.1 Bacteroidota bacterium
CTTACCGAACTTTTTGGGATCAATACCCTTTTTAATTTAGAAATTGAATCAGGGTTCGCATAGGTTAAAATGTTCATATCAAAGTCCAGTACTTTAGCGGTAAACCTAACCCCACTGGTCATGTAAATGGTATCCAACTGTGCCTTTGCGCTAAACGAAATAATAAAGGAGAAGAAAAGGAGAAGAAATTTTTTTGTACGATACGTAGTGGATGAGATCATAAAGTATTTTAATGTTTACAAATTTACTAAGTATAATTCTTAAAACTACTTTCGTTACAATTCTTAAATGTTAAAAAACGTCAATAATTCAGTATGTCTTAGTGGTAAAAGCGTAAATCATCTCCACACACCTTTCCCCGTCCATAGCGGCACTTACAATACCACCGGCATAACCGGCACCCTCTCCGCAGGGGTACAAGCCTTTAATCTGAGGATGTTCGCAATTGTCGTTATTACGTGGAATACGCACGGGTGTTGAGGTACGCGACTCTACACCAACTATCACGGCATCGTTGCTTAAATAGCCCCGCATCTTTTGCCCGAAAGCTTTAAAACCCTGTTGCAGGTTTTGTGTAATGAGTGGCCCTAAAACAAGGTGCATAGGTACCGATGCAATGCCCGGTTGGTAAGAACAGGGGGGAAGGGTAGCACTTATTTTACGGTTAACAAAATCCTGCAGGCGTTGCGCAGGCGCTGTTTGTGTTTGCCCTCCGCTAATCCAGGCCGATTTTTCGAGCTCTTTCTGAAACTCCAATCCTGCAAGGGCTCCGTGTTTTTCATGTTGTTTAAAATCCATTAAATCAAAACCTACTACAATGCCTGAATTGGCGTAAGGGTTGTTTCGTTTGCTTGGGCTCCATCCGTTGGTGACCACCTGCTCAGGCCCCGTAGCGCAAGGTGCAATAATACCTCCTGGGCACATACAAAAAGAATACACACCGCGCCCGTTTACCTGGTGCACTAAGCTGTAGGAGGCTGCCGGTAAGTACTCGCGTGTTTGTGCAAGTTGTTCCACACCTGAACAATGGTATTGCAATGAATCAATCAGCTCCTGCGGATGCTCAACCCGAACGCCCATAGCAAAAGGTTTGGCTTCTATCAGGATACTTTTTTTATTGAGCAGTTCATATATATCCCGGGCCGAATGACCGGTTGCCAATACAAGTTGTTCGGCCTGGTATTCAATAGAAGTATTTTTGCCGGAATGATGAATGAGCACAGCCTGTACTTTGTTATCGCTTACAACAATGTCTTCGAGCCGGGCTTGAAAATGAACTTCACCTCCGTATTGTAAAATGCTTGCGCGGATGTTGGCAATGAGTTGAGGTAACTTATTGGTGCCAATGTGGGGATGTGCGTCTACTAATATATCGCTGTGCGCGCCATGAAAGACTAATGTTTTCAATATCTTTGTCACATCACCCCTTTTGGTGGAACGGGTGTACAATTTACCATCGCTGTAGGTTCCTGCCCCACCTTCACCAAAACAATAATTCGATTCTGGATTTACAAGGTGATCTTTGTTAATGGCTGCTAAATCTCTGCGACGGGCCTGTATGTCTTTTCCGCGTTCAAATAGAATGGGTTTAAGCCCAAGCTCAATGCAACGCAAAGCTGCAAATAAACCAGCAGGCCCGGCACCAATAATAATCACCTGCTTTTTGTTTTCAACGTTTTGATAAATAGGCTTTATATTTTCAGCAACAAAATTTTCGTTGATGTAAGCCTTTACTTTTAAATTGATTTTGATGTTTCTGGAACGCGCGTCGATGGAGCGCCTTAGCGGTTCAATGTGTAAAGCCTGATGGGCATCAAGGCTTAGCTCTTCACATACCCGCTGTTTTAAAAGGTTTTCGTTGAAAGCCACACGGGGTTCAACAGCCAACTGGAGTTCTTTGATCATGGAAAGGCTTTATCCTTCAAATGTTATGGAAAAAAGAAAAATTCTGGAATTCAGTTTATCAATGGGGTTGGAGAAAATAGTTCCGTCTTTAATAAGAATATTTTTTACACCAATCATTAGTTTCATTTCAAGCGAAAGTTTAAAGTAAGGCAGGTAAAAATCGGCCCCGCCACCGGCTTCGTAATACAAATCGGTTTGTTTGAGCCGCACCACTTCATCGCTCGCTTTCTGTCGTTTACCCGAAGAAAGGTCGATGCTGTAATTACCTCCTCCCAAAACATAAGCCCCGAAATTTTTTACCCGCTTCGATTGCAGCTTTAAATCCAATGGAAGGTTAATAAATGTAGATTCAATGCGTTGGGCCACAACAAAGGTATCGGTACCGGCAAAGGAATAGGTGAGTTGCCTGGAACCAAATGAAAGATTGGGTAAAAAACGAATGCGTAAATATTCCTGAATGCGTGCATCACACACTATGCCGAGGTTAAAGCCTACTTCGGGAATGCTACCAATGCCTTTCAGGTTGAGGGTGTCTTTGGGATATTTGACGGTGTCCACAAAATTACTGTACAACTTAGAGTTGGGCAGGCTGTGTATCCTGAAATCAGTTTGATTGATGCCAATACTAAAACCAAAATGAAGGTGTTGTTTGTAGAATTTTGGAAGGTTAACCCCGCCTTCTCTTCGTTCCTGCTGGGCCTGAACGGTTGCTGAAAAACCTAAGAGTATACAGGCGATCAGAAACAACATCTTGTTTCGTTTAAAAAAACCGGGTATTAATTGGATACAGTTCACCATTATGGGGTACAACGGTAAAAATACGAAATTATTTCGTAGCGGTATAAATGGTGGCTACACCTAAGGTAAGGGGTTTAAAGCCTGTGTTTTTATAACCTAAACTATTGAGTACGCTGATGAATTTCTCACCATCGGGGAAAGCCTGAACAGATGCAGGTAAATAGGTGTAAGCGGAATTGTCTTTGGAGAAAATTTTTCCTATTGCAGGAGTAATGTATTTAAAATAAAAATTGTAAAGGTATTTAAAAGCTCCGGTGGGTTTCGAAAATTCAAGGATAACTAATTTACCGCCGGGCTTTAAGACCCTGTACATGTTTTGCAAACCTTTTTCAAGGTTTTCGTAATTGCGCACACCAAAACCAACGGTGATCACGTCTACTGAATTATCAATAAAATCAAGGTTTTCAGCGTCTCCGCTTTTTAATTCTATTTTATCCTGTAAGTTGAGCTTGTTTATTTTTTCACGTCCGAATTTTAGCATGCCTTCTGAAATATCTACTCCTATTACCTTTCCGGGATGAGCTGTTAAGGCTTCGATGGCAAAGTCGCCGGTGCCGGTGGCTATATCGAGTACCAGGGCAGGCTTATCGTGAATAAAATAAGCAACGGCTTTTTTTCTCCAGCGGTGATGAATACCCATAGACAAGACCTGGTTCAGGAAATCATAGCGGAATGCAATGTTGTCGAACATCTTCGCCACCTGCTCTTTTTTACCGGTAGTGCTTTCTTTGTAGGGGGTTACTGTCATTTAGATATGAGTATTGAGACTTTAGATTTGAGATATTAGATAGGTAACAAGTATCCGGTAATAAGTATTGGGGCTTTTCATATTGTTCAGCCTCATCAGCTAATCATCACATCAGCTAATTAGCTAATCATCATTTTACAAAGTCCAGGTCCAGTGCTTCTTCCAATAATTGTTCTTTGTTCACAGGGCTTACACCTACCTGCTCACATACCAATCCTCCGGCGAGGTTGGCCAATGAAGCTGTTAACACAGGGTGTAATTCCATAGCCAGGCAAAGGGCCGCAACGCTGATAACAGTATCGCCCGCTCCCGAGACATCTGCAATTTTACGAATGTGCGCTGGAATGAGTTCTTTTACCGAACGTGAATTGGTGTAAATTCCATGCTCGGATAAAGTAATCAGGAGGGTGTTTATTTTTTGCCTTACCCTGAAACCACTTGCTACTTTAGCCAGTTCCTTGATGTTATCGGGATTAAAATCAATTTTCAGGCCTTCTTTTAATTCTTTTAAATTGGGCTTGAACATGGTAACGCCTTTGTAACTGTTGAAGTTTCTTTTCTTGGGATCCACAGCAATGGGAATACTTCTTTTTTTAGCCAGGTCTACCACCTTGTGAATTAATTTGGGAGTGATGAGGCCTTTGTTGTAGTCTTCAAAAATGATGACATCAATTTTATCGTGCTGCAGAATAAAGGTAATCAGTTGCAGCAACTGATCCGATTCGCTTTGTGTTACATCGTGGTCGTCTTCTTCATCTACACGTATCATCTGGTGGTTGTTGCCAATTACACGGGTTTTGTTTGTAGTAATACGTGTGCGCGATTTTAATATCCCTTTCTGACTTAATTTTTGTTGTTTTAATAAATCCAGAAAAATCTGTCCTTCGTAATCAATACCAATTACAGAACACAAGATGGGATTGGCCCCCATGGCCTGGATGTTGAGGGCTACATTGGCAGCGCCACCCAGCCTTCTTTCTTTTTTTTCGACGGCTACAATGGGAACAGGAGCTTCGGGCGATATGCGCGATACCTTTCCCCACATATAGGAATCAATCATTACATCCCCTATAATAAGTACGTTCAGATCGTTAAAGGATTTGAACGTTTCTTTGATGAAGTCTTTTTTAACTGAAAATTTTTTCATTTAATCCTGCGCTCCTGGTTTTATAGTGTAAACTTATTTTAATTTTTCGAGGGCCACTTTCATTCTTCTTAAGGCTTCGGTCAATCTTTCTTCGGAGGTGGCGTAAGAAAAACGGATGTAATTGTCGTCTCCGAAAGCTGCACCTGGCACTAAGGCCACGTGTGCTTCTTCTACTAAGTACATACTTAAGTCTGTTCCGTTGTGAATTGTTTTTCCGTTGTAGGATTTGCCGAAGTAATAACTTATTTCAGGGAATACATAAAATGCACCTTCGGGCAGGTTGCATTTCATTCCGGGAATATCTTTCATAAGGCTGAGCACCAAATCGCGGCGGCGGTGAAAAGCATCGCGCATGGGGTGTATATCTTCAGCGGGGATTTCCATGGCCCTGTGCATGGCTTTTTGTGTAATGGAACAGGTTGCAGATGTAAACTGGCCCTGCATCTTGTCGCAGGCCTGTGCTATCCATCTCGGAGCAGCCATTATTCCTCCCCTCCAGCCGGTCATGGCAAAACCTTTGGAAACACCATTGATCGTAATTACGCGGTCTTTAATAAAATCGAACTGGGCCATGCTCTGATGACCACCTATAAAATTAATGTGTTCGTATATCTCGTCGGAAAGTATATACAGCTCTTCGTGTTTTTTTACGACTTCTGCTATGGCTCTTAATTCTTCTTTTCCGTACACTGATCCTGTTGGGTTGCAAGGCGTACTGAAAATGAGCATACGTGTTTTTGGAGTGATGTATTTTTCGAGTTGCGCAGCTGTCATCTTAAAATCGCTTTCGATAGTGGTTGGAACGATCACGGCTTTGGCTTCGGCCAGCTTCAGCAGTTCAAGGTAACTCACCCAATAGGGCGAAGGCACAATTACCTCGTCGCCGGGGTTGATGAGGCAGAGTATAGCATTGGCCAGGCTTTGCTTGGCGCCGGTTGAAACTACGATATCGTCGGCGGTATAATCGAGGCCGTTGTCGCGTTTAAATTTTTTAGCGATGGCCTGGCGCAATTCGAGGTAACCGGCTACGTGTGTGTAATAGGTATAATCGGTGTCAATGGCTTTTTTTGCAACTTCTTTTATTACATCGGGGGTTTTAAAATCAGGCTCGCCTAAACTAAGGCTGATGATGTCGACTCCCTGGGCAATAAGTTCTCTGCTTTTTCGGGCCATGGCAATTGTTTGCGATTCTGACAATTGCTGAATGCGGTTGGACAAATGGGTCATAGGTTGATAATGGGAAATTATCCGACAAATCTAATAAAATGTTTAAGATTGTAGGCCATTTATGTGATTTAACTTGAGCGGGAGGAATGAGAAAAATCAGCTCCGAAAAAATAAGCGGTAAAGCACAAAGTGTTTGTTTTATTTATAGTATTTTTGCAGGCTAAATTAAAGGTGATGATTGAAACTGATATAGCCATTGTAGGTGCGGGCCCTGTTGGACTGTTTGCCATATTTGAAGCTGGCTTGTTGAAATTGCGTTGCCACCTGATTGATTACCTGCCGCAGGTGGGAGGACAACTTTCTGAAATTTATCCGAAGAAACCTATTTACGATATTCCCGGCTATCCTATTGTGCTGGCGCAAGACCTGGTTGATAATTTGATGAAACAGGCCGAGCCGTTTAAACCCGGGTTTACTTTGGGCGAAAGAATAGAATCCTTAGATAAACGTGGCGAAGGGGACTTTGTACTGACCACCAATATGGGAACTCAAATTCATTCGAAAGTGGTGGTCATTGCCGGAGGCCTGGGCTGCTTTGAGCCACGCAAGCCGGAAGTGAAAGGATTAGAGAATTTTGAAAACGGTAAAGGAGTTAATTACATGGTGCTTGACCCGGAGAAATACCGCGGCAAGCGTGTGATACTGGCCGGTGGTGGGGACAGCGCCTTAGACTGGACAATATTTTTAGCTGATATAGCCAGTGAGTTAACGCTTGTACATCGCAGTGAATCCTTCCGTGGTGCGCCCGACAGCGTGAATAAAGTTATGAAGCTGGCCGGAGAAGGAAAAATAAATTTATTGCTGAACACCAATTTAGTTGCTGTAAACGGCAACACGCATTTACAAAGCATTGAGGTAAACAATACCAAAACGGCAGCAACTAAAACCATTGAAGCAGATAACCTCATTCCTTTGTTTGGCTTAAGCCCTAAGCTGGGCCCGCTCGAACACTGGGGACTGAACCTGGATAAAAACGCAATTGAAGTGAATACGGAAGATTATTCTACCAACATCCTTGGTATATACGCCATTGGCGATATTAACACGTATACCAATAAGTTGAAATTAATTTTATGTGGTTTTCATGAAGCAGCCCTGATGAGCCACAGTGCTTATAAATACATGAACCCGGGTGTAAAATACACGATGAAGTATACGACGGTGAACGGGGTCAATGCTTTTTAGTAGTGAGATGTGAGTATTGAGATTTGAGATGTAGCAGGTAGTAAGTATCAGGTAGCAGGCGGTACCAGATACTAAATACTTACTACCTGTTACTTGTGACTTGCTACTCGCTACCTGCTACCAAGTACCAAAACAATAATTACCTTTGCCTTATGTCAGATATAAAAGTAAACGTTCAGAACAGCGACGGAAGTCTTACCACATTGGAAGCCCCTACAGATATGGGTCTTAGCCTGATGGAGTTTTTAAAAGGAAACGAATACGATATTTTAGCCACCTGTGGAGGTATGGCGCTTTGCGCTACCTGCCATGTAAGTGTGGTGAATGGTTTTGATGCCTTACACCCAATCAGCGATGATGAATACGCTATGCTGGATACCCTGCCCAATATTACAGATACCTCGCGCTTAGCCTGCCAGTTAAAACTGAACCCGGGTATGGAGGGGATTATAGTGAAGATCCTCGGTGATCATTAAAAAGTTGAGAGTCTATAGTTTAGAGGTATAGATGTAGTAATCCTTTGTTTAAATTTTTCTTTTTAAGTTGTAAACTCCCTACTCTCAACTTTAAACTCTCAACTCCCTAAAACAAACTCAACTGTGAGTCACCGGCTTTGTAATCAAACTTAGTTGTATCAAATTGAAATTTCGGTAAGCCGCTCATGTACTTTCTGCGGGCAATGCCAAACAGCTGTTTAATCGATTCGGCAATTTTTCCTTCGCCACTCATACGGGTTTTGTAGCGACTGTCGTTTACCTGCCCGCCGTGGCAATCGCAGATCTGGTTCCATACTTTGTCTGCCCGGTCGGGAAAACTTTTATGGAGCCAGTCTTTAAATATATCGCCAATAGCACCGTTTAAACGAACGATGGTGTAACCCGCCGTGCTTGCCCCATGCGCTGCGGCCTGTTCAATTACATTTGCAATTTCGTGGTTGTTAATGCCGGGGATAATAGGAGCAACCATTACACCACAGGGGATGCCGGCTTTGCTTAAGCTTTGCAATACCTTTAAGCGGCTTTTGTAAGTTGCAGTGCGTGGTTCCAATAATTGCCGCGTGTCTTCTGTTAAACCGGTAATGGACAGCATTACATGCACCAGTTGATGTGCGGCTAATTCTGTGAGGATGTCTATGTCGCGGGTGATGAGTGCATTTTTGGTGATGACCCCAACAGGGTGTTTAAATTTAAGGCAGGTTTTTAAAATACCGCGGGTAATTTCTAATTTGCGTTCAATGGGCTGGTAACAATCGGTATTGCCCGAAAGCATGATGGGCAAAGGCTCCCACTTTTTGTTGCTGAATTGTTTTTCGAGGGTAGCAACTACATTTTGTTTCACAATTATTTTGCGTTCAAAGTCGAGGCCGGCGCTGTAGCCCCAGTATTCGTGTGTGTTGCGGGCATAACAATAAATGCATCCGTGTTCGCAACCCTGGTAAGGGTTTATGCTGTAAGCCAGGCCAACATCCGGACTGTCTACTTTGTTAATGATTGTTTTGGGATGGGTGTAAATAATTTCTGTTTTGCTGCTTTGCAACAGGGGCTCGTCCAAACCCTCGATGTGTTCGGTGACTAAAGTATGTTTGTTAAAACGGTTGTTTGGGTTGCTTTGCGAACCACGGCCTTTAAAATAGTCGCTTGTGTTTTCTTCCATTGTTAACTAAGTTAAGCAGGTGGGAGGAGAAATATATAAACCGTGAAAAATTTTAAAGAATTAAGCTGTAAGCAAATAAAAGTTGCTAACGATTAGAAAGTAATCAATGGGAGAAATTTCGGATTGGAATTGGTTTTTAGGTGTTAAGAATAGTTCGCGGGTATTCTTATTTATTGCTTCAGTTCAATTTTTCTTCCGAATGTAAAACTTACCAGGTCTAATTTTACATAATAATAGTCCTTGTCTTCCCCGTCAAAATTACCATCCTTGTTGAGGTCGCGTTGAATTTTAATGAATGCGAAATTTTGTTTTTCGAAAATGTCTATATCTTCAATATTCTCATTTTCGTTTGTTAAACATTTAAGGTTGTTCCCATAAATATCCGATACATATAATAAGGAAGGGTCTTTTGAGTCAATGCGGTTGTTTTTGTTGTGGTCGAGGTTTTTTACTTTGTAAAATATCCAGCGCGAAGTCCTGTTTTTTTGCTGCGGCTTGCCATATAAGCTGGATGTGTAATAGGCATTAAAATTTTCGATATAGGTGTTTTTTTCAAATAGTTTTTTGCTGCTGTCGGTTTTAAAATTATAGAAGATGATGTTGGCGTAATAGCTGCCCCACAAAGCCAGCTTGTTTGATGTGAAGAGGCCTGCATCATAAGCAACAGGTATCATAATGGTTGACGAGGAGTCGACAACAACAGGATTACTGAACACTTCCCCGCTTGCAGAACTTTGCCCGAATACATTCCATGTAATAAATAAAAGGCAAGTGATAAGGGATAATTTATGCTTCATAGTATGTTGTGTTCGTGAGGTGAATGTAATAAAATTCCTGAAACAGGGCATTTTATGGTTGAACAAAGGTAAGTGTAGAAGCTGAACATTCAAAATTTACGGTTTTGCAAAACAGGTACAATTACCTGTTTTACAAAATCGGGTATTTATACGCTAAAACAGCAGCGGGCTGCCCTGTACATTTGTTGTATAAATTATTTACAAACTAAAAACAAATTATTATGTCAGGACAAAAAACCTTTATCAACAAAACCAACCAGGCTGTTAATGTAACCTTGTTGATCCGTCAGGGAACGGATATTCACAAGCCTTCGCTTGAACAGACTTTTTCGCTGAATGCCGGTGAAACAAAAGTGGTGTCTTACGGAAGCTCAAGTAATATTTACCTGAACGGATTGGTGTTTCAGTGGAAAGATACACAGACACAATCGATGAACACCGACAGACAGGAAGTAATTGCAACCGGTGTGGCCCCTACCTTTGACTGGGTATTGAATACACACAGCAAAATTACCATCAATGCCCTTACAGGTTTGAATATTTCGGCCAGTAATTAAAAAATCAGCATTTGCAAAACGAGTGGCGAAAGGGGTTCTGCCACTCGTTTTGCTATTTTATTGTGTTATTTGCCGGCGTACCGGCAACAGTTTTATTTGTCTGACAAGGCTTGTTTTTTGGAAGAATTTTTTATGGCAAACAACAAGCCGGAAATATCGAGGTAATCGCCTTCGTTCAGCATGGTGGTGCTGCCATCTGTTTTAATTGTACTTCCATTTACCAGTACCTGGGTTCCATTATCCAATATAATTTCTGATTTCATACTTGTCATTTCGCCCTTCTTTAAAATTATTAATCTGCCGCAATTCATTAGTATGCCGTTTGTTTGCGACATCTCAATGGAAGGGGGGGCTGCAATTGGATTTTTTTCGTTTTTAAGCGGAATGGAATCCGTTTGAGCGAAAGAAACAAAGGAAAGAAAGAGGGCTGCCTGTATTAAAATTAATTTTTTCATTTTATTTTTTTTGATGATTGTGAATGAATGTTTACAGGGAACAAGGTCGCTCAGGCAGCTTGTTTAAATATTGCAGGATGCTTTAAATAATTTACATGATTAACGTATTTACACCACCACCAGCTGCGGGCTTATACTTATTCAAATCAGTTTTTATTTTAACTTAGCAGCCTGATAAGGTAAAGTCTTTCAGCATGGCATACAACGAAAAATTAAGTGATAAAATACGGGAAGCATTGGTGCATTTGCCCGGTGTTGAAGAAAAATTAATGTTTGGCGGCGCCTGTTATATGGTGAACGGAAAGATGTGCGTGGGCGTGGTAAAAGATGAGATGATGTGCCGCATTGATCCGGACATATACGAAGAAGCACTTGAAAAAGAAGGTTGCCGCCAGATGGTGTTTACCGGAAAGCCCATGAAGGGATATGTGTTTGTGAGCGAAGAAGGTATGAAAACAAAAAAACAATTCGGGTACTGGATCGACTTGTGTATTGATTTCAACGATAGAGCAAAAGCCGCAAAGAAAAAGAAAAATACTTCGGCCAGCTCAGCAGGCAAAAGAAAAAAATAAAGCAATAAAAACAATGCAAACAGCCCTTATTAAAAAAGAGTCCCTGGATTTTTTAAAAGTACTTTCGAAAAACAATGACCGTGATTGGTTCAATGAACATAAACACAGGTATACTACAGCCCACGAAAACATTATTGCCTTTGCTGATGCCTTGTTGCTGGAGATGAACAGGCACGATAACATTGAAACCGAATCGGGTAAAAAAAGCCTGTTCAGGATTTACAAGGATGTGCGTTTTTCGAAAGACAAAACACCTTACAATTCGCACTGGAGCGGAGGTTTTAAAAGGGCGACTAAAAAATTACGGGGCGGTTATTATTTTCACCTGCAAAGTGGCAACTCCTATTTGGCCGGTGGCTTTTGGGGGCCGGAGCCGGCCGATTTGAAAAGAATACGGGAGGACATTGAAGCCAATTATACAGACTGGAATAAATTGCTGAAGAATAAAACATTAGTCAACACTTTTGGAAGCTTAAGAGGGGAACAACTGAGCTCGGCACCGCGGGGTTTTGATAAAGAGCACCCGGCCATTGACCTCTTGCGCTACAAACAATTTATTTTGAAGCATACGTTTAGCGATAAGGAAGTGCTGAGCCCTGGTTTTGTAAAACAGGTAAGCGATACCTTTAAAAAAATGCGGCCCTTTTTTAATTATATGAGCG
>JAHEYF010000133.1 GCA_023251755.1 Bacteroidota bacterium
AAGGCGCAGGCCAGGCCATCGCCAATATCAACGAGGCCGGCATTTTCTTCACCTGCTTTTGCCAGCATGTGCGGCCCGTCTTTGGGCAGTGTTTTTAACCAGGTGATTGAATTTTTATAAGAGCAGTGCTCGCTCCACATCACCGAGAAGATGGAGAGTTCTGTAAAATTAGGAGTGCGTCCGAGTATACTTTTAATTTTTTCAAATTCTTCGGGCAATAAGCCTAATTTTTTTGATGTATCAACTGTAGTTAAAGCTTCTTTTTTTACTTGTGTCATTTTCTATACCTGTTTGTTTTCGCTGTTAAGTGCATATTTTAATAAAGACCAAACTTACGGAATTTTGAGGAAATGAGGGCTGTGTTTTTATGCAGGATTAATAACAATCCGGTACTTTGTGATGAAAGGCAATAAATGATAAAAGCCCCGGAATACGGGGCTTTTATACAATATTAAGATTGAATGCTTATTCAGAAACCACTTCAAAGTTAACGCTGGCGCTTATTTCTTTAAACAAGCGAACTTTAGCTGTGTAAGTTCCCAACGCTTTAATGTGTTCTTCGTTTAATTCGATGTTTTTTCTTTCCACATCAAAGCCTGCATTTTTCAATGCTTCAGCAATCTGAATGTTAGAAACAGAACCGAATATTTTTCCGCTTTCACCTGCTTTAGCACCCACTTTAATGGTTACACCGGCTAATTTTTCAGCATTTGCAGTCGCTTCTTTGCGGAATTTATCTTCCTTAAAAGAACGCTGTTTGGTGTTTTCGGCCTGAATTTTTTTATTGCTGTCGGTAGCAAGAAGGGCAACACCTTGTGGTATTAAAAAGTTACGTCCGTATCCGGCTTTTACTTTCACTACGTCGTCCTTGTATCCAAGGCCCTTAACGTCTTGTTTTAAAATTATTTCCATTTTATTACCTCCTTATTATTTTAAACCATCAGCAACATAAGGCAACAAACCAATGTGGCGTGCCCTTTTTACTGCCTGTGATACTTTACGTTGATATTTTACTGAAGTTCCTGTCAGACGACGGGGTAAAATTTTACCCTGTTCGTTAATAAATTTTAAAAGGAAATCTGCATCCTTGTAATCAATATATTTTATTCCGCTTTTTTTAAACCTACAGTATTTTTTCTTTTTGGTTTCTACTGTTGGCGGATTCAGGTATCTTATTTCTGCGTTTGTTGCCATTTTCTATTCAATTTTTTTTGTTAAACATTAAGCATCTGTTTTTTCTTTTCTGGCAGGCTTTCTGTCAGCTTTTACAGGTGCTTCACCCTTTAACTTGCCGCGACGTTTTACACTGTATGCAGTAGCATGTTTATCCAATGCAACAGTTAAAAAGCGCATTACACGTTCATCACGTTTAAAAGTTACTTCCAGTTCGGCAACAGCGTTACCTTCGGCTGTAAACTCAATCAGGTGATAAAAACCTGTGGATTTTTTTTGAATAGGATAAGCCAGTTTTTTCAGGCCCCAGTTCTCTTCGTGGATGACTTTTGCTCCTAAGTCAGTCAACACTTTTTTGAATTTTTTTGCGGTTTCCTTTGCCTGATCATCAGACAAAACGGGAGTTAAAATGAAAACCGTCTCGTAGTGTTTGCTCATTGTTTATTGTTAATTAATTTTTAAAAAGGACAGCAAAGATACGTATTTTTTTACGTCATACCCCAATTTTACCTCTTAAAATTAAGTAAGTCCGAAGATTTGAATTTAATATATTGAAAATCAATTAATTAATCCTGTTTGTTTAATCGTTTTTAATTTATTTGTTCATTAGTTGTTTCAACTAATGAACAAATAAACTATTCGACTTACTTAGGGCTGAGGGTAATATATGGTATAATCATCTCTTCCAGCGAGATACCACCGTGCTGGAAGGTGTTGCGGTAATAATTTACGTAATGGTTGTAATTGTTAGGGTAAGCAAAAAACTTATCTTCTTTGGCAAAAATAAAACAGGTGCTGACGTGCTGTTTTGGCAAAAATGCATCAGAAGGGTTGCGTACTTCAAACACATCTTTTTTATTGTAGTCCAAAGTTTTGCCTTGTTTGTAACGCAAATTGGTGTTTACATTTCTGTCGCCCACTACTTTTGAGGGTTCTTTTACGTGTATAGTTCCATGGTCGGTGGTAATAATCAATCGGGCTTTGCGATCGGCAATTTGTTTAATGATGTCTAACAAAGCCGAATGTTCGAACCAGGACACGGTCAGCGAGCGGTAAGCGGGTTCATCATCGGCCAGTTCACGTATTACTTCCATATCGGTACGGGCATGCGAAAGCATATCCACAAAATTGTAGACGATTACGTTCAGTTTGTTTTGTGAAAGGTTGCTGATGTTTTCCGATAATTTTTTCCCTGCAGCAATGTTGGTGATTTTATTGTAGCTCATCTTCACATCTTTCCCCAAACGCTTCAATTGCGCCTGCAACAGCTCCTCTTCGTGCATGTTTTTACCACCTTCTTCTTCATCGTTCAGCCAGAGATTAGGAAAACGTTTTTCAATTTCGCTGGGCAATAAGCCTGCAAACAAGGCGTTGCGGGCATACTGGGTGGCCGATGGCAATATACTGAAGAATAAATCTTCCTGGTCTACTTTGTAATATTCGGTAATAATGGGTTCTATCATTTTCCACTGGTCATAACGCAGGTTGTCAATTACCAGCAAAAAAGTAATGGGGTTTTTATCTAATTCGCCGGCCACTTTATTTTTAATGAGTGTATGCGACATGGTTGGGGCCGAAGCATCTTTGCCGTTTAACCAATTGATGTATTTTTTTTCGATGAATTTAAAAAACTGGGCATTGGCTTCTGATTTCTGCATCCGGAGAACTTCTATCATACTCTTGTCGCCGGATTTATCAATTTCCAGTTCCCAGTAAACTAATTTTTTGTACACTTCTGTCCATTCTGTAGGGCTGAGGTTATCGCCAATGGTCATGCCTATCTGTTGAAATTCTTTGCGGTAGCCGGTATTGGTTTTAACAGAAATGAGGCGTTTGTTGTCCAATGTTTTTTTAAGGGACAACAATATCTGATGTGGATTTACAGGTTTGATGAGGTAATCGGCTATTTTCGATCCGATGGCGTCTTCCATGATGTGTTCTTCTTCACTTTTTGTAATCATTATTACAGGTAAAGCCGAACGCATAGCCTTTATCTGGCTCAGTGTTTCGAGACCACTTAAGCCGGGCATATTTTCATCCAGCAGCACAGCGTCAAAATCTTTTTCCTTTAGGGCATCCAATGCTTCGTCACCGCTTCGTGCAATGCTTACCTCGTAACCTTTGTCGTTTAAAAACAGGATATGGGGTTTTAACAATTCTATTTCATCATCGGCCCAAAGCAGTTGTATTTTATCCATAATTTTTTTCTTTAAATTTAGTTGATTTATTTAATATGAAATTGCTTGTTTTTTTATTGTCATATTGAATAACCAGTTTAAATGACTACTCAACATTATTTGTGTTTTACTAAACATGGTTATTTTAGAGCTTAATCAAATCTTTTTGCAAGCTGAGTTCTGATTACGCAATAAAGGGAAAAATATTGTTGTAATTTTGTTAAGGTATGCTAAATTCAAATCCCAATAAACGAAAAATCATTAACGACCCCATTTATGGTTTTGTTACCTTGCCTGATGAGCTGATTTTTGACCTCATCAACCATCCTTTTTTTCAACGTTTACGAAGAATCAAGCAATTGGGGATGACGAATTTGGTATACCCCGGTGCTTTGCACACCCGGTTTCAGCACACGATAGGGGCCATGCACCTGATGATAGAAGCCATAAAGGCGCTGCAAAGCAAAGGAATTGAAATTACGGCAGAAGAAGCGCAGGCCGCAAATGTGGCCATATTGCTGCACGACATTGGGCACGGGCCTTTTTCGCACGCATTGGAGCATACCATTGTACATGGCATCAACCACGAGGATATTTCAGCACTGCTGATGAACAGGCTGAACAAAGAATTTAAGGGAAAATTAGACCTTGCTATTGCTGTGTTTAACAACCGTTACAAGAAAAAATTCCTGCATCAATTGGTGTCAAGTCAATTGGACATGGACCGCTTAGACTACCTGAAACGGGATAGTTTTTTTACGGGAGTATCGGAAGGTGTGGTGAGCAGCGACCGCATTATTAAGATGCTGAATGTGGTGAACGACCAATTGGTGATTGAAGAAAAAGGGATTTATTCGATTGAGAAATTTATCATCGCCCGGCGCCTGATGTACTGGCAGGTGTATCTGCACAAAACGGTGCTGGTGGCCGAAAATATGCTGGTGAATGTTTTAACACGTGCCAAAGAACTGGCGGATAAAAAAGTGGACTTGTTTTGCTCACCTGCACTTCACGAATTTTTATACAAACGTTACACTAAAAAATTATTTGAGAAAGAACCAGCGGTGCTCGATTTATTTGCGCAGTTGGATGATTACGATATTTTTGGAGCCATTAAAGTATGGGCCAAGCACGAAGATGTGATATTAAGTACTTTGTGTGAAAATTTAATTGAACGGAAGTTGTATAAAATTGAAATTCAGAACGAGGCATTTGAGAAAAAATACATTGCAGGAATCAAAAAAATTGTACAGCAAAAGCTTGGCCTGAACGAAGAAGAAATAAAGTATTTTGTTTTTGACAACAGTGTATCCAACGAAATATACAATGTGAGTAAAATAGGGATCAATATTTTATTCAGGAATGGCAAAATAAAAGATATTTCAGCGGCTTCGGATCAATTGAATGTAGAGGTGCTGAACAAAACGGTGAAGAAATATTTTTTGTGTTACCCCAAGGGTTTGTGACTTAGCTTTTTACCACTAAGGCATGGAGGGCACTCAGGGGCACTAAACGTTTTAACACTATACTTGTACCACAGCTTAAGTGTAACAAAGGACAAAGAGTTTTACAGTGATTTTCAAAACGAGCCCCTTTTATGGCTTATTCCTTTTGATTTATGGCTGCTGAGCGAAGCCGAAGCATGGCTTTTACCTCACCAGGCTCACCTGTCCTGCTTTGTGTAGTTTTTTAAGAGGATCGACGCCAATGGCGCTTACTTTATAAACATACACATCTTCCTGACAGGCATTTCCTTTGAAAGTACCGTCCCAGCCTTTGTTCATATCATCCGATTCAAATATTTTTAAACCCCAGCGGTCATAAATCGTCATTTTAAATTCACTTACACCCAATCCGTAAGCCATAAAGCTTGGGTTCAGTAAATCTTTGTTTGGGGTAAAGGCGTTGGGTATCCATACTTCCATCGGAGGAATTATAGGATGAGTGATTGAATCCTTACATCCTTCGGGTGTTTCAGCTATGAGCTGCGCGAAATAAATTTGCTGAGCCGGGTAGCCGTGTAAAGGATTGACCTCACCCAATGCAGCAGTTCCATCGCCAAAATACCAGGTGTAGACTAAATTAATTCCCAGTGAATTGTTGGTAAACTGTACATTGTGATCATCAATGTACTCATACGTGTATTCCGCATCAACAATGGGAACTATTACCCTCACCGAATCGAAAACGCTTAAGCCGCAGGAGTCGGTTACCTGCACGTGGTACATGGTAGTAAAGCCCGGACTAACAGTGTTCATTGCGGTGTGAATTGAACTTCCCCAGTTGTAAGTATAAGGCGCAACACCATTGCTTGCAGTACCTGTGAGGGTGGCCATTGTTTTAGGGCAAATAGTGGTGTCGTTGCTCGCTGTTAAATGTAGGGGTATGTAGGGGGTAACAATTACGGTGTAGTTGACCGTATCGTTGTATACATTACATGCATCTGTTACCACAACGGTATAGGTAGCCGTGCCTGTTGGCGAAACAACAATACCCGGACTTGTTGCAGTGGTGCTCCACAAATAGGTATAAGGCGTATAACCACCGGTAACGGTAGCATTTAAAGAGGCGGTTTGCCCGGGGCAACGTATACTTGTTCCGCTTACAACAGTTTGCATGGGCTGAACAACAGGAACGGTAACAGTAACGGTGGCGGTGGCGGTATGGTTTACACAGCTTGAATCGTGCGCCGTTACAATGTAAACTGTAGTTACTAATGGGTTTACAGTAAAGCTTGTATTTGTTGATGTTCCCGGGCTCCAGCTATAGGTATACGATGGAATGCCTCCGCTTGCAGAGGAAGTAAGTGTAGTACTCTGGCCCGGACAGCTAAGCGTTACATTGTTGGACGCTGCAACCTGCAAAGGCGGTGTATCTATGATTTTCACATCTATTGATTGAGTGGCAGGGTTACAGGCATTGCCGGGTATGGTTACCGTTATGGATTCAAGCCCTTCATTGGTCACATCATCGCTGGCTTTTACCCTGATGGTAAAAGTTGTTTGCCCCGGATTAAATGTTATTGTTGAAGGAATGCTGTTGTAGTCTACCCCGTTGGTGGCCGATCCGGAAATACCAATGGTAAAGGTTTCAGTAGTCGTTATATTGGCGTTGCCCCTGTTAAAAATAAAATAAAGGGAATCGCATCCTTCCTTGAACTGCAGGTCGTTGCTGCTAAACAACACATCGGAGGTAATTGTCAGCTGGGAATAAGTATACACCGTTACATGCACTGTATCGGTATGTGGCGCGCTTCCACAGCTTCCACTAATTGTACACCAGTAATTGGTGTTTGCATTCGGGCTCACCGTTATTGAAGCTGTTGTGGCCCCGGTGTTCCATAAATAAGTATAGGGCCCGCCACCGCTTGGGTTAGTAGTAAGTACAAGCTGCTGTCCGGGGCAGATGACCGTATCGGGAATATCAAAATTTACGTTTGAAGCGTCGTCTATGTATAAATGAAAACTTAATTGGTGGACCTGGCCACATATGGTGACCCCCGATACAGTCATGATAATACTTTCAAGTCCTTCAGTCAGGCCATCGGTAAAGGCATGCAGGGTGAGTACAACAGAATCGACCCCGACAGGAAAATTAACAAGCCCGTTCAGGTTGGTGTAGTCTGTTCCGTTTGTTGCAGTACCTGATAATGTATAATTAAAACTCTGAGCCGTAGCGACTGTATTTGCAGGTCTTACAAATACCATTCTTGCTGAATCGCAACCTTCCACCAATACGGAGTCGGTCGTGTTTCCATGCACAAAAGAAGAGATTACAAGTGGGGCACCTGTGGTAAAACTACCCGCTTCTAAAAACACACCCGAATCCATAGCGTGGTCACCGGCATCGCCTATCACAATTTTTATGTGGTATTTTTCCCCGCATATCACCGGGTATATAGCTGTTAACGTAGTTGTCATTCCATCGTAAGCCACGTCCATTATGCCATTCCAGTTGTCAACAAAGTAAGTGCAATTTAAACAGGGGCCGGTAGACTGTCCGAATGAATTGCCATTGTTTACTGTATAGATAGACACAGGTGTGGTTGTTCCGGGAAGCAAAGCAATGTTTGTTTTCGGGAGAGGGGTAGAAATACCAGTCAGGAAGAAACCAAATACATCGGCAAAACCACCGCCGGCTGTTGGTACATATTCATTGTATTCTTCAGAGCCAAAACGGTACCTGAATTTTACGGTATCCGATTGGGGGATAAAATCAAATTCCAGAACAGCCGCGTCGTTTGAGGTCTGTGTGCTTCCTACCTGTTGCAACAACACATCCAGATCGGGGTCCCCATTGGGGTTCATCGACTGTGATACACTCTGGTTGTTGGTGCTGGGTCCAAAAGGACCGTCCATGCCTCCAAAACCCAGGGGGTCGGTAGCCAGAAAGGAACCGGTAGTTAAATAAACACCGGAAGAGAAGCCCAGATTGGTGGAGGCTGTGGCATTAAATGTAGAGATGCCGTTTACATAACCGGTATAGCTAACATTCGAAACAGTTATTCCACTTCCCAACAATACATTTTGCACCATTTGAGTGGGGGTCATTGTATTACTGGTTGTTATCTGGCTAAAATTGCGCAAAGGCAAAATCAATAAAAAGGGAAGGATACGAACAATAGAAATCATGGTTGGTTGGTTGGGCATAGCAAACATATTGAAAATCAGCCTAATTTTCAAATTAAAACTGTTAATAAAATTTGGCTTCGCTCAAGCAAAAAAATCGTAAACTTATGCGTTCAAAAAATTACACACTTATTTATGGGAAACACATTGAAAGCCAATTACCTGACTACGATTAACGATTATATATCAAAAAATAAAGAACGCTTTTTAGAAGAATTAATGGGGCTTCTACGTATTCCCTCTGTCAGTGCCGATCCAAAATACAAAGAAGATGTTTTTAAAATGGCAGAAGCTGTTAAAAATCAATTGATTGAAACCGGTGCCGACAAGGTTGAAATATGCTCCACAAAAGGATACCCAATTGTATATGGCGAAAAAATAATTGATGCCAAACTTCCCACCGTATTGGTTTACGGACACTACGACGTTCAGCCACCGGACCCATTGGATTTATGGACTTCGGGCCCTTTTGAACCGGTAATCAAAAAAACAGCTATTCACCCGGAAGGTGCCATATTTGCACGTGGCTCCTGCGACGATAAAGGTCAAATGTACATGCACGTTAAAGCATTTGAGCTGATGATGAAAACAGGGACTTTGCCCTGCAACGTTAAATTTATGATAGAAGGTGAAGAAGAGGTGGGCTCCTCCAATCTTGAAACATTTTGCATTGAAAATAAAGCCCGCTTAAATGCCGATGTTATTTTAATTTCGGATACCGGTATCATTGCCAACGATACCCCCAGCATTACAATTGGTTTGCGTGGACTAAGTTACCTTGAAGTGGAGGTAACAGGGCCCAACCGCGACCTGCACTCCGGGCTTTATGGCGGGGCAGTGGCCAATCCGATCAATACCCTGTGCGAAATGATTGCTTCGATGAAAGATGAAAACAATCACATAACTATTCCCGGTTTTTACGACGATGTTGAAGTGCTTTCTGTTGAAGAAAGGACCGAAATGAACAAAGCCCCTTTCAGTCTGGATGCATACAAAAAAGCACTGGACCTGGGGGATGTGAGTGGAGAAGAAGGCTATACGACTATTGAACGCACTTCCATACGCCCCACTTTAGATGTAAATGGAATATGGGGAGGTTATACAGGCGAAGGTGCTAAAACAGTTATTGCTTCCAAAGCTTATGCTAAAATAAGTATGCGTTTGGTACCTAATCAAAACAACGATAAAATAACGGAGCTTTTCCGTAAACATTTCGAAAGTATTGCGCCCAAATCGGTAAAGGTAAAAGTGACCCCGCACCATGGCGGAGAGCCTGTTGTAGCGCCCATTACCAGCATTGGTTACAAAGCGGCGAGTATGGCTATGGAAGAAACCTTTGGAAAAAAACCAATCCCTACCCGCAGCGGCGGAAGCGTTCCCATTGTAGCTTTGTTTAAAAAGGAACTGGGTTTAGATTCTATTTTACTGGGCTTTGGTTTAGACAGCGATGCCATCCATTCGCCCAACGAACATTTTGGTGTATTCAACTATTTTAAAGGGATAGCAACCATTCCTTTGTTTTATCAGAATTTCGTTTCGCTTAGTAAATAGACGTTTAATAGTTCATTTGTTTAATCGTTCTTAAGTTCTGGTAACGTTTAAACGAAAAAACGATTGAACAGGTAAACGAAAGAACTATTAAACGAATAAACCAATATGAGACAACTTTCTTTCTACCTTCTTCTATTTGTGTTATTGAGCGGATTGAGTTCCTGTAAAAACTTTGAAGAGGTAAAAATATCCTCTGTCGATAATTTTAAAGTGAAGGACATCAGCGTTAAAGGCATAGAGGCCGAGGTGACGGTGACCATCAGCAACCCCAACCCGCTGGGATTTAAGGTGTACCGATCGAGTGCCGATTTAAAATACGGCAACATGGATTTAGGTACGGCTCGCCTTGTAAAAAAAGTGCGGATACCTGCCCGTTCAAACAAACAACACACGTTTATCCTGAAAAGCGATTTTAAAAATACGACGCTTAGTGATATTATGGCGCTGACCGATGGAAAAAAGAAAAAACTGGAATTAAATGGTTACCTCAAAGCCGGCAGGTTCTTTTATCGAAAAAAATTCCCTGTTAATCAAAAACAATTGCTTAATTTAGTTCGTTAACTCACCTCTTCATATTGTCTGAATTGCCAGTAAATACTACTATTCAGACTATTCCGGATTTAAACACAAGTTGTTTAATAACTTTTGCGGAGCAGCGTAACAAAAAAATGTTTTGTTCGTAAACTTGTTATAAGCAAAAAATTAAAATGTCGGACTCCGAATTGATATCCTTGTGCCAGCGTGGTGACAGAAAAGCCCAAAGGGAGTTGTACAGTGCTTATTATGGACAAATGATGGGTTTGTGTTTGCGTTATGCCAAAAACAAGGAACAGGCCGGCGACATGTTGCAAAGCGGGTTTTTAAAAGTGTTTCAGCAAATTTTTTCGTATAAAAACCAGGATTCTTTTCCCGAATGGATAAAAAATATATTTGTACAACATGTAGTACAGTATTTAAAAAGTAACCGCCAGGAATATTATATCACAACGACCATAAAAGCGGAAGAAGCCCTGCACGGTACAGATTTGTTTCACCAATACGCAGATGGGGACCCGAACAACCTGAACGATGAAAAATATGTGAACGCCCTGCAACATTTACCCCCTTCTTTCCGTTCTGTTTTTAATATGCATGTAATAGACGGGTACTCGCACCAGCAGATTTCACAATCTTTAGAAATAAGTGAAGAAACAAGCAAACAGAATTTAGAAAAAGCAAGGTATGGTCTATTAAGAAATATTCAACTTCAACACAACGGTTAAAATGGGAAAATCAACATACAACATAAATGAAGAACAGCTGAAACAGCATTTTTCAGCGTACAGGGTTGATTTTAATGAACAACACTGGTTCGACTTCGAAAAAAAATTAAACGAAGCCAAAATTCAACCTTCCATTTCTTTGGGAAAAATAAACAAAGCCTGGTTGATAGTACCTTTGGTTGCTGGTGCTTTGGGAGCGTCCGGTTTTTATTTTTACAACAACCCATTTCACACCGAAAATGCAATACCAGTTGCAGCGACTACAATAATTCCTGAAACCAAACCTGTGGTAAAAGCTATAGTACCTAAACCTGTTCCGCCTGCTCCGGTTACGGCTATTCAGCAACCAATTGAGGCAAGCGACTCCCTGCAAAAAACTGCAAAAAATGAAACTTCAGATTCAGGGAAAGTAAGTGCTGACAAGAAAGAAAACAATATAGAAGTCGCTGCGCATCGCGAAGCAGGGGACACCAGTACCCTCAAAGAAAATCATGCTGAGCTTATCATCAACCACAAGGACAGCTCTGAACATCATCCGGAAGCCGTTCATAAAAAGAAAAAGAAGAAAAAGAAAAGAGGGGCCAACGAATCGATTGAATCTATACGTTCCCGCTCGCTTGTACCCAATTCTTCGGACGACGATGTGGTGGTGCCGGTGAACAATTAAACTTAAGTAAAAAGTTAGAAGTCAAAAGTTAAAAGCCAGGAGCCAAAAGAACGATCACGGTTACGAATAATTTCTTTGAGCTCTCGCAGATGCCCGCAGCATGATTCGCTGATTTTGGTAATGGTGCAAAAAATAGTTGGTGTTTTTTTGTAAAATTATTTTTATACTCGTTCCGTAGATCTGAAGAGGAAGTTAGCTCTGCAGGAGTGCATCTAACCAGCAATAGGATTTAC
>JAHEYF010000030.1 GCA_023251755.1 Bacteroidota bacterium
ACAGTTCGAGTCCGGGAGGAATAATGTTGTAGGAGATTCTTTTCAGGCTTTTGGCACAATCGTCTGTAAGGCTTTTGCAATGAATGATAATGGCTTTGTAATCGGTGTGCTCCATGTATTCGCCGGCTGCCTGGTTCAGTTTAAATTTTATGGTAGACAATAAATTGCCCGCCTCGTCGTGCAGGTCCTTTGCAATTCGTTGCCTTTCCTTTTCAATATTTTCGATGGTGGCCTGTAATAAATTCTCCTGGTGCTGCTGGTTGGCTTCCTGCAATTTTAATTGCTGTGCAAACAACCTTCGCTGGTAAGTCATAAAAAACACCACCACACCACCTGTTAAAATAAATATGGCGATGGTGCCAATAAACAAAAAATAAAATATGTCTATCTTCTCCGGTGTTGCCATAGGCCAATAAAAATTAAAAAATACTGCAATACCGAAAAGAGGGCATGCAGTATCCAGATGTACATATTTAACTGATGGTTGAGGGGCAGGATATAATTGCTTAAAGTAAACAACAACAAGGCGCTGGAAAAATAAATCAGAAAGCCGGTGTTGACCCAGAACAACCAGGAATATTCAAGCCTGGTAAAGTTCAGTTGTTTTAATTGTTGTTGAAAACAAAGCAGGGCGTAAACGATCAATACAATACTTTCGATGCTCCGGGGGATGGTATTAAAGGTGTGCAGGTCCTGGATAAAAAAAACATTGAGCACACTAAAACTACAAAACAGAGCGGTAATGATCCCAATCGTTTTCCGTTGATTTTTTGCAGTAAAAACGAAGTAGTAAAAATAGCTGATGCAAACAAATTCGGTGATGGTGTACAGGTGCAATAAGGGAAGGTTGTTTTTTTGTGTAAGCCATAAGCTCAGTGCAATGGTACTAAAAACAGTGGCGTTGATTAAATACCAGCTGATGGCTTTTAAGTCTGCCGGAAAATTTTTAAAATTTTTAAGCGCGAGAAGTAAAGGAAATACAACGGCCACAGATGAACATAAAATTATAGCCCGTTGTATTTCCTTTAACATAAATCGTTCTTTTAATACATTTTTATTTCAGCACTATTCGCCGATTTCAATCTCCTCTGTTACAGGGGGAGGTGCTGCGCAAGCCACGCACAATGGGCTGCTGCTGGTTGTGCAGGTGGGGGGACAAGGTGTGGTGAAATCAAAAATATTACTTTGTGAAGGCTGGGCCGGGTTGGGTATTACATCGGCCTCGGCTGCATTTACCGGCACCATGATCATCTTTTGCTCAGGAGTCCTTCCGGAGGTGTCAATACCGAGGTAAAAGCGGATGTAGTTGGCTGTTGGGTTGTTGCGGAAAATAGTGTCTATTTCGCTTTTGCAAACCAGGAATGCTTTTTTATCATTGGGATGCTGGTTCTGCCAGTTATAGGTCCATTCAGCCCCCTGCGCAATGGATATTTCCCAGGTGGTGGTTCTGTTACAATCCGGTAATACGGCAGTTTCTGCTGTGTTTGTTTCGTTTTTTTCCATGCAATTCGTTTTTAAATTTTGAAAGATTAGGCTACCTGTTTTTGGTATTTTTCCCGAATATAACATTTAATGTTTACCCATTCCTTAACTGACTTAAAAAGGCAGACATACACGAACTATTTTGTCAGTATTTGTGCGCGAGGGCACGACTAAGTTACCCGGTATTAATACCTGTTTTTTTAATCAGATAGTTTTACCCTTGTTTGGACAAACAGTATTGTACACCTTTGGGGAGTTATGATAAAGCTTAAAGTAATAAGCCAAGAGCCAAAAAACGATCTCGGTTGCAGAAACATTAAAATAAAAAATTATGAGCGCAGTTTTAATTCAACAAACATATACGGGAATAACGTTGCAGGAACCTATACACACCCTTCAGCAATTATGGGATGCGAGCCTCGATTATAAGATGAAAGGCTTTCTTGACACGGACGCCATGAGAAAAGTATACAAGGCCCTGAACCCTAAATTAACTTTAAACGATGTAGCTTTTGTTTTTAGCGGTGTATATGCCAACAGCTACTGGAACATTACCTTTATGGATGCCGGCCTGCTTGCTGATAGTCTGCGGCGTGCGTTTACCCTGCCGCCCGCATTGGCCGGTGTATATGCTCAAAAAGCCATTTCGAAATGGCGCGGGATTTTATGCCGGAAAAACATGAACGGTACCGGTATTATTCCTCATAGTGATGATGCAACTTGCAGTACCGATGTTTTTGGCAACCAGCATACAGAGCCTGATACCGGGGACTTAAGCCTGGTAGCGGGGCAAAACCCCTTAGTGGGGAAGGGCTACGTATATTTTCCCTGGTAATTTGTTAAAACACCAAAGCCCTGTGCAAGCCAGTATCTTCTGTATTGAAATTAAACTTAGTGCTTCTCAGTGACCTTAGCGCTTCAGTGGTAAAACTACACAAGCCCTGAATCGTCTCCGTCTAATAATTTAATATCCAGCACGGCGTTACCTGCAATGCCTTTTACCGAGCCATAAAAATGAGTGGTGTTCAACAGTACTTTGTCTAATTGCTTTTCGCGTTCCTTCCACAATTTTTCCATTTGCACACGTTCCCTTGTAATTGAATTTCTCATCGACGTAAATCCTTCCACTATGGCTTCAATCTGCTGGCGGAACTCATTGCCCGTTAAATAATCGTACAACATCTGCATTTTATCTCCTTTATTTTCCTGCGAAAGCTGAGCGGCATATACACGCAGCAAACTCTCGCGCAGCATAAAGGCTACACTCTTTACTTCGGTAAACGAGCACACCCATACCCCGTCTTTCATTCCAAAACGTTCCATTTCCTTAGGCATGGTTTCCGTTACAATTACAGCTATGTCCGCAGCCTGTGCCCGCATATCGGCTTTTAGCTTTTCAATCCAGTCGCCGCCAAAAGCTTTGGTGCGTTTGCTTTCATAAATTATTTTACCGCAGGTCTGCCCTAAATTATTGCGCACGGTTTGTATGGCATCGGCCCCGCGCACCCCTTTGGCCACTTCATCAATAGCATCAAAAGGAAAAGTTCCGCGCAGCATTTCTTCCAGGGCCAGCTCTTGTACTTCGCCCTGCAATTGCATAGAGCCCTGTTCGCCCTTGCGCTTCATCTCCTCCACCAATTTGTTCTGGTCTTCCAATTGTTTTTTTAATTCCTTCATTTGCAACTGAAAATCATTTTCCTTCAGGGCCGTTCTTTCCTGTTCCTGTTTGCGTATCTGTTCCGACAGGGTGCTTCTTTCTTCCTGTAATTTTTTTTGTATGGATAGTTCCAGCTCTGCTTTTTTATTTTCGAATTCCTGTTCTTTCCTCAGAAAATCCACTTCCTTTTGTTGCGATTCTTTCAGCTTTATGTTTTTGCTTTCCAAATCTTCTTTCAGCGAATTCAGCTGTACAGCCAGTTCGCCGCTGGCTTTTTTCATCGCTTCCTGCTCTAATTGCTGGCGTTGTAATTTTACTTTTTCGTTAATTATTTTTTCCTGTTCTTCCTGTTGCAGGGCTAATTTTTCGCGTTCGGCTTTAATTTGCCTTTCGCGATCGGCTATAGCTTTTTGATCCTGCTCGTATTTGGCCAGGTAACGGTTTTTAATAGAACTTTCTATTTCGGCGGCAATGGCATTTTCCAGCGGAAATTCATGGGCGCAATGGGGGCATTTTATTTTTTGTGACATCGTGAAAATATGGAACTATAAACTTAGTGTTTTTTGGGGAGATTTGAGTACTGAGAGGGGTAGTAGTAGTTGGTAGCAGGTATCTGGTAGCAGGTAGAGGGAATAGCGAATAGTAATCAGGTCTTGGGTTTTACAGGGTTTTGCATTTCACCCGATTATCTATACTTTAGTTTGGATTATACGAATATGCTTCCTTCCATTAAAACCTTATCCGAAAAAAAACTAACAGGCCTGCGCATGCAAATGTGTTTGGCCGATAATAAAACACCCGAACTGTGGAAAGGTTTTATGATACGCCGTGAAGAAATTAGAAACAACATTGGAACCGATTTATATTCCATGCAGGTGTACGATCCTTCTTTTGATTTCAACAACTTTAACCCTCGTGCCGTTTTTACCAAATGGGCAGCTGCTGAGGTGAGTGATTTTAACAACACACCTGCCGGAATGGAAGCTTATACCTTAACCGGAGGCTTGTATGCTGTGTTTATATACAGGGGCGATGCAGGCACAGCTGCTAAATTTTTCGGATATATTTTTGGTACCTGGTTACCGGCCTCGGAGTATGTATTAGACAACAGGCCGCACTTTGAAATATTAGGAGAAAAATATAAAAACAAGGACCCCGGTTCGGAAGAGGAAGTGTGGATTCCGGTAAAAAAGAAAGGATAATAGAAAAACCTTATCTTTACAGTATGACCCAGACCGTAAATACAAAACGGGAACTTCTGGAAAGAATTTTATCCGGCCAGGATAAAATACGTGGCTACGGCGTAAAACAACTTGGTATTTTCGGTTCTTTTGTTCGTAACGAAGCCAAAGCAAACAGCGATATTGATTTTTTAATTGAGTTTTATCCCGAAAAAAAGAACTTCGATAACTTTATGGAACTGGCCTTTTATTTACAAAACCTCCTGGGCCGGAAAGTAGAAATAGTCACCCCTCAATCCTTAAGCAAATACACAGGTCCATACATCTTAAAAGAAGTAGAATATGTACCCTTCGCAGCTTGAGTTTTTAAAGCATCATTTCTCACTACTTTCCTCCCTCCTTTCAATACTATTTCCGAACTCTCTCACCTGCACCATTTATATAAAAAATCCGACCACTTAAAAAAGTGAACTAATAATGCAGTTAATAAAAGGCATTTTTGTTCCGAAACCTACAAACCATTTTATTATGAAGACTAAAAGCTACTTTATTTTATTAGTGTTACTAAGTTGCGCTACAATTGCCAGCAGCTTTGCCCAGACACAAAGCGATTATCAGAAAAGGCTTGCTAAATTATGCAAGGTATGGGGTTACATAAAATATTTCCATCCGCAGGTCAACAATTGTGGTGTAAAATGGGACAGTGTATTAATGGCCACCATACCGCTGGTTAAAAATGCGCAAAGCAACAGCGACTTTAACAACTCATTACTCGCCCTGTTCAGCGCCGCCGGACCTGTTCCTGTTCCGGGCGGGCCTGCTCCTGTTATTCAACCAGGTTATGATATCAACCTGCATCTTTCCTGGTTCAGCGATCCAGACTTTAACCAACAGGTGAAAAATGAACTGGACACTATACGTGTACGTTTCAGGCCGGGTAACAATTGTTATGTTGTGGACAATGATTACTCCTCCTACCCTGGAAATTACGGCTGGCTGGTGTTTCCCGGAGAAAGCAGCACCAACACCTCTGCCGCTTACCCTTCGGAAGCTGCACGCCTGTTGCTCATGTTCAGGTACTGGAATATTATTAATTATTTTAATCCCAACAACGACCTGATGGACCAGGCCTGGGACAGTACCCTTTATCAGTATACACTTCGCATGGCCAATGCGGCCAATACCATTGATTACCAGCTCAGCTTCCTTGAATTTGTTGCAAAAATAAACGACACCCACGCTTTTACGGCGACCGGCACCACCAATTCCTATTTTGGAAATTATTACCCGAAATTCAGGGTAGACTATATTGAAAATAAAACAGTGGTAACGCATACCTACGGAAATGTAGCTGTAAATGTTGGCGATGTGATTACAAAAATAAACGGGGTGGACGCAGACACTTTACGAAAAAATTTCGGAAAGTACATTGCGGCTTCCAACCCCGCATCGCTGAACCGCGATTTGAACACCATGCTTATCAGGGGGGCCAACAATACAACACTGGCCCTCGAAATACAAAATGCAGGTGGAACATCCACCTGCAGTGTTGCCCGCAACATGTATGCGGCCGCTTATTATGATTCTCTTTACGCTATACACGGAAAACCATACTATACCCTGCCGGGCTGTAATTATGGTTATGTAAACATGGGGCTTCTTCAGCCCAATCAGGTAAATGCCATGTACGATTCTCTTAAAAATAAAGCGGCCATTGTTTTTGATATCCGCAATTACCCGAATGCAACAGCCTGGGACATCTGCAACCTGATGTTCCCCAACAAAATACAATTTTCAAAACTAACAGTGCCCAGCGATCAGTTTCCGGGTGTGCTGGACAGTTATTACCTCGATTCAATCGGGGTAGACAACAACCCGGCACCTTATACGGGAAATGTATATATTGTAGTAAACCAGGAAACCCAAAGCCAGGCTGAATACTCAGCCATGATGCTTGCACAGCACCCGCATGCAAAAACATTCGGAAGCCAGACTGCAGGGGCGGATGGTAACATCACCGAACTGGCCCCGGTACTGATGCCTTTTTATTCTTATTTTTCTACTCTTAAAGTCATGTACCCCAACGGAACAGTGGCACAGCGGGCAGGAGTGATTATAGATTCAGTAATTACCCCAACTATTAGTGGCACAAGGGCAGGAAGGGATGAAGTGCTTGAAGCCATTGTCCCTTGTATACTTACAGGGATAAGCAACAATGTACAGGCGGAGTATTCCTTAGCTGTTTTTCCCAATCCGGTTAGCAATGTTTTAATTGTAAAAGGGCTCCTTCAGGGCAATCGTGCAGTGCTGAAACTAACAGATTTGTTAGGCAACAGGATCTGGGAAAAACAAATAGAAAATTCAATCAGCATTCATGAAACCATTCCTGTACAAGACCTCTGCAATGGCTCCTATCTGTTAACAGTGGAAGGTGCCCGGGGTGTCCAACTAAATAAAAAGATAGTAGTGGTACACGAATAAGTCCAATACCCCCTTGTGAAGTTTCAGCAGGGGGGTATTGTATTTTTATTTTTTTTGTTATACATTTACCCCCTGCGGTTAATGTTTAGTTTTTTTCTCCCCGGTGTAAACATTCCCCTTTCCGCATATTTGTTGAGTTTTGTTTTGCCTTCACTCCTTTAGAAAACACATTCCTCCAAGCCTGTTAGTATTAACGGCCATTAAAACATTTCTGTTTTATGAAAAATGTGTTTATACCCATCCTGTTTATCGTTTCGATAACAGTACAGGCCCAGCATGCGGGCTCATTGCCTAAGGCAGAGAATACCTGCGGGCATTCAGAACATGCACTTCATTATTACAACTGGCAGGAGGTGGAACACAGCTTTGCCCAGCGCATGCACATCCCTTTGTCTAAATGCAGGCCTTTTTTCAGTTACGCTTTTAGCCAGGCTTATTTAAGTATGAATGAATACAGGGCAGGTGTAAAAGCCGGCGCCATCAGCCAGTACAACGCAACAGCGTACTGGCTCAACAAATTAGCCGGCTGCGAAGACCTGTATAAAAACAAGTACCTGCCACAACTTGCAACAGCCAAAGGAATAAACAGTCCCATGGCTTCCTGCAACAACCTCGACTTTGGTTCGGGTACGCTCAGCAACTGGACGGGTCAGTGGAACAACCAGGGCACTGCGGGCAACATTAATAACAACGGGGTTATTCAGGGTTATGGCAACATCACCGTTAACGGCATGAATACCGGGGGTACCAATTCCATGAATTATGTGCATGAAATATGTACCGCCGGGCAGGACCCCAATGTACCCATCAGCCGTGTGCCGCCGGGACATACCTATTCATTGCGTTTGGGGAACGACAGCGCCTTTCGGAGAAACATTGCTTCGCCGACGAATCCCACTTTTTTACCCTTTCATCACCAGGTTATTGCCAATACATTTTTAGTAACGCCTGCCAATAAAACCATTACGTATTGGTACGCTGTTGCTTTAACCCAAAGTTCGTCGGCCCCGCATCCGCAAAACATGCAGCCTTATTTTAAAATAAGAATGTACGATTCGGCGGGCGCTGAAATTATGTGTGTACACTATGATGTAGATGCCACTTCGGCTGCTACCATCGGTGGTTTTCATACTAAATTAGACGCCAGCGGCACCAACCAGTTTTTGTACAAAGACTGGAGCCCGGTGTTTATTCCCTTAATTAATTATATGGGGCAAACGGTTACCATTACGTTCGAAACCTCAGATTGTGCCGGGGGCGGGCATTTCGGTTATGCTTACCTCGCTGTGGATTGCACTCCTTTTGCAGAAATAAATATAAGCACTGATCCCTGTAAAGCCATTAAGACTTTAACTGCGCCTCCCGGATTGTCTACCTACGCCTGGGTTGGAACAGGCCCCATTATTGGTCCCGCCAACACGCAAAGCATAACAGTGAACACAGCAGGTACCTATACAGTGACCATGACCACCCTTGGAAACAGTGGCAATACCTGTACTTTTAGTCTTGATACAACTGTTACTGCCCCGCCTCCTTTGCTGGTGGCTTCTTTCACCACCGATTCAGTCTGCCAGGGATCGGGCCCCACACATTTTACCGATCATTCCATTTTGTATGGCGATAGTATTGTAGCGTGGAACTGGAATTTTGGGGACGGAACAAATGCCACCACCACCAACCCCTCTCATCTGTACACCTCTTCCGGAAATTTCCAGGCAATATATACCATATCGGTTAGTAACGGCTGTACTTATAAGGATACGGTAAATGTAATTGTCTACCCACAACCCATTGCCTCATTTTATACCGTGCCCACCTGCCTGGGTTCGGCTACCGAGTTTCACAATACCTCAACAGGTACAGGGACTTACAGCTGGACTTTTGGAAATGCCAATGCAGTGTCTGCCTCGCAAAACCCGCAGTATACTTACCCCGTAGCCGATACGTATACGGTTGGTTTAACACTTGTAAGTCCGAATGCCTGCGTGTCGAGTTATACAAGCACTACCACAATTCTTCCTATTCCGCAGCTGACGCTGGTTTCGCCTGCACCGCTGTGTGCCGAAACACCTGTGCCGCTTCTCAATTACAGCCTTAGTCCCAACGATACCAATGCCACTTACACCTGGATCAATACCAATGTTTTGATTGGTTTGCCGGCATCGGGGACTGGTCTTCCACCTTTGTTTACGACTGCTCAAAATACAAGCAGCACAAACATAGTAGGTATCGTCAGTGTTACACCCAGCTTAAATGGTTGCACCGGCCCCCCGGCTTACGATACTATAAGGCTTAAGCCTACACCACACATCAGTCATCCCGATATTGATTTTTGCGCAACGGCTGCTTCGGGGAATATTGTATTTACTGCTGTTCCGGCAGTACCCAACAACAATATCAGCTGGACGAATACAACACCCGGATCCGGCATTGGTTTGCCTGCTGTTACTGGTTTAGGGAACATTCCTTCGTTTACCGGTACCAATAGTTCCGTCACTCTTCAAACAGCTGTTGTTTCTTTACAGGCCGTATTAAATGGCTGCACCGGACCTGCTTCTCTTTTTTCAATCGGTATCAATCCCAAACCCACAGCCAACTTTATTGCTTCGGTGGCCTGTAGTGGTGCTCCCATACAGTTTGCCGATACCTCTGTAATTGGTACAGGCAGTATTGTTAACTGGGCCTGGGACTTCAACAACGATGGTATTTACAACGAAGACAGTGTAAAACACCCTGTGTATACTTTGGCGCCTGCCGGCAACCACCCGGTTGGCTTATTGGTAAGCAGCAACAAAGGTTGCACCAATGATACTTCAATAATAGTCTGTGTAAACCCCAACCCCGTAGTCAGCTTTAGTGCCGACAGTGCGGGTTGCACAATTTTTAACACTGAATTTACCGGCACTGCGTCGGTTGCTGCCCCGCAATACATACAAAGCTGGTTGTGGGATTTCGGAAACGGGCAGACTTCAGTAAACGGAAGCGGCTTCACGAGCAATGTGGTGTTTCCTCCTGTATCTGCCCAGTTTATTGATACTTCGCATACACAAATACAAAGCTACACGGTGTCTGTTAAAGTAGTCAGCAATATTGGCTGTACCACAATTCTAACAAAAAATAACTTTGTACACGTCTACCCCCAACCCAAAGCCGCATTTACCTGGGGCGCTGCCGATGCCGATGTACTTGACCCTACACTTTATTTTTATTCACAGGCTATCGGCGCTTCGGGCCCTCATGCGTACAACTGGAATTTTGGAGATGTGTTTAATCCAACAGGCAATTCGTCTGTACTTGCCAACCCCTGGCACACCTATAGCGATCAGCAACCCTACACCTATACGGTAATGCAGGTGGTTGAAAACAATTACGGCTGTATAGATTCCGTTGTACAGGATGTGCTGATCCACCCGGCTTTTACTTTTTATATTCCCAATGCCTTTACTCCCAATCACGATGGGAAGAACGATGGCTTTAAGGGAACAGGTATTGGTATTGATAATTCAAGCTATAATTTGTGGATATTCGACCGCTGGGGCAACCAGGTTTTTCATTCGAATGACCTGGAAGAAACCTGGAACGGAAGAATGGAAGGGACGCTGGTACAGGAAGACACTTATGTATGGAAAGCCGGTTTCAGGGATGTACTCGGCCATAACCATCAATACAAAGGTATAGTTACCGTGGTGAGGTGATGCAGGTTCAATCTTTTTTTAGACCGGCCCTTATTTAGCTACCCTGATTGTTTTGGTTTTAAAAATGAGTTCGCCCTTATTATTCATCCCTTTTACAATGATTTCGTAATAGGAAACATGGTCTGCTGAATAAAATTTCAGGCTTTGTTTTCCGTTTTCCAGTACAACGTTGGGGTTCCAATACAAGGTGTTTCTAAAGTCTGGCGCTTTGTTTTGAGCATCAGCCTTTTTCTGAAATTTTTCAAAAGACACAGTCTGTTCCGGGTTGTATGTAATATACTCAACAACCGAAACATCTTTTGGTAATTCCAGTCCTCCAAAATCTCCGTTTACAGATTTAATATTTACAATTCCGTTCAGTACTTCTCCACCATAAACATAGGGTTCGGCAATTACTGCAACCGATAGTATGCTGGAAGGGCTGAGGCTCAGCAATTGAGTATGATCATGAAACGGAACATTGTCGAGTAATATTAAAGCCTGTGGCATAACTTCTTTGTGTATCCTGTCCGAAACTTCAATATAAGGCTGGTTCTTTTTCTTTTTCACTTTGGTGTAGGCTACAATTTCATCCAGTATTTCGGTCATAGAGTTAAGGGCAATATAATCTTTCATAAAAGTTATTTTGGAGTCTTCGTCAAATGGGTCGGGGAGCGGGGGCAGGAATTTTTTGCTTGTTGGAATGCTGTTGTTAAATGCAGTGGTCACCTGCTGGTTCATATACATTTCATTGATCAAAGAAATTTTAGCGCTGTCAATAATTTCAGGAATATAAGCCGGTGAAATAAATGCTGTGGCAAAATCATTGTTTATTAAAACTTTTGTTTCCAGGTCTGTTTGTTTTTGAGTGCAGATATAGACCTGCTGGCTCTCATTTACATTTGGCAAAGACACCATAAATGTCCCGTCCGCTTTTGTTCGTGTAACATGGAATTGTTTGTTTTTTTCTTTTATGGATACGTAAACCAATACACCCTTTAAAGCCTGGCTGTTTTTCGCATCAATCACTTTTCCGGAAATACTAAGCGGCCTGATTTCGGGATAAGTCATCAATTGAATGGCGGTATCAGCGCTTCTGTCCGCTTTAAAATAAGTATTCATACCTGCTTTTTCTTTTTGGTAGGAGCCTTTTTTTACCACACTTACCGATAAATTGACTTTTTCATTTCCTGTCAGGTCAATTGTAATTAAACTTCGGGGGGCGTAAATTTCCTGCGAAGTTTTTATGCCTATACTGGTGTCCGCTTCTTCAGGCTGATTGTTTTTGCGTATAGTTTGAAAAGCTTCCTTCGAAGGAAGCTCAGGATTAATAATGGTAAGTTCGCTGGTGTAAAAAAATTCTTTGGGGAAATTCCGCATATACAGCGTATAGGCCCTTAAATAATAATTACCACTAATACTATACGAAGGTATTTCTATGCTGCCCGCGCTTATTCCATTTATGATTTGTTCTTTTTGCTGAAGAACAGGCTTGAGTTGTTGATCGTATAATTCAAGGTATAAAACAGTACTCAGTGGAATGTTGGTCAGGCCCGGCACAAAACAATTGGCTTTAAACAACAGGGGTTCCCCGGCAAAATAAACAGACCTGTCGGTTGACAAAATTATTTTCTCCCTTATTCCTGTTAAAGAGCCGGTTGGCGCAGTTTCCTTGCTCTGCGCTATTAAGTGCACTTGTAGCAGCAATAAAGGCAAAAGCAGACTTATTTTATTTTTCCAGCGCATAAACAGGTAATTTATTCAACCCAAAAATCAGGCTTTTTAAGGATCCCCTTTTTCCTGCAATCAATACATTTTTGGTCATAGGTGGCAGCATCGCTGACCAGGCCAAAAAGGTAGATGGGCCAATCGGCAGGTTCTGTGATTAATAATTCTGATAAGAGGTCTCCGTCAAAGGGAGGAACAGGTTTACCGCAATTGGTATCGTAAAAATAAGGGGGGCCTATTTTATCAACGAATACCCTTTTTTCGGATAAACCAGCAGCCATAAAAAAGCCCAGGGCAGGTTTATCCGGGTTCCTTACATTTATCACATTGCTTTTTACCTGGTAGGGTTGCTGGGCATAAAGTTCTCCCTGGTTTTCCATTATTTTTTTCAGGCTGTTCCAGTAAGTATAAGCAGACCTATTAATGGTAAGTTGCGTAACATTTAAGCTGTACCTGATTCGCAGCGCTTCTGAATAATTGTCTTCGTAATTTAGAGGGAAGCGTGTTAACAGTTCTTCGCTTTGAGAAGTTGTATTGAGTACATATATTTTTTTTATGGGCTCTGTTCTATAGCAGGTCAGCAGGGAGTCGTGGTTTGAAAATGGTTTGATGACCCCTCCCCCTTCATAATAATAGTAAATGAGCGTATCAACGTTAAATTTATACGTACACTCCAATTGCCATAAAAAGCAGGCACTGTCTGTTAATGGTTTTTCAATATCAACAAAAAACTGGTAGCCGTTCCGGCCATAAAAAAATTTGGGATCAGCATGGTGTTCCACTTCTGCATACACCGATTTAATTCCCGCGTCCTTTTTAATAAGCTGCTCCTCCGACTCGTACCTTTCGCCCCCGGGTGTTAATATCGTGCATTTGTATTTCCTTCCCACAATTCCCTGCAAACCTGTTAATGAATCTGTTTTATAAACACCGGCTGCAACTTCTGTTAAAATTTCCTGGTTGCCCTGGTCGTCCTTAATTTCAACCGTACAGTTTGAATAGGGTTTAATGGGCGAAAATTCCTTGATGGGCGAGGTTTTGGAAAGAGTAATGGTATAAGGCCCGGGGGCATCGGTAATCATCCCGTCAACCACCAATAAATCTTCGTAAGTGCTGATGCTGGGCCTGAATTCTTTAACACAAGCGCTTAATACCAGCAACAGTAGAGGAAACAGTAGTTGAAAAAATTTAATTTTCATAACTTCCGAGTTTTAAATTATAGGATAAGGATAGTATGGGGCTTCCAAATATAGAAAGCTGATACCCCTTAATTTGATTGCCTTCTTGTTTAAAATAAATGGAATAAGGATTTTGACGGCCCAGCAGGTTGTAAACAGATATGCTCCATGAATCGTGAAGGGCTTTTTTTGATTTTAAATTGCCTTCATAATTCAAAGCCAGGTCTATTCTGAAATAGTCCGGAATCCGGTATTCATTTCTTTTTGAATAATGGGTGACGGGCATTCCGTTCAGGTAATAAATGGCGGTAGGAAATGTAATTGGCCTGCCGGTAGCATAAACAAGGTTGGTGGAAATATTCAGCCTGCGCGAAAATTTATAGTTGGCTACAATATTGAGTGCATGTGGTTTATCATAATTTGCAGGATAAGGTATTCCAAAATTAATTTTCTCTTCGGGGCTTACTCCGTTTACCGCTACAATTGCCCTTGAATAGGTATAATTGATCCACCCGTTGAGCGCACCTTTCTGTTTTTTTAACATGAGTTCAGCACCATAAGCTTTTAAATTCCCTTGCAATACATCGGTTTCAGGAACGGGATTCACAATTATATTGGCCCCGTCTTTATATTCTACTAAATGCTGTACCTGTTTGTAATATAGTTCCGTTGAAAATTCAAGCGATTTTTTAAACAGGTTTTTAAAAAAACCAATTGAATATTGTTTTCCATTCATTGGTTGAATGTGATTGTCTGCTAACTTCCATTTATCGGTGGGCGAAAGGGCAATGGTGTTTGAAAGCATAAAAATATACTGATGGGCCTGGTTAAAACCTGCTTTTATGGACGAGGTTTCATTGATGGAATACCTGGCAGACAACCTCAGGTCGGGAGCCGAATACGATTTTATTTTAGCATTTTTAGGGTAATAAACCGTGTCCTGAATGTTTTCAAGTTCCAAAGGCAAGCCGGCCCCGTAAGTATAGGAAGTTTTAGGCCCCAGGTAAGTATACAAATTATACCTTGCACCTGCGCTTATTGTAAAATGGCTGAACACTTCCCATTCTTCATTCGCATAAATACCACTTTCAAGGGCTTGTTCTTTACCCAGCAATAAGGGTTTAATGAATGAATTGCTGTTTAAAGGCAAATAATTTCCCTGATTTAAAACATAGAGAATACTGTTGGCGCCTAAGTTGAGGTGATGTCTTCGGTTGGGAACAAACAAAAAATTTGTTTTCGCCTCCAGGTGGTTCAGTTCATAATTTAATTTGTAGGCAGCCTTTTCCGATGCGGTATTGTTTTCTTTATAACCATACTTGCTATAAATACTGCTAAATTCAAGTACATGTTTATTTTTAATATAGTGGCTTAGTTTTATTGAAGCTCCCATGTTCTGATAAGTGTAGGCTGTAAGCGTATTCAGTTTAATGTTATCATAACTGTAATAAGTCAATACATTGATTTTATTTTTATCGTTTAGTCTGAAAGAAAAATTGGTGATGATATCATCAAAGCGGGCTTTGCTATTTTTGATTGCATCCACATTAATCAGGTTAAGTACCCAGGAGGAGTAGGTTGACCGGGCGCCCACCAGGAAACTGCTTTTGCCTTTCACAAGCGGCCCTTCTGCAACTACATTTGCGGTTACCGGGCTCATACCACCTTGTAGGGAGAATTTTTTAGTATCACCCTGTTTGGCGGTCAAATCAAAAATGGAAGAGATGCGTCCGCCAAACTGAGCAGGGAAACTGCCTTTGTAAAGGTTCAAATCGCTGATGGCATTGGGTGTAAAAGCCGAAAAAAAACCAAGCAGGTGGTTGGGATTGTATACAGGAACCTGGTTCAGGTAAAACACATTTTGATCGGCAGGGCTGCCCCGGACATTAAACCCCGCAGTTCCCTCTCCAACGGATTGTACCCCGGGAAGCAACAAGGTGGTTTTCAACATGTCGTTTTCTCCCATCATCTTTGGCAAATATTTGATGTCTTTTGAGCTGAGCTTTTCATGGCCCATTGTTGGTTTCTCTATGGCATTTGATCCATCAGCAATTATATCCACCTCGTTTAAGTCATTTATTTTATCGTTCAGCGAAAAATTTATTTTATCGTCTGCATAAACCTCCAGCTTATAGGTTTTATCAACACTCCCCGCATTTTTTAGATGAAGGGTATAAGTGCCCCTGGGTAATTGAATGGAATAAAACCCGGCTGTATCAGTATTGCTGCTCATTTTTAATTCTTCGATCACTAACAAGGCGCCTACTAATTTTTCTCCGTTCGCTCCTTTGGTTATGTGGCCGCTCATGACAGCATCTTTTTTATAAGCCCCGTTTTTTTTAGAACCCACTACTATTTTTTTAAGGCTTAAGTGGTTGTCAGTTGTCAGGTAATTACTCTTATTGAGAGATGCAGCCGGCTCTGACTGAGAATTTATTTTATCCTGCGCGCTAAAAAATGTCTTCGCCAATGCTGTTTGAATGGGTTTTTGTCTGGTTATTATAATGTTCCCCGCTTTATCAATGATGGAGTAGAGCAACAAAGGGTTCAGGTTATTTTTAAGAACAATTTCCAGGGGCAGGCTGTCTTCTGCGATAAGAATATTAAACGACGGGATGCTGTCCTGGGAATAATAAAAGTGAAGCGGAAAATGAAGCTCTACCTGCCTTACAAATTTTCCCCAGTCCAGGTTATTGTAACTCTTATCTATAAAATAAGATTGACCGACTAAGTCTGAAGACCAAAGCAGTTGAATTACAAACAGCATGTAATACCCTTTAATTTGTTTCAGACAGTTCATCACAAAAGCGCATTAATTTGGTTAATTGTTCGTTCGAGGATTTGGTAAATTTAATCTTATTGTCTTTCAAATATTTTTTTATTTCCTTTTTGTTGTTGGGGTATAATTTTAAAAAAGCTTTTTTATTTTTTACGGCAATAAAGTTTACCTTATCAGATATGTAAAAGCTTGTTTTTATTTCGGAATAAAAACCGTAAGGTGTCACATCATTATAGGTGTTGATGAATGTCTTTTTGCGTTTAATGAATAGACTCATTTTGCCGCTATAGACCAATTCAAAATACCCCGACAGATGAAGAGCAGGTAAAAATTGGGCCATGTTTACAAAGTGATAATTGTTAAAGCTAAAGGAAGTGACCCAGTTTTCTTTTGCAGTTATTCTTACCGTTGCTCCTGAGTCGAGCCCGGCCAATAAAATAAGCTGGTCGCTTTCGAGGTTGTACCGGGCACGGACATTTTTAAAAACATAGCCCTTTACATCAATCAGGGTGAGCCTGTCTTCATTTAAAAAAAAAGGATTTCCGCCTGCGTTTGATCTTTCCGGCCGGTAAATTTCGCCCAGATTCAGCAGGTCGCTGGGCCCGTAATTTTTATCGGAAGCATTTATTAATTGTTTTAAAGCCAGTGAATCCTGTGCAAACACACTGCCGGTAAAAAAAAGAAATGCCGGTGTAAACCATAAGAATAATGTTCTTTTTATTTTTTGAAGGCGCATCACGGTGTGTATTGAATAAAAAGCCCCGATTTTAATTTCTAAAACTAATTAAATTAAGGCCATTGGTTCGTGGAATTTTATACCTGGTTAGAAAAACTTCATACCTGGTAAAATTTAAAAATTTCCTTTGGAGCTAAAACAAGCGCGTGCAAATCGTTTCAGGTGTTTTAAACAAAGTTCAGGTGCTTCCAGAAAACCCATGTGCCCTTCGTTTTCGAGCAGCAAGACCTGTTTGCGTTTTATCAGTTCGCTTTGGTTCAATAACAACTGCATGGGTAAAATATTGTCGTAACGGCCTATAATCATCATAACAGGGTAGCGGGCAAAATTAAGGATGATGTCTCGGTTGGGCCTATCTTTCATGCCTTCGAGCGTGGCTACAATGCCACGCTTTGGTGTTTGCAGGGCAATTTTTTGCGCAAAGGATATTTCGCGTTTTAGTTTTGAAAGGTTTTTGGTGGCGAATAAATTTTTTATGGTGTCGCGGGTGTAAAGGCGGGCGTCTGCTTTTACTAATTTCACAGCCCTTGACCGGTCCTTTTTTTTCTGTTCACTATCGGCGTAGGCTGTTGAATGAAATAAACAGAGCCCTCTTAAATTATCGGTAAACAATTCGCCAAAAGCCAGGGCTGCATAGCCTCCCATGCTGTGGCCCACTATTACATACCGTTTTAATTTTAAGGAATCCATTACACATTTTACACTTTTTGCCATTAGGTCCATGCTGTGTATATATCCATAACAGGCACTTTTTCCATGCCCCGGCAAATCAATGGCAATTACCCTGAAATGTCTGGCCAATTGTTGCTGTGTATCTTTCCATATTTCCTGCGAACCCAAAAAGCCGTGCAACAATACAATTACGCGGCCTTTGCCCATATCGTTATAGGTAATTGTATCGCCATGGAAAGAAGTTGTTTTTAGCATAAATTGAAAGCCCGAAAATATTAATTTTTTAAAAGCTGTGTTATTGCATTTGATAAATAATGATGATTCTCCGGAATATGTATAGGCTGAATTTTTTTTAGTTGTTCTTCGTCAAACAAATCGTATTGCTGCCATTCGTTTTGCTGAATGACAGCACAGTTAAATTTTTCGGAAAGATGCTGAGCAAGGTATTCCTGTTCGGCCTGCCCGGGAGTTGGAATTAAAATTGCTTTTTTTTGCAAGGCTTCCAGGTCCATTATACTTGAATAACCGCTGCGGCATATTACATACTCACTTTTTTCTATGCAATCCTGAAGTGCTGTACCGTTTAAAAAATCGTGTACCTCCACTGATTTGTTGTTTACTGCTAAAGCCGGGGCCTTTAATGTACCGCGGATAAAAACAATTTTTTTGTTTGTTGTATTTAATTGTTTGATCAGCAACTCTTCCAATACTGTTCGCTGAGGTTCCGGTCCGGAAAGCAGGATGCAGCAATTGTAAGAAAATTCAGTGGTGTTTTTAGCTGTTGTTTTAAAACGACTTAAAGGCCCTGTATAATGAATATGCTTTAACTGATGTTCTCCATGCGATAAGTGCCCGCTCAGGTTGTTCGGCCCTTCTGCATCGGGGACCCAGCAACAGATAAACTTATTTATGTAAGCATGATTGATGCGGTTAATTGTGTTCGCAAAAAAAGGAGCAGGGATAAACAACTGGTGAGTAATAAAAACACAGGGAATTTTTTTTGAGTACAAACCATAACGGTTGTCGCTGATGACTATATTAACGTTGTGTTTTTCGATCACAGCCTTCAGCCACTTGTTTTCTTTTTTTACGGTGTACAACAAACGGGGCAGCTGCAGAAAAAGCATAAAAGGCAATGAAAAAAACCTGGAATATTTTACCGCGTAAGCCGGTGCATCAATGCGTGTAAGTTGCGGGAATTCTTTTTGAAAAATAGCTTTTAGTGCGGGAGGGGCGGCAATAATTACTTCTGCGTTTTGTTGAATCAATTCCCGGATGATTGGAATACAACGGGTGGCATGGCCAAATCCCCAGTCGAGGGGGCAGATTAAAATTCTTTTTTTATTCCGGCTGTCGGGCACAGCAACAATTAGTTTTTTAAAATTTGTAAAAAGCCCTTCAGTAATTTTGTTTCAATACCGGTGTAGCGTATCATGTGCACCTCGCACACATAATAATAGGTGCCGTCGGTACAGGCCTGTTTGGAGGTCTTGTTTTTTCCATCCCAGTTGATCGGGGCCTCTTTTGTTTCAAATACCAGTTCACCCCAGCGGTTGTATATTTTTAAGTCTATGTCTTTTACAAAACGGTTTTTTACAGGGATAAAAAAGTCGTTGATGTTGTCGCCATTGGTGGTAATGATATTGGGCAATTCGTATTCGGGGCAATTGTCCACGCAGGCCATGGTACTTTTTACACTTTCATTGCCAAAGGAATCAACCGCTGTAATGGCATAACAACCGGCAATGGAAGCAGAAAAATCGGTTTGAAAAACGGTAACATGAATAGGGAACGAATCAATTTTTACAAAGGGGCTGTCTTGTACAGCGGTAAAATATAAATTGTAATACACGGCATCGTTGCTGCAACTGTTGTTGGGATTGGTCCAGCTGAGCGAAGTCAACTGTGAGGTGCAATTGCCTGTAATATTGGTGATAACAGGGGGGCAGGGGGCTTCCTGGTCAACAGGTGTGGCGCAGGCTTTTTGCGACCAGTTGATGAGTGGTTTGTAAATAGTTACATCAGAATAACTACCAGTGGTTTTAATCTTGTAACAGTAATTTTTTCCGTTTACCAAATTCGTGTCTGTGTATTGGGTAAGCGTTGTACTGTCTATAAGGGCATAGCCACCGCCGGGTGTAAGCTGACGGTATATATAAGCTTTGTTATTTAACCAGGGCACCTGAAACTGCCAGCTCAATTGAACCCTGCGGGCCAGGCCGGTTGCTTTCAAAAAAACAGAAGAGGCGGTTTGTGAGGAACCTTTTAATTGGTTGTTGCAATAGAAGTCTATTTTATAGGTATAAGGATTGTTTTGGGTATTCAGATGAACATCGGTATAAGTGGTGTCGCTCAGGGCTGTGATGTGTGCAAAATAAGTTTTGCTCACACTGTATACCTGAACAAAGGTCCCGGTAAAATTATTGTGTTGCATCAGCCTGAACTCATAAGGGCCCGGACTGGTAATTGTATCGAGGCTGGGGACAGTACTTGTAGAGAGAAGTGGTTTGATCCAGCGCACCCACACCTCGCCCGCCTGGGCATCGGTGGTGTCTACACTTACATTTATAACAATAGGTACATCGCGCACCAAATGCTGGCACACCTGCGTAGAGGCCGCACTTAAAGAACCGTCTGCAAATTGCGCCACTATTAAATAAGAATAATCAACACCCTGGGCCAGGCCTGCACCATTGTTGTTATCGGTAAACGTAAGGGCAGGCGGTGGATTGGTTAATGCGGCCAGTGTTCCAATGTGTGTATAGCCTGCAGTTGAAGGCACACCTGTTATACAGGGATCGGCCTGGTAAGGTGTACATTCGTTTTTGCGGTAAATTAAATAATTCACAATGGCATTGCCGCTGCCTGATCCGCAGGCATTGGGGGCCTGCCAGTTTAAAACAATACTGGCACCGTTTGCTGTGGCTGTTACATTTTTGGGCGGGGGCGCAACCACACGTATATAAAAGGATTCAAAATCCACTAATTTAACCGGCGAATTGTTGTCTTCGGCCTTAATGGTAATAAGGTAAGGTTGAGCGCTGATTTGCCCGCAGTTGGGTGTCCATGAAACAGTTCCGCTTACAATACCCACCGAAGCTGTAGATGTAAAGGTAGCTGCAGGGTTCATATTAAAGGGGGCGCCGTTGGCTGTGAGGGTCACCAGGTCGTGGTCAATGGTATCATAAGCCAGTACAATTTGTGTAAAAGGGGTTCCTGCAACTATACAGGTGTCTTTTATTGGTTTTATCTGAGGAGGATGGTCCTGGCAGGGCTGCACATTCACCTGAAGGTCGCGCAGTGTTTTCCCGATAATATGGTAAACGCCGTCGTTGTCTTTCCTCCATTCCGTAATAAGTATGGCAAAGTTGTATTCACCCAGCGCAGTGGGTACGTTCCAGATCAAATTCCCAATGTTATCAATCGTTACATTTAAGGAGGCAGCCGGGGTATAACCTGGAATAGGAGTGCCTCCCAGACCCAGACAGCTTGTTAAGGAATACGATAAACTATCCTGATCGGGGTCGTAAGCGCCGGGGTTGTGGATAAATATTTGTCCGCCACAGGCCTGGTCAATGGGAGGGAAAGTAAGTACCGGGGAATTGTTGGTGCCTAAGCCGGGTACATTGGATGTATAAATAGTATCCACCAATGCAAAAGGTACGTTTACCGAGTTGGGAATATTGTTGGAACCTGCATTGCGGTTGGGATCAAACATATACAGGATGTGCCAGCTGCTCCCCTGAAAAGTGTAGGCTCCTTCGTAAATATTAAGTCTGTATCCACCCTGAGAGGTTCCCGCAGGAGTGATGTCAAACCCGTCGTGCGCAAAACCCTGTTGATTATTGCCGCAGGTTGCAGTACCGCCATTTATCCGGGGCAAAACAATACTGTCTAATAAATTATCGATAAAAATAGTTTGGAAACAACGATCAGCTGCAAGGGAGCCTGAGCCGTTGTTGGTATAGGTGGTGACCCTTATTTTATAGGTGTTTCCGCCCAGGCAGGAATACGTAATTTCGCCCGAACGGTTGTGTGTTGCCCTGGATTGCAGGGCTAAACCTGCAAACAAAAAAAGAAAGAATATGTATTTAATTGAATAGCGCATGGCGCAGGTAATTCATGGGTTTTAAAGGTAGTAAAAAATTGAACTTATCCAAAGGTTTTGAAGCCGGAACCCCCATTTTTAACATTTAGCACCGCCTGTTTGCCCCGGAATTGAAAAATAAAATTACTGAACTGTGATTTTTTATAGCCTTGTACGAATAATTAGATGATTAGCTGATGTGATGATTAGCTGATTGATTTGAAGATGGAAGTTCAACTAAGGCCCGATGATTTTCTTTGATTAGAAGATAGCGATGAATAAGTACAATTATATATAGAAAATTTATTCGCAACCGGGATTGTACTTTTGGCTCTTGGCTTAATATTTTTACCTTATAAAATATAAATGATAAACACACAAGCGGCTTCCGATCAGTTTTTAATGCTGATAGAACAGAACAAAGGGATTGTATACAAGGTGGCCAATTCGTACTGCAAGGATGAAGAGGACAGAAAAGACCTTGTTCAGGAAATTATTTTCCAGTTGTGGAAATCTTTTAGCCGCTACGACGATCAATACAAGTTGTCTACCTGGATGTACCGGATAGCATTGAATGTGGCCATCTCCTTTTACCGGAAAGAAAGCCGCCGCAGGGATTATTCCACCAGCATCAACCCCGGTATTTTAAACTTTACCGAAGACAAAGAAGGCCCCGAAATTGAAAAAAACATTCACCTGCTGCAACAGTTTATTAATGAGTTGAAGGAATTGGACCGCGCCCTGATGATCCTTTACCTGGAAGAGAAAAGCCATAAAGAAATGGCTGAGATATTGGGATTAAGTGAAACCAATATCGCCACTAAAATCGGCCGGGTAAAAGAAAAATTAAAACAAAAATTTTCAAACATTCATAAAGACTAAAAACATGGAAGAAACAGATGTAAAAAAACTATGGCAGTTGTACGACAACAAACTGGAAAAATCATTAACACTGAACCATAAAATAATACGTGAAATACAATCGCAAAAAGCGGAGAACAGTATCAATTCATTTCGTAAAACACAGGTGTTGGGGATACTGGCAGGCATTCTCTGGATTGTATTCCTGGGCTTTTTAGTGCTCAACTCATTGGATAAAATCTATTTTGCAATTTCGGCCGGGGCCATTTTATTGTTTAATGTGTATGCCGTTGTTGCATATATATGGACGGTAGTAATAATTAATGGAATAAACATTGCCGGCAATATTACCGAAACCCAGCAAAAATTAACCTTGTTGCAAAACTCATTTACTAAAATAGGGAGGGTACTTATTCTGCAGGCCCCCTTTTATTGCACATTCTGGTATACCGATGAATTAGTGGCGCATGGGGGTACAACATTCTGGCTGATACAATTGCTCGTTGTTTCCTTTTTTACAGGAATCTCTATTTACCTCTACAGACAATTAACCCCTGAAAACAATCATAAAAAATGGGTGCGTGCAATAGGAGATAGTAAATTACGCAAGGCTATTGAGTTTTTAAATGAAATTGAAGAGTTTAAAAAGGGAAGTTAAAAGGTAGAAGTCAAAAGTTAAAAGCCATGCTTCGGCAAGCTCAGTAACCAGGAGCCAAAAAGCGATTTCGTATATGTAAATCTTTTATGGCTTATTTTTTATTGCTTATGGCTTTCCCTTAGTTTAAAGGTAGAAGTCAAAAGTCAAAAAAGTGAGAGCGTGAGAATGTTAGAAGGTAAGGAAGAGAGTACCCTCTGCGTGAAACAAAAAAACTATAACAAGCTTGGTGCCTTTGCGGGAAATAAATTAAAATTTAAGGCCTTATAATTAATACAGAAGGGATAGAACTTACCCAGCCATCTTTTGAATGGATTACTTTTTTCCAGCCTTCAAAACTTATCGCTATTAAATCGGCTTCGGTGATGGATTCAAAATTATATTGGGCAGCATCCACAATACTCACACTATTGGGCAACAAATTACTTAAACTGTTTACTTCGTCTTTAAACTCCGTATGGCTTTGCATCACATGGCCGAAATCGAGCAGGGTGATGGTTGAATTGTTGTTGCGGATTAATTGTTTGGCGTAAAGCAGCATAAAAAAATCACCGATACCAAAAATAGGAATCATCACATGGTCACAGGAACGAAAGTCCTTGTCGATAAACACCCCAACTGGTATTGGTGAATCGTTGATCAGTTCCAGCGAACGCTCGTCCAATACTTTGTGTTTTTCCAACAGGGTTTCTTTCCCGGATAATTTACTGATTAACTTTTCAGGGTTCAATGCCTTGGCGGTAAAACCAACCAATTTACCCAAAAATGTACCTTCAAAAATAGATTGCCCTACACCGATAATCATCAGGTCGAATTGCCCTTTATTTACTGTTTCAAGTATTTCAGAATTAATATCGTTGGAAGATTTGAATATAGTACGTATAGGGAAACGCAGTTTATTGGCTTCCACTTTCAGGGGCCTGAAACTTTCTTTTTCAAATTCAGCTGCTTCGTAAAGGTTGATGTCGGAACTGGGGCTCACGTGCAGCGCTGTTACATCAGTATTGTTCAGGGTTTTATTGGTAAAGGCATGTGCAAGCCTTACCATTTTTTTCCCGCTCTGCGGATTACCAAAGGACATCAGTACTTTGTAACGCGGACTTAAATTCGTGTCTTCCGATTTGTCTTCCGCACCGCTTGTTTTGTCTTTAAATGCCCAGTTGATTAAATCCAGTATAGGACCCGTCATAAAAGTAGTCAGCAATGCCATCAGTACCAGCATGGCAAACATTTCGGCGCTCAATACCCCCAGGTCGTACCCTATATTCAGTACAATCAATTCCATTAATCCACGGGTGTTCATTAAGGCGCCAATGGATAAACTTTCTTTCCACGATTGTCCCACAAAACGCGCCGCCAGGCTGCTGCCCCCAAATTTCCCTAAAATAGCCACTCCTATCACTGCACCGCAAACCAACCACAGGTGTACATCGTTCAATAAACCGATCTGGGTACGCAAACCTGTAAACACAAAAAACAAAGGCAGGAACAATGAAAGAGAAATGTACTCCACCTTTTCAATTAAAATTTTCCGGAAGGAAGTACTCTGCGGCATCACCACACCCGCCATAAAGGCACCGAATAAAGCATGGATACCAATTACTTCGGTTGTAAAAGCTGAAATAAGCAGCACCCCTAAAATAAGCGCAACAATACCCAGGCTTAAAGATTCTTTACTATAATATACTTCACCGAGGCGTTTTAAAAAGGGTTGTATTAATTTAAGCATCACCACCACATAACCCAGGGCCATGAGTATGGTAAAAATGGAGCTCATAAAAGAACCGGCCTTAACAATTGCAATTACAGCAGCCAGAATACACCAGGCTGTTATATCATCGGCGGCGGCACAGGTAATGGCAATGGTCCCTAATTTAGTGCGGGTCAATCCCCTTTCCTGTATAATACGTGCCAATACCGGAAAGGCGGTAATGCTCATCGAAATACCAATGAACAGACTAAAGGATAAAAATGAAATATTTTTCGGGGCAAACTCAGCGTATAAAAAATAAGACAGCAATACACCGAGTGTATAAGGTACAATAATACTGGAGTGACTAATAACGATAGCGTCCTGCGCTTTGTTTTTAAGAATTTTCAGGTCGAGTTCCATCCCAATTACAAACATGAATAAAATAAGACCCATCTGACTAAAGAACTGTAAATTGGGAAGGGAGGTTTTGGGAAATAAAAACAAACTGTATTCAGGAAACCACATTCCTAATAAAGAAGGGCCAAGGATAATACCGGCTACAATTTCGCCGATCACGGTGGGCTGCCCCATTTTATTAAATATATAACCAAAGGTGCGCGATACAAATACAATGGTAATGATCTGCAACAATAAAATAGACAAAGGGTGATGCAGGTTGTGGTGCATGGTGACTAAGAACTGATCGAAAAAATGAATATTCGACAAGCTTACAGCGGCTCCTTCAACTTTGCCTGCTTCCATTTGACCCCCGTGCCGGATGATAAAAAACATCAATGCGCCAAAACCGGAAATAGTCAATACATAAAAAAGAATGTTTCGGATTTTGCTCATACCGTTTTATATTTAAAAGTTCAAAATTTAAAATTCAAAGTATGAATTAGCCTGCAATTAAATGAGTTCCTGCAGATGCCCGCAACACTGTTCATTTAACAACTCATCAGCAAAACTTTGCGTTTTAATCAGCGCTTTTCTGCGGGAAACAAGTGCAAAAATACAAAATCAACAAGTGCTTTAGTTCAAGTTTCAGGACGATTGTAACAAAACAGTTAAAATATGTACTGAAATTAGTTTAAACGTTCATTTGTTTACTTGTTGAATCGTTCGGCCAGAACGAATGAACAGGCAAACGAATAAACAAATGAACAGACAAATGGTTAAACCAATGAACGGTTAAACGAATGAACAAATGAACGGTTAAACGAATGAACTATTTATGAGGAATAAAGTGTAATTTTGTATAAACACTACTTATGGCTGAAAACCTAATTCTATCAGGGGAAACCAAACAGGAAAAATACACTTCCCTGGTTCCGCAGATTAAAGCCTTGCTTGAAGGGGAAACAGACCTTGTTGCCAACTTAGCCAATATCAGTTCGCTTATTAAATACGGTATGGGTTTTTATTGGGTTGGATTTTACCTGGTTAAACAAAACGAACTGGTACTGGGGCCTTTTCAGGGAACCCTGGCCTGCACACGGATTGCTTATGGAAAAGGTGTTTGCGGAACAGCCTGGAAAAATAAAGAAACTATACTTGTTGACGATGTCGATCAGTTTCCCGGACACATTGCCTGTAGCTCTGCTTCTAAATCAGAAATTGTACTCCCTATATTTGATCAGCACAAAAATGTAATTGCCGTATTTGATATAGACGACGATAAGTATGCAAGCTTCGACGAAACAGATAAAACCTTCCTTACAGAAATTACCTCTATCCTTGAATCCATTTTTTAAGAAATATAAATACTTTACCTTATTATATATACTGGTATTCATAGGTGCCTTGTTTTCGCAATGCGCACAAATTATTCCCTTAAGCGGGGGCGAAAAAGATGTGCTGCCTCCGCGTATGGTTAAAAGTACTCCTGAAAATGCTTCAACAGATTTTAAAGGCAATGAATTAATCATTGAGTTTGACGAATACATTCAACTTCGCGACCTGCAAAACCAATTGATCATTACCCCTAAATTAAAAGAACAACCAGATATACAACCGAGGGGAAAAACCCTGAGCCTGAAGTTCAATGAAACATTAAAACCAAATACAACCTACAGCATCAATTTTGGAAATTCCATTATCGATTTGCACGAGGGAAATAAATTAAGCGGCTACGAGTTTGTATTCAGTACCGGCAGCACATTGGATTCCTTAAAATTAACAGGACAACTTAGCGATGCCTTTACACTTGAGCCTGTTAAAAGTGCCTGGGTGATGTTGTATGAAAACACATCGGATTCGGTTGTGTTCAAAGAAAAACCGGATTACCTCGCTCAAACAGATGACAAAGGCCATTATGAAGTCCGCTACCTGAAAAAAGGGAATTACAAAGTATTCGCCCTGAAAGACAACAACGGTAATTTTTTGTACGATACAGGTGAGGCCATCGCTTTTCCAACTGCAACTGCAAGCACTATCGAAAAGAACGACACCTTAAATATGATTGCCCTGAAAGAAAATCCATCAAGGGTTTACATCAAAAAGATGAATCAGCCTTACCAGGGCAAGGCTCAAATTGTCTTTAATACTTCTCCAAACATCATTGATAATATATTGGTGAAAAACAAAAGGGCCTCTTACGAAAAAGAAAATGTAGCCTGGTCGCTGAGTAAACAACGGGACACCATCAACTTTTATTACCGGCACATTTACAATGATACCCTCACCTTGTATATAAGGTATAATTCTACATTAATAGATTCCTGTAAAATAAGCATTGCTACAAAAGAGGAAGTGGATAAGATGCTGTCCAAAAAAAGAATGCCCTTTGAAGTGTATCCTTCCTTTAGCCCATCCCAGCCTTATGCTTATTTTAAAAAAATTGCATTCAGAAGCAACCGTATGCTGGCAGCAATAAAACCCGGGAAGATTTTAATGACAGAAGAAAACGATACCATACGACTTGCTTCAAACAATTTTAAACAACAGGGGCCGGATAGTTTGTACATCGATTATACATTAAAGCCCGAAAAAGAATACAAGCTATTGATATTACCCGAAGCTTTTGCCGATAACGAAGGAAATGGTCATGACACGCTGAGGTATAAGTTTAAAACGCAAAGCGCAGATTATTATTCCTCCCTGCAATTAAAATTAGAACTTCCTGCACAACAGCACTGGCTCATTCAATTGTACAACAGCAAAGGGCAATTGCAGGCTGAAAAAACTTTTAGTTCTGTTAGCAGCTCAGCAGATGCAACCATTAAGAAAGAGTTGCTGTTTGATAAAATTGGAGCGGATACTTATTCGTTGAAACTAATCTGTGATACAAATGCAGATGGAAGATATACACCCGGTACTTATATAAATAAAACACGTTCAGAAAAAGTATACAACTACAACCAACCTATAAAAATCCTTGCTGATTGGGAAGCAGAAATAGAATGGAAATTAAATGCATTTTGATTTTTTGATGCAGATTAAGCAGAATTTTTACGCTGTTAAACCCTTCAATAAAAAATATTTTTTGTTGAACATGATTTTTTTATGCTTCATTTTTTAATCCATCAGGCTGCAATTTATTTTTTATACATCTTCATTTAAAAACAGGCATCCTCTGTAAAGCTTGTTTGACAATACATACAAGACATCATGTAATTTTTTAAATTATTGTCGTCGTATATTTTCTTCCCTTTAGCGATGTGAATGATGAAAAAACGTAATTAACATTTTCAACAAATTTGTGTTGATAAAATAATTCTTCCTATATTCGTTCACGTTAATAATTTTTATTATTTCGTATTAATAATTCAAAAAACAAAAACCATGGCAAAAAAAGCAACAGCAAAAAAAGCTGCTCCGAAAAAAGCAGCGAAAAAAGCAGCTCCTAAAAAAGCAGCAAAAAAAGCAGCAAAAAAAGCAGCTCCTAAAAAAGCAGCGAAAAAAGCAGCAGCTAAGAAAAAGTAATAAAGAGTCCCGCACAGCGGGACTTTTTTATTTGTATTCTTTTTTCGTCTTTTACCAGCCCGCATTCAAACACAAAAAAATATCTCCCTCCCCTTTCTTTAGTTCGCAATCAATTCCATATATTTGTTCCGGCTTAGCAAACAAATTTAGTAGCATGAAGTGTAGCGGTACATTTTCTCATTAAAAGAAAATCACGAAGGCACAGCTCCATTCTACAGAAACAATAAAACAAATAAAAGATGAAATCGAAATTATTGATCACCCTGTCCTTAATAGCAACAGTAATTTTTTCAGGTTGCGGAAATAAAAAAGAAAGCCAGGACCTCACCCCTCCACAGGGAATGCGTTACCTCGACATAAGCCGTACCGGGATGAACCTGTATGTATTAACACCCGATTCTACCATTGGAATATTAGACACTGTTATGCAATCGTGGGGAGCCTACGAAATTAAAGTAGGGAAAGATTTTCAGATTTCAGTTGAAGAAGGTGACGGAGACATTGAAATGATAAAAAGCGATAACGCCAACAACGATGTAAACAAATGGAAACAATATTTGGTGCAGGAACCCACTACCCTGGTGTGGGAATCGGCTGTTGCAGATATGCCGGAGTTTCATTTTTATCACATCATGAAAGTAGGAAGCCGCTCTTATATTGTTCAGGATATTAAAGGGGAACCCTTCAATCAAAAAGCCATTGAAAAAATGCTGGAAGCAGCCAAACAATTAAAAGAAATCTCAAAAGGCGAACATTCTTAATTACTACAATCTATTCAATAAAGAAAGGCGGATCATGTCCGCCTTTCTTTATTGAATAGATTCGTTTACCTGTTTATTCGTTCCTATGTTCATTCGTTAGACCAAGAACTATTAAACAAATCAACGAAGGAACTATTAAACTTAAAATAGATTCGTTTACCTGTTTATTCTTTCCTTCGTTAGGCCGGAACTATTAAACAAATAAACGAAAGAACTACTAAACTTAAATAAGGTTTGATATAACATATATTTTCCTTAACTTTAATACACATCCCTGCATTACATTATTTTAAAACGTCATGCTTCAAAAAATTACCCTCAGCATTTTCTGTGTAGTGTACAGTTTAAGTTCAACTGTGGCAAACGGGATTTCCTTCACAGAGCCTCCGCCTTCAAAATTACAGGGCAGAGGATTGTACATCGGTACAGGTGCCGTATTGTCGAGTGTGAACATTTTTCGCAACTACCGCGAAAACCCCTATCGCCTCGGATTTAACGCCAGGCTCTGTTGGGAATTTGCAGACAACTTACGCATAAGTACTGAATACAACTACACCCCGCACTTTAATATAACACCTACCTGGCTAAACGTAAGCAATAAAGTTGTTGACCTTAACTTAAACTTTTTGGCGCGCATAAAAGACCAGGAAGCTTTATTTTACACCATCTCGGGTATCTGTTTACAACAATGGAAAGGATTGTATACCGGCGTAAATGATTTTAATACCACGAAGGATATTTATACGCCGCAAAGAATATACGTAAATAATTATTTAGGCTTAAATTTAGGTATTGGCATTGAAAAGCCTTTTCATCATTTTCAGGTTTTCGGTGAATTCAAATACAGGTTCAGCGAAACAGAATCGGGATTTGGTATAACCGATGCCGTATATGCCTGTGGGATCAAAACAAAAATTTTCACCAGCCTCTCCTTAAAAAAAATATACAGAAAACTGAATGATAAATATTCCTGGTTTTAACTATCCTAAGCTGAGCCTGCTGATTATTCTGACAGGCGCCTTGTTTTATATACAGGCCGCTAAGGTAAAAAAGCAAGTGATTAAGCTAAGGGTTACTCAAACACATGCCTATTGCGGAGGTATGGAACCGGACAAAGAACTACTGGAGGAGTTGAATACGCCGAAAGCATTGCCCGGAAAAAAATTAGTTGTCCGCAAAGGGGAAAGCAACAACACCGCATTACCGGTTGTAGCTGAGTTAACCTGCAACGGGAACGGAGTGGCGTATTGCAAACTCGCCATCGGAAAATACTGTATTGTTGATGAACGAAAAAAAGACGAGTCCTATATTAAAAAGATTTACGCCACTTACAAAAAAGAAAGCCAATACAACTCTGCCGCCAATTGGGACTGTTTAGTGGATTGGTTAAAGACGCCGGACCTGGTGTTTGAAGTACTAAAAAAAGACAGCATTTTTGTTTCGGTCAATTATCATTTTCCCTGTTCATGGTATGCAACACCCTGTGTAAGGTATCATGGCCCGTTGCCCCCCTGATTAAATAAGTTTTATTATTTTACTTTCAGCAGTCAACGATTCCTCCTGAGTTGAGGTAATAAGGTTTAACCCGGGCCGTTTTCCTTTTTCAATACTTCCGTATACCTTTTCAAGCCCAAGCAACTCCGCTCCGTTTAAACAGGCCCATTGCAATAAATCTATTGTATTCAAAGCCGGGAAATTTTTTGCAAGCAGCTTTAATTCGCTGAGTATACACAATTGATGGTTACTGGCTAAGCTATCAGTACCTATGGTCATTTTACACCCCTGTTTTATAAATTGATACACATCCGGTAAACGACCCTCAATGTATAAATTGGCATTGGGGCATAAACACCAGTAAATTTTTTCCTGCTCCTTTAATGCCCATTGTATATCTTCATCCGAAGTAAATGTATTGTGTACCAGCAAAACAGCATTGTTATTTTTTAAATGGCTTAAACTTGCTTTTAAGGCTGATAGGCCTGTAGGCTCATAATAATCAATTGGTATTTTCAGGAATTCATACAACTTCAGGAAATCCCCTTTTTTATTCCGTATAAAGTCATCTTCGGCAATGCTCTCCTGGTTGTGCATACTTACGACCTGCTTGTTTTTTCCGGCATAAGCTCCCATCAATTTTAGCAAAGTAGAAGAAACACTATAAGGGGCATGTGGAGAAAGCGAAGCCCTTAAATTCTTAGCCTTTAATTTTTCTTCGAGGCTCGTCCCATAATTCATTACCATCTCTGCCCGTTCCGGGTGCAATGCCAGCAACTCAATAAAAGTATGGTACTGTATGCCGCTGTCGGCCTTCACATCAAAACTGCTTTCATCGTTGCTGATGTCTCCCACTGCAACAATTCCATTCTTCCACATCTCCTCATCGGCTTTTTTTATACAAGCCTGCACATACTCCTGGTCAGCCGAAAAACGTTTGCTGATGAGTTCTTTGGCAAAATTTACAATGCCTGTTTTCTGACCAAGCTGATGATGGAGATGTGATAATTCAAGGTGGCAATGTGTATTGATAAAACCCGGGCAAATAATCCCTTCGTGGGTTTCAATTTTTAAAGGGTCTATTTCATGTTCCGAATCAAGCACATCTTTAATTTCTCCATTGTCGTCAACAACAACAAGTCCTTTGTTTAGTACACCCTGTGTAATGGTAACTATTTTATGGGCTGAGATAAAACGCATTTAAGAAAGTAAAATTAACAATTTACTTTTGCCGGACAACGCAGAGAGCTGAGTTTCAGGGAAGCCTTAAATTAAGTATCTTTGCATTTCGCTTACATGCAACTAAAAACCGACATACGTTCATTATCACTGATTGACATCGCTGCTGTTTTAAAAGAACAGGGTGAAGCCTCTTTTCGCGCCAAACAGGTGTATGAATGGTTGTGGCAAAAAAGCGCTGTTTATTTCGACAATATGACCAACCTTTCGAATGGCCTGCGCGAGAAATTAGAACGACAATTTGTTATCAATGCCGTTAAAATAGACGACATGCAGGTAAGCCGGGACCGCACCATTAAATGCGCCATGAAGCTATTTGATGGCAATGTGGTGGAAAGTGTGCTTATTCCAACAGCCAGCCGTATGACGGCCTGCATCTCTTCGCAGGCCGGCTGCAGTCTGACCTGTAAGTTTTGTGCAACAGGCCGCTTAAACCGTATACGCAACCTCAACGCAGACGAAATATACGACCAGGTGGTGTTGGTTCGTAACGAGTCTTTGCAAAAATACCAGCAGCCGCTTACCAATATAGTGTATATGGGTATGGGCGAACCTTTGCTGAACTACAGCGAAGTGTTGCGTTCGGTGGACCGCATTACCTCGCCCGATGGCCTGGGTATGAGCCCGCAACGGATTACCGTATCAACAGCCGGTATTGCGAAAATGATAAAAAAATTGGGCGATGATGAAGTAAAATTTAACCTCGCCCTTTCGTTGCATGCGGCCAATGATGAAAAGCGCAACCACATTATGCCCATTAATGAAAGCAATACCTTAGACAACCTGGCCGAAGCCCTCAATTATTTTTACGATAAAACCGGTACCCGTGTAACCTTTGAATACATTGTGTTTAAAGATTTCAACGATAGTTTACAGGATGCGAAGGAGTTGGCAGATTATTGCCACAGGGTTCCGGCCAAGGTAAATATTATTGAATACAACCCCATAGACGATAGTGAATTTCAGCAAACAACGCTTGAACGCTTAAAAGCCTTTACAGATTACCTGGAAAACAAAGGAATCATTGTAAACGTCCGCCGCAGCCGGGGCAAGGATATTGATGCGGCCTGCGGGCAATTGGCCAATAAAAATAAAACAGCTAAAAACAGCCCTCCTAAAAAATAAAAATTAACGAATGCAGACTCAGATCGCAACCGGAAGCAGAAAATTTAATCTTAACCGCAATCATTCTTTTGTAACCTATATCCTCTTTCTTACTTTCTTACCCTCTCACATTCTCACTTTAAATTTTTAACTTAGCACAATGTCGGTCATCGATCAGATAAAAGCACCCATCGCTACACACATGGACCAGTTCGAATTAAAATTTCGCGACTCCATGCGCAGCTCTGTGCCCCTGCTCGATAAAATCACCAATTACATTGTTAAGCGCAAAGGCAAACAAATCCGCCCCATGTTTGTGTTTCTGGCGGCAAAGGCACACGGCGAAATCAACGAATCCACTCACAGGGCATCGGCATTAATTGAACTGTTGCACACAGCAACATTGGTGCACGACGATGTGGTAGACGACAGCAATGAACGCCGTGGTTTTTTTTCGGTGAATGCTTTGTGGAAAAATAAAATAGCCGTGCTTATCGGCGATTACCTCTTGTCAAAGGGTTTGTTGCTTTCATTAGACAACGACGATTTTCATTTATTAAAAATAGTGAGCAATGCTGTGCGCGAAATGAGCGAAGGGGAATTGTTGCAAATTGAAAAAGCGCGTAAGCTCGATATTTCGGAAGAAGTGTATTATGAAATCATCCGCCAGAAAACCGCTACCCTCATTGCGGCCTGTTGCGCCGCCGGTGCAGCTTCGGTTACCCGCGACGAAACACAAATCAACAATATGCGGGAGTTTGGCTCGCTGACCGGCATTGCCTTTCAGATAAAAGATGATTTATTTGATTTTGGCGACAGCACGGATATAGGCAAACCAACAGGCATAGACATTAAAGAAAAAAAAATGACCCTGCCCCTTATTTATGCTTTAAATAATTCGGGGTTCAGCGATAAACGAAAAATTATTAATATCGTAAAAAATCACAACGACAAACCCGAAAAAGTAAGTGAAGTCATTGATTTTGTATTTGCAAAAGGCGGAATACAATACGCCGAAAAAGTAATGAACGAATACAAAGACAAAGCTTTACTGGCCCTGCATCGTACTCCCGCTTCGGATGCACGCCGGTCGTTGGAACAATTAGTTATTTACACCACACAACGTAAAAAGTAAGATGAAACCTATTATCGTTTTATTGTGCCTTGCTGCAACAATGGGATTAAGTTGCTGCAGCTCCGGTAAGCCGCCAGCAAAACCTGCTGAAACCAAAGACAGTACCCAACAACAACTCATTGCAAATTCCCTGGCCCCGCCCGATAGTGATTATACCGGAGACTATTTTCAGAAATACGAAAACGGGGTGATTAAAGTACGCGGCTCTTTCCGTTTTGGTAAAAAGCACGGCAAGTGGATGTATTTTAGGGAAAACGGATTGTTGTGGAGCGAAGCCTTTTTTGAAAACGAAGAGCGGCACGGGGAATCAAATGTATACCATGAAAACGGAAAATTGTTTTACGGTGGCATTTACAATCACGGCAAGCCAACCGGCACCTGGCGTTTTTACGATACCTCAGCGGTTCTCTCTAAAACCATTAATTACGATAGTATTCCACAAAAGAAATAGTTTATTTGTTCTTTCGTTTAATCGTTCTTTTGTTTTACCGCTAACGCAAACTTCTGAACGGATAAACTATGGAACGTTGAACTAATCTAAATTCAACGTCGTTTGCCCTATCACCACTCCATCTGCAGTAACCTCGATTTGATATTTTCCGGGAATAAGCGGAGAGTTTCCTTCACACAAAGTAGTTACACCAATTTCACTATTTGAATAGTTGATGTTCGTTTTGCCGGCATAATAACCCGCAGAGCCATTAAATACAAAGCGATAAGTATCATCGTAGTTTTTCGACATCTCTTTTCCATCCGGTGTAATTACACGGACGTACACATCTTTGGCCCCGCTTTTAGCAATTTTGTTCTCGCCGAGTGTAAACGATACCCTGATGATATCAGCACGTTTGGCCTTTGAAGTGGTCACCTGTTTTTTACCACCCGATTTTAAATTAATACCGTTCGCAGTAATGTTCAAACAACTCAATATGGAACCTTTGTCGATTGTAGCCTGTAATTGTTCCTTTTCTTTATTTAAACTGCTGGTTTTGTTTTTTTCCTTGCTCAGGTCTTTCAGCACATCGTTTTTCTCCACTATCAGCTTTTGGTTCAGGGTATTTAATGAATCGATGGTGTGTACATACCCAATCATTATCCTGCGCAGTGTTTCCGCTTCCTTTTTTAATTTCCCAATCATATACGCATCGCCTTTGTGCTTATCCGCTTCTTTCAGCAATTCTTCTATCTGTGTTTTTTTCTCATCAATTGCGGCCTGCAGGTTGGCATCGTTGGTTTTCAAACTGGAGTACTCGTCTTTAAGCGAAAGCAATTCACTTTTTACATTGTCGCGCTCAATTATAACTTTTTCGTAGATGATCTGTTTCTCAATTATATTGTTTTGTGCCCTGGTCAGCTGGTATACCAGAAACCCATTACCAGCAATAGAAATTCCAAGAAGTATCCAGGCCACTAAGCCGCCTTTTTTCTTTTCTTCTTTTTGATCTTTACCTGCGTTTTCCATGTTCATATTCATTGTACAAAAATAACACTTTTAATATAAGCGTATATTTATACATTTTAGTATAAAATTCACAATTTTTTGCTAATAACATTGTAAATTTAATAAAAGCTTTCTTAAAATATGTTAAGCGACTTTGTTTCACTCTTCTATCCGCTTACCTGTGTGGTATGCGGAAATAGCCTGTACAGGCACGAAACAGAGCTGTGCAACCGCTGTTACATTGATTTGCCCAAAAGTAATTTTCATTTCCAGCAAGACAACCCCCTTGCCCGCTTGTTTTATGGCCGGGTTGCTATTCACCGGGCGGCGAGTTATTACCTTTTTCATAAATCAGGAAGCACACAAAAATTGCTGCATGCACTTAAATACAAGAACAAACCCGAAGTTGGAAATGTAGTAGGGAAATGGTACGGCGATGAATTAAAGCACGCCCCGGGGTTTTCGGATGCAGAATTGATTTTACCGGTTCCTTTGCATAAAAATAAATTGAAAAAACGGGGCTATAATCAAAGTACTGCCTTTGCAGCCGGACTTTCTGAAAGTCTTGGGATTGCTTATACTGCTGAATTGTTGCTAAGAACAGCCGATACAAGTACACAAACCAAAAAAGGAAGGTTTGAACGCTGGCAGAATGTTGAAAATAAATTCAGTGTAAGCAACCCTGATTGGCTTATAAACAAAAAAGTAATCCTGGTGGACGATGTGGTAACTACAGGTGCAACGCTTGAAGCCTGTGCCGCAGAATTATTGAAAACACAAGGGGTGAGCGTTAGTATTGCCACTATTGCTTTTGCACAGCTATAAATCGTCGAAAAATTTTACTTTTGTTTTAAAATCACAGCCCATGTTTACAGGAATTATTGAAGCCTCAGCCCGCGTTGAACAACTTGTACAGGAAAACACCAATCTGCACATTACACTGTCCTGCCCCTTTACACAGGAATTAAAAATAGACCAAAGCCTTGCCCACAACGGCGTGTGCCTAACCGTAGTTCATATTCACAACAACGATTATACAGTAACAGCTATAAAAGAAACATTGGATAAAACAAACCTCCGCTTCCTTGAAACCGGCTCTGCTGTTAATATAGAACGCTGTATGCCGGCCCATGGGCGTTTTGACGGACACATTGTACAGGGCCATGTTGATCAGACTGGAATTTGTACGGCTGTTAAAGACATGAACGGCAGCTGGGTGTATACGTTTGAATACGATGCGGAAAAAGGAAACATCACCGTTGAAAAAGGAAGCATTTGCATAAACGGCGTAAGTTTAACAGTGGTTGATTCAACCGCAGCAGGATTCAGTGTGTGTATCATCCCTTATACCTTTGAGCACACCAATTTTAAACACTTAAAGGCCGGAGATACAGTCAACCTTGAGTTTGATATTGTGGGCAAATACATTTCACGTTTAATGGCGAACAGGGTTTAAGGTAAATAAGCTTACCTGTTCTTTAGTTTATTCGTTCTTTAGAGCCTGTTTAAATTTATAACGTAAAATTGTTTAGTGCTTGTAGGGCTACAGAGTAGCCGAACTGAATATGTTTTGCTCCTGAGCTGATCAGAGGATGTACTCGTTAACGGGATCATTTTTTGGTTTATTACTTTTGTCTTATGGCTTTTGTTGTTACTTTTGCAGCATTCCTTAAAATAATTTTTTTACATGGCGTATATAATATCCGGTATTCAGCAGGTAGGCATTGGCAACCCGAATGTACACGAATCATTCAAATGGTACAGGCAGCATTTCGGAATGGACATTCCAATTTTTGAAGAAGCTGCCGAAGCCAATTTAATGTTGCCTTACACCGGTGGAAAACCTCAGCAGCGACACGCTATTTTAGCCATTAACCTCAAAGGCGGTGGTGGATTTGAAATATGGCAATACACCAGCCGTAAACCGGAGCCCTGTTCTTTTGAAATTCAATTGGGGGACCTGGGTTTTAACATCGCGAAAATGAAAAGCGATGATGTAAAAGCATCTTTTCAATTTTTGAAATCGAAAAAAGTAAAGCTGTTAAGTGATATAGTGAAAGACCCGGCAGGTAATGAGCACTTTTTTTTGAAAGACCTGCACGGAAATATTTTTGAAGTGGTAAAAGGCGAGGACTGGTTTGGCAAAGGCCTTCAGCACACAGGCGGGCCCTCGGGTATGACGATAGGCGTGAGTGACATTGAACGTTCGAAAAAGTTTTATTCCGAAATTTTAGGTTACGATACCGTGGTGTATGATAAAGAAAGCGTGTTTGATGATTTTAAAACAATAGCAGGTGGCGAACATAAAATAAGAAGGGTATTGTTAAAACACAGCAAAGCCCGGCAGGGAAGTTTTTCAAAACTATTGGGGGCAAGCAGCATTGAATTAATAAAAGTAAACGGCCGCGCACCACGCAAGATATTTGAAAACCGTTATTGGGGAGATATGGGTTTTATTCACCTGTGTTACGATATAAAAAACATGCAGGCCCTGAAAAAAAAATGTGCTGAAACCGGCTACCCTTTTACTGTTGAAAGCAACCCTGATTTTGATATGGGTGAAGCCGCCGGGCAATTTGCCTATATTGAAGACCCCGACGGAGCCCTGATTGAATTTGTTGAAACACACAAAATCCCTATCCTTAAAAAAATGGGATGGTACTTAGACTTACGAAAACGAGATCCCAAAAAAACCCTGCCCAACTGGATGTTAAAGGCACTTAAACTGAACCGGGTTAAAGATTAGCATTTATAGTTCTTAGTTAGATTTGAGTATTGAGATGTGAGTATTGAGATACGAAAGCTATCGGGTTGAGACGAGAGACGGGTAATGAGTAAAAAAACAGAAAACCACAAGTGTTATACTTGTGGATGATCTGTCTGGTTGAGCTAAAATACTTTATGTTTGTATAGGTGCCCGGTAATTTTTTTTGGTTTCAATGCTGGCCTGTATGTCCTGCAATTGCCCTTTGGGAATTGAACTGATTAATTTTTTGGTATAGTCTGTCTGCGGGTTATTGTATATCTGGTCGGCATCGCCCATTTCTTCTATCTTTCCTTTGTTCATCACCACCATGCGGTCGCTCATAAATTTTACCACCGAAAGGTCGTGTGAAATAAAAATATAGGTAAACTTAAATTCTTTTTTTAATTCGTTCAATAAATTCAATACCTGGGCCTGCACCGAAACGTCGAGGGCCGAAACAGACTCGTCGCAGATAATAAACTGTGGCTGCAGGGCAAGTGCGCGCGCAATACAAATACGCTGGCGCTGCCCACCCGAAAACTCGTGCGGGTAGCGGTAAAACTGTTGCTCAGTCATGTTGACCCGTTTCAGCAATTCCATCACCCTTTCTTTCCGTTCCTTGTCATTTTTTAATATACCGTGTACCTGCATGGGTTCCATAATGGCTTCGCCAATGGTAATACGGGGGTTAAGGGAGGAATAAGGGTCCTGGAAAATAATCTGTATGTCTTTGCGCAAAGACCGCATTTCTTTAGGGGGCAAATTGGTAATGTCCTGTCCTTTGTATAAAATAAGGCCCGATGTAGGTTCAATCAAACGTAAAATAGTTCTTCCCAAAGTAGTTTTACCGCAACCCGATTCGCCCACCAATCCAAGGGTTTCACCTTCGTATACATCAACGCTGATATCGTCAACAGCTTTTACATAATCCGATACTTTGCCAAACATTCCTTTTTTAATGGGGAAGTATGTTTTAATGTTTTTTAACTGCAATATTTTCGAACGGGAATAAATTTCTTTGTGCTGAATTTCTCTTTCTGCGGCTGTAATTTCGGCACTGGCCAATACCTCGCTCACCGATTTTGGTTTTTCAATAATTTCACCGTTTTCGGTGTGCTCCATAAAATCGCTCACGGTGGGCAAAAAATGCAGGCGCTTGCCCAATGGAGGGCGGCAGGCCAAAAGACCTTTGGTATAAGGGTGTTGAGGGTTACTGAAAATATCTAATACAGGCCCCTGTTCCACTATTTTTCCTTTGTACATTACAATTACCCGGTCTGCCAGCTCGGCTATCACCCCTAAATCGTGGGTAATAAATAAAATACCCATGTCGTGCTGGCGTTGCAGCTTTAACATCAGGTCGAGTATGGTTTTTTGAACCGTAACGTCCAATGCGGTGGTGGGCTCGTCGGCAATCAATATGCTCGGCGTACAGCTCATAGCCATAGCAATCATCACCCGTTGTTTTTGTCCACCCGAAATCTGGTGCGGATAGGTGTCCAGCATTTGTTCGGGTCTTGGTAATTGCACCTGTTTAAACAATTGCAATGTTTTTTCGCGGGCTTCCTTTTTACTTATTTTCTGATGGAGCATAATGGCTTCCATCACCTGGTCGCCGCAGGTGTACACGGGGTTCAGCGAAGTCATGGGCTCCTGAAAAATCATCGCAATTTCGTTCCCACGGTACTTGCGCATATCTTTGGTTGAAACTTTTGTTAAATCAACAGGGCCGTTGTTTTTTGAATGGTAAATAATTTCGCCCGACGTAATGCGCCCGGGAGGATTGGGGATCAGTTGCATCACCGACAGGGAGGTAACTGATTTACCTGAACCCGATTCCCCCACAATGCCAATGGTTTCGCCCCTGTGCAGGGTGAAGGAAATTTCGTTTACTGCTTTAACTATCTCGTCTTCGGTACTAAACTCTGTAACAAGGTTTTTTACCTCAAGCAACACGTCTATATTACTCATCATAGTGGAATAAAACCAACGAAGTTATTTATTTTGTTTAAACATACAAAGATTTGCCTGTTTAAGTACAGCCTTTACGATGAGTGGCCCGGAAAAGTTGACTAAGAGAGGGTGAGAAGATTAGAAGGGAGAAAAAAAGAAAGAAGGGAGGTCAGGTCATTCCAGTATTTTCTCGGTCTGTCTGTTCCTGTTAGCACTTCAATTACCTCAATTACGGAAATGTACCAAAGCTCTTTTTCTTCGTCCCAATAGGTGCGGACTTGCGTTTGGTCAAATACTTTTATAGAATTTTCTTTTTCATTCTACCTACAAATGTACAAAAACGTTTTGCAGCTACAAGAAGTTGGCGATTTCGGAGACGAAAACTGTCTGCAACCACTGAACTTGATACGAAGCACAAAGCTTCATTTAACCACTGAACCGCCAATTTCTTGTAGGTGCTGTTACCAGCTGGCGTTCTGTCTGTCGAGTAGTTGCAGTCATTGTCTACCGTGTGTTTTACTATCATTGTCCGTGTGCTTTTTTGTCGTTGGCTTGAGTGTCGGGTGTTTTAATTTTTTAAAGCGTTGGAGAAAAATTTTGTAATTCTTTTTGCGTTGGCTTTGCAAGCTCTTTTAAAAACTTTGGTCTGTGCGCTGATGGTGTGGTTTTTAAATGTGCTTGTAAATAGGGTGGCCGGGCTATGTCAGCCTTTCTTCCAATAGGTCTTTCCATAATATAAATCCTTTTCTCTCGTCTGAGTAGTCATGAACGATGCGACTGAAATTGTCCGGTACTTTTTCAAGAAATACTTGTCTGCCTTTGTTTCGTATTAAATTTAAATGTTCGTCAACCAGTCTCAAATTATCCGGAAGTTTCCTTTTGTCATTGTTGAAATGCCAAACATAAGTAGCTTCCTCAGTGTCCAGAGTTTCCATTGCAATATGAAAATGATCTTTGCCTGTCAGTAAAAATACAAAAGAAAACGGGCTTAGCACAAACCGAATTTTCAGAATAGTTCTTGTATGTCTGTCGGCCAGGTATTGTAAGTGCTTTCGGTGCTTATAATCTTTATTCTTAATAAGGTCATTCAATAATTCTTCCCCGGAACTATATAGTTTTTCGGTGTCTTTTCCCGATTGCAGTTGGTCTATATCCTGCAAACCAATTGTTGTATCAGCATTTGACTTGCCAAGGAAGTTCTTTGTGATAAATCTGAATTTTACACCTTCAATAATTTCTCTGTTTATTTTTTGAATATCCTTCGAACTCGCCAATTGAGAAAGGTGCTTTCCATTTTCAAATTCAGCCTGAATTTCAACTTCAACTTCAACACTTTTTAGCTTTAGTATTTTTGAAAAGTAGGGTTTCAGTACCTCAAACTCCGGTCTGATTTCAAGGTTTTCAAGATCAAATTCTAATTCCTTATTAATTTCGGGTATGAGATACTTGAATGCGATGCTTCCATAACGGAATTCAAGTTTATCAAATGGTATTTTTACTTTTCGTTGTATCGAGAAAGCCTTAGTAGGTAGTATTTCTTCTTCAATTGGGTCGTCAAATAAAGTTGCTTGTTTATCAATCCTCCTGTAGTATGTATTTCTTTTCAGGAACATTTTATTCAGGTACTCGATCTTTATGTCACGGTAATCATAAATTGTTGGCGTTATTTCTGAACGCTGAACCCTTCCTATATATTGAATCAACTTGCCTTCAAATGAGAATGGATAAACGAGAAACAAGCAATTGACATTTTGCAGATCGGTTCCTTCTCCAAAAAACTGACCAGTAGTTATCAAAACCTGATAATTTCCATCCTTCAAAAGTTTCCATTTGGAGTTACGATCCTTTTCAGAATCATCGCCACTTAGTGTAACAGTTTCATAAGACTGTTTGAGGTATTGATAAAGAGAGTCAATATGTTCTTTTCGTTCGGTAATTATTACCGTTTTCCTGCCAGCTTTCAATTCCGTGACTACATCGGAAAGAATCAGTTTGTTTCTTGTTGAATCATGCACGAGTATTTTAGAGAGTGTTTCAAATTGATCGGTTTTGGGATTGAAAGGAATATCCAATTCTGTATTTCGTATAATGATTCTGGCTTTTCCAGAATCTTTGATTTCATTCTGTTTTATCTCGCTGATCACCTCGCCCAAATGAATGAACATGAGTTTTCCGTCATTGTACTTTCTAAAAGGTGTTGCAGTTAGGCCATAGGAATAAAAAGTCTTTAGCTTGCTAACCGTGTTCCGGAATGTCTCCGCTGGTATGTGATGACATTCATCTATAATAACAAGACCAAAGGCGTTTATAAGTTCGTTCTTAGGTTTTTCAAGTTCCTTAGCCAGACTTTGAATCATAGCGACCGTTACATTTTTTCCGGCCTTTGTTTTTCCCTGACCGATTTTCCCTATTTCGTGTTTTGGAATGCCAAGGAAAGTTTCAATCCTTTCAATCCATTGCTCGGCAATTTGTTTGCGGTGTGTAATTATCAGGGTGGGTTGTTTTTTCTCGGCAATTATTTTTAACCCTACAATTGTTTTGCCCGATCCGGGAGGAGCTACAATAATTCCAAGGTCTTTCTTTGCGATTATTTCTATTGCACCTTGCTGGTGTTCTCTTAAAGCGGTATTAAACAAGAAAGGAATTTCTTTATGCTTTTTCCTCTCATCCTGAAATTCATATTTAATATCATGCTCATTGCAGAATCGAATCAACTTTCCGACAAATCCTTTTGGAATTACCACTTCACTCTCCGTTTCTTCAATGAGTTTAAAATAGCGTTCGGTTCCGAAAGTATTTCTGCCGACCTTTTTCTTGATGATAAATTCCGTGTTGGCAAAATTCATTTCTTCCTTTAAGAAGTTGATCAAAGGCGTGGTTAATCCTTCGCGGCTCAAACGTATACAATTGTTCAGGCTTATGGTCAATTTTCCGGGAGTTGTTTTCGATTTAATACCGGCATCTGAACTAGAAGAGGCTTGATATAATTCATCCAGTGCTTTTGTTGTAATGCGATTGATACTTCTTAGAAATTCCCATTGATCTTTATAAGGCTCGGAGGTTTCCGGATTAATGAAACAGCTATTACCAAGTTCCAACGTCTTTTTGAACAAAGGAAGGGCGATCAGGTTTCCGAAGCCTTTGCCCGATAAAAAATCCTGATTCGGAAACAGTCGGTCAAAACTTGAACTTTTGTCAAATATTGAAAACAGGTCAATCTGTTCTAAAATGGATATGATAATTTTTCTGCTTCTGAAATCCGGATAAGGCTGATCGAAGAATATCCATACGTGTCCGCCTTTGCCGGAACGGGAACGCTCCAAATAGGCCGGAATTTGTTTTGCTTCGCAGGCGGAATGAAACTGCTTGCTTTCTTCCAGCCAGTTTTCTTTGTCAAAATCGGCAGCAATGAACCAGGAAGTATTATCCGGCAGTAAAGGATAAACTCCGGCAAGCTGTTCACCTGTCAGATGTTTTAGAAGTTCTTTATCAGTAAAGGGTAAAAGTTTCTTTTCTACGAAGTTCTGAAAAGTTCCGCCCTTCATTTTATGCGCTTTCAACCTGTAGGGGTCATAGAAATAGGCGGGCATATAACCGCTTTTATTCTCCTTTTCCCAACGGACAGCAAACACATCTTCCCTGCCTTTGAACAAAGACCGGAATAGTGTTAGTTCTTCCTGCTGTGTATTTGCGGTCATTGAAATTTGAAAAGTCGCTTATGTTTCGGTTCATTTCTTCTAACAATCCCTAATTACTCAATTAAGACACGATTCTGACGCAATTGACGCAATTATGACGCAATCGAACTGGCCAATTACCGGTCTATTAACGGCCAATTAACGGCCAATTATTTCAAAACGTATTTCGTCCCCCTGCCTATGTTTCCTTTTCGGATGATTACTCCCAACTCAACCATTAATTGTAAATCCTCTGTCGCTGTTGTTTTACCAATATTATTTATCTCCTGATAAATTCCGTTTGTAATTTCAGCATTCTCCTTGATGTATTGCACTGCTTTCAGTTGTCGGTCGTTAAGCCCTCGCTTAATTAATTGTTCTTCCGTTAAATTATCTTTGAAAAGCGTAATGATAAAACCTCCGTCTTGCTCTTTCATTTCAGGTTCGGGAAGGTCTGCCTGTTTGCAGGTGTCCAGAATCTTAATGGTTCCTCGCCCCCAGGCATCAATATAACCGCCTTTAAAACTCACGTCCGCAATGATCGGGTTTCTTGGTCTGGATGAATGAGAACGCTTTAAAGCAGCCAATGTCAATCCTTCGGGTAGAGATCCTTCATTCCAGATACTTATTTTGTCGTCATACACCCGTATTTGTATGGCTGCACCCATATAGTTGCGATTCACCAACGCATTTAATAGCACACAAGAGCAATACCTTACAATCCTTTGCAATGCAAGTGTTGCAAAAAAGAAACGATGATACGGGTTTTGAATTTTGACCAGCGCGGACCACCAAACAATTGGAAAGCATCCGGCAAAAATATTTTACAAATAGTAAAAAGGAATTGATTTTTTACTGCAAAACTGCGGCATAGCCGTGCATTGCGTGTTGCATAGATAAAACATAAAAATAAGTTTGTTTGAACAATAATCAACAAACATTTTTTTAATAAAAGAGAAAAGCAATCGACTCTCTATCAAATGCAAATCTCTAAAAAACAAAAGCGCATTCATTAACAAGACGCAATCCCCATAATGTAATATCCCCTCACGCACAAGTGGTTCCGTGCAACATCGGTTTCATTGTTCGCCCTCCGGGCGCAACGAAACCTTAGCTGTTAGTGGCAGTATTTTATTCGTCAGCATTTGCTCCGTTGTCTACCGTGATGATGATTTTATTTTTCTCATGTCGGACTGTTACTGATTGTCCGCAGTCGAAACCCATGTCTCGAAGCCACTTGCCACAAAGCCGGATCTCGGGGAAAATGACGTGCCCATAATAGGAGCGCGGAATGTACTTTTCGTACACTTTCAACTGTCTTTGTCCCGATTGTTGAAAATTTTCTTCTTGCTCCACGACAATAATTTCTTGCTACAAGATTACAAGAAATGATATTACTGTGAAAATAATAGCGCATGAAAACACAATTTATTGTCATTTCAACGTGATTTTCAGGTAATTAAAATTTTGTGATATTTGCAGGAGAAGTCAATAAATTTGCACCATGTCGAAACTAAATTTAAATAGAATAAAATCTGTCCTGGCTGAAAAGAACAAAAGCAGTAAGGATTTAGCCAGCCATTTGGATAAAACCGAATCAACTGTTTCTCGTTGGTGTACGAATGAAGTCCAACCGTCTATTGAAACGCTTTACGAGATCTCGAAATTTTTGAAAGTGGATATTCGAGAACTTCTCACTTCTACTAAGCAAGGATAAAGTTCCTTGGATTAAATGAATTACCTTTGTATTATTAATGGCAGATAAAGCATACATAACACCAAACGTGCTAAAATGGGCAAGAGAATCGGCAAGAATGACCGAGGAAATTGCTGCTGCCAAAGTTTCTGTGTCTTCAGACAAACTGAAAGAATGGGAGGCAGGTACTAGTCAGCCGACCATTAAACAAGCCCAAACATTGGCAAAGGCTTATAAACGTCCGTTCGCTCTATTTTTTCTGCCTGAAATTCCTAGAGATTTTCAACCATTGCAAGATTTTCGGAGTAATGATTCAAAGGCTTTGGGTACGGGTTCAATTTTTATTATTCGAGAGATTCAACAAAAGCAAGCTTGGATAAGTGATGTGAATGAAGAAAACAATGAGCCGAAAGTTCCTTTTGTTGGCAGATTCTCTATTAACGACAATCCAATTAGCGTTGCTAAGGATATTCTTAACACACTTGGAATTAATCCAGCAAGCTATGCGAATGATAACCCGATTAAAGAATGGATTGATAAAGCTGAAACGAAAGGAATATTTATTTCACGAACTAGTTTCATTCATTCTAGGCTAAAATTAGATAGTGACGAATTGCAAGGATTTGCTATTACTGATCCTTATGCACCTTTTGTATTTATTAATTCAGATGATTGGAATGCTCGACAATTATTTACGCTTGTTCACGAACTTGCTCACATTTGGATAGCAGCTACTGGTATATCAAATGATATAGAACCTAGTTTAAAGCATAAAGATAAATTTCATCCGGTTGAACTTTTTTG
>JAHEYF010000208.1 GCA_023251755.1 Bacteroidota bacterium
AGCAACCAGGGAAGCAGCCAGATTACTGTTGAGTTTAACCTTGATGCGAACCTGGAGGCTGCTGCAAATGACGTACGTGATAAAGTATCGCAGGCTGTGAGGCAGTTGCCGCAAGACATAGACGGATTGCCCACTGTTACAAAATCAGACGCCAATTCCGATGCCATACTTGCCATTACTCTTCAATCGGACAGTAAAAATCAATTGCAGGTTAATGATTATGCTGAGAATGTAATTGCCGAACGCCTGCAAACCATATCCGGGGTAAGCTCGGTTCAGATATGGGGACAAAAACGTTATGCCATGCGTATACTCATGAACCCTTCAAAATTAGCCGCCTTCAGTTTAACCCCGCTGGATATTAAACAGACATTGGACAGGGAAAACGTTGAACTCCCTTCGGGAAAAATAGCCGGAAACACAACAGAACTTACTGTTAACACCAAAGGTAAATTTACGGATGAAGAAAGTTTTAACAGCCTGATTATTAAAACCGATGGCGATAAAGTGGTGCGTTTAAGAGATGTTGGAATTGCACAACTGGGGGCCGAAAGCGAAGAAACCATGCTTAAACAATCGGGGGTACCCATGATCGGCCTGGGGCTTGTACCGCAGCCCGGGGCCAATTACCTCGACATTGCAACTGAATTTTACAAACGCCTCGAAAACATAAAGACGGACCTCCCCAAAGATTACAAACTCGAAATAGCACTGGACAATACCAAGTTCATTAGCCAGTCCGTTACCGAGGTAAAAGAAACCCTTATCATTGCGCTCATTCTGGTTATCCTTATCATCTACCTCTTCTTCCGCGACTGGCTGGTGGCCTTTCGTCCACTCATTGATATTCCCGTTTCACTGATCGGCGCTTTTTTCATTATGTACATCATGGGTTATTCCGTAAACGTACTTACCCTTTTAGCTATTGTATTGGCTACAGGGCTTGTAGTGGACGACGGGATTGTGGTAACGGAAAATATTTTCAAAAAAATTGAACAAGGCATGAAGCCTTACGATGCAGCCATTAAAGGCTCCAACGAAATATTTTTTGCTGTTATCTCCACCTCTATTACATTGGCCGCTGTATTTATGCCCGTTATATTTTTGCAGGGATTTGTAGGCCGGCTTTTCCGCGAGTTCGGTGTTATTATTGCCGGGGCAGTGCTCATTTCCGCATTCGTGTCCCTGTCGCTTACGCCGATGTTAAATGCTTATATGGTGCGTAAAGACCCGCATAAGAAGAGCCGTTTTTATTTATTGACCGAACCCTTTTTTGTGAACATGGTCAATAGTTACGACAACTCCCTGGGCAAATTTTTAAAAGTACGCTGGTGGTCTGTCATTATTATTTTTGGTTCAATCGGCATTATTTTCTTTGTTGGAAAATTAATCCCTTCCGAATTGTCTCCGCTCGAAGACCGCAGCTGGATGAGGATTTCAGTTACCGGCCCCGAAGGCGCTTCTTACGATTATACCGATAGGTTTATGGATAAATTAGCAGCCTTTATTGGCGATTCCATTCCTGAAAAAAGAGTCTGCCTTACCGTTACCGCTCCTGGATTTACAGGTTCGGGTGCAGTTAACACCGGTATGGTACGTTTAAGACTTTGTGAACCCGGTGAACGGAAACGCAGCCAGCAGGACATCGCCAATTACATTACAAAAACAACCAAACAATTTCCCGAAGCAAAAACCATTGTTATCCAACAACAGACTATTTCATCGGGTGGCTTTGGTGGCCAGCCCATACAGTTTGTTTTGCAGGCCCCCAATTTTCAAAAATTAAAACAGGTATTGCCCAAGTTTATAGAAGAAGCCAATAAAAGCACAGTGCTGCAAACTGTTGATTGCAACCTGAAATTTAACAAGCCCGAACTTAACCTTAGCATAGACAGGGACAAAGCAAGAAATCTGGGCGTATCAACATTGGATATTGCCCAAACATTACAACTGGCTTTTAGCGGATCGCGTTTCAATTACTTTAATATGAATGGCAAGCAGTACCAGGTTATTGGGCAATTCTCGCGCGAAAACCGAGATGATCCCACCGACCTCAAATCAATGTACGTGCGAAACAACAAAGGCATTTTAATACAAATGGACAACCTCGTTACTTTAGAAGAACAAAGCAACCCGCCCCAACTGTATCATTACAACCGTTACCAGTCGGCTACTATATCAGCCGGCCTGGCACCTGGAAAAACGATTGGTGATGGTATAAAAGAAATGCAGCGCATTGCCGGAATGAATCTGGATGAATCTTTTTCAACTGCACTTACAGGCACCTCCCGCGATTTTTCTGAAAGCTCCTCCAATATTCTATTTGCATTGATACTTGCCCTGGTACTCATCTACCTGATCCTTGCCGCACAATTCGAAAGTTTTATTGATCCTTTCATCATTATGCTTACCGTGCCCTTAGCCTTTGCAGGCGCATTTCTCTCGCTCTGGTATTTTAATCAAACCCTCAACATCTTTAGCGAGATTGGTATTATTATGCTGATAGGCTTAGTTACCAAAAACGGCATCCTGATTGTTGAATTTGCCAACCAGTTAAAAGAACAAGGCCTGGGTGTGCACGAAGCTATAAAACAAGCCGCGGCAGCACGTTTACGACCCATATTGATGACCAGCCTGGCAACGGCTCTGGGAGCATTGCCCATTGCAATGGCTTTGGGTGCAGGCGCCAAAAGCCGTATGGGAATGGGTATTGTAGTAATTGGTGGTTTGTTGTTTTCATTAATGCTCACTTTGTTTGTTATCCCGGCCATCTATTCGTATTTATCAAAAGAAAAGAAAAAGAAACATGAAGAACTGTTGTAAAATAAGTCTGTTTTTATTGTGTATCGTTTCTTTTGCCAGTGCACAGGAAACATTGAACTTAGAGCAGGCGCTTGAAACGGCCTTGAAAAATAATTATGCCATTGGTATTGCCCGTGTACAATCGGCTGCTGCAACCAATAATAACAACATTGGTAATGCAGGCTTTTTACCCAGCGTGGTATTCAATGCTTCCAACAGCTTAAGTAACAACAATACCAAACAGGAATATTCAAATGGCTTAAACATCAATAAAAGTGGTGTAGGCTCAACAGGTTTAAATGCAGGGGTTGCCTTAAACTGGACCCTGTTCGATGGCTTTAAAATGTTTGCCACCCACCAGCGTTTAAAAGAAATAGAAGCACAGGGATTAATCAACATTAAAGTACAGATTGAAAATACCGTTGCCGCCATTGTTGGTGCCTATTACGATGTAGTAAGACAAACTCAGTTAATTAAAGCCACCAACGATAACATCAAAATTTATGAAGAGCGGATTAAAATCGCTCAAAAAAAAGCAGACATTGGTTCCGGATCAAGGATTGATTTGTTGCAAGCCAAAGTAGATTTGAATACACAGAAAGCGGCTTTGCTAAAATTGCGGATAGCCTTAGACAATGCAAAGGCATCTCTTAATCA
>JAHEYF010000031.1:0-34753 GCA_023251755.1 Bacteroidota bacterium
CAGCATTTACCCGCTCCGTTAGGAGCATACTGTTTGTAGAAAAGTCGATTCATATAGAATTAAACTCCGTAGGAGTGACCTGTATATAAGTGTTTTTATTGTTTCGAACAGTCATGCTCCAGCGGAGCCGAATAAATATATCAGACAAGACAGCGACAAGGTTTTACCCCGCCGGGCAATCAAAATGCTTGTCTGTATCTTCTAAGAATGTTTTGTCCCTATCGGGACAAGGTATGGTACAGAATTGATAAGGTACTTGTAAAATAACTTAGGAGTGTAAAACCCCTTATCCTTTATAAGGATGACTGTATACAGGGAAGGTGACAAAATTCTTACTTAATTCAGGATCAATATCTTTACCTTCCCGGATGAGTTGGTTGATTTTTTTATGCCTGTCCACCAATGTATTCAAGGCATCCAGATCAAGGCCGTTGACCTTGTTTTTTGGAGTTTCGACAGTTTGAATTTTCATTGCGCAGAGAATTTGAAGCTAAATTAATTTAAAAACAACAGAATAACAAAAAAACTATAGCCTGTTGAATAAGGCCTGCCAAAAGCGGAATGTACAGTTATAAAAAAATTATCTTTGTTCCTGATCTCCTGTAATCAGAGATTTTAATAAATTCAGATTGAACAATTCATAATGGAAGAAGCAAAAAATTTACCCTTACTCGATGCGGTTGAACTGCGTGTTTTGGGTTCCTTAATAGAAAAAAGCAAAACCACACCCGAATATTACCCCATGACGCTGAATGCCTTAACGGCTGCCTGCAATCAAAAAACATCGCGCAAGCCGGTGGTGCAATACGACGAGGAAACGGTGGTGATGGCCCTGAACAGTTTAAGAAAAATTGGCCTGATTTCGATAGCTACAGGCGGCACCAGCCGTTCGGTAAAATACAAACACAATTTCGCTATCGTTTACCCGGTTAATCCTGCCGATTTAGCCGTGCTGTGTTTGTTGTTTTTGCGGGGCCCGCAAACAGGCGGGGAACTCAATACAAATTCGGGAAGGTTGTACGAATTTGATGCGCTGGAAGAAGTGCAATTAGTACTGGATAAACTGGCGCAGTTCGAAAGCCCTTTTGTACAGCAATTGCCCAGGCGCGCCGGGCAAAAAGAAGTGCGTTACACTCATTTATTCGGAGGAAGCATGGAGTATACCGAAGATGAATTGCCGGAAGAGCCTGCCCGTAAATCGGTAAATGAGCTGGAGGGCAGGGTAGGGGTATTGGAACAGGAAGTGGCGGAGTTAAAAGAGAAGCTGGAAAAGTTAATGAAGGAATTGATGGGATAGGCTTAATAGTTATTAGTTCATAGTTCTTTTTGACTACGACTACGAATCTTTTACGAATATACTAATGTCGCTATACAGTAACACCACACTCAGATTGGTATATTCGTACAAATTTGTATTCGTAGATTCATAATTCGTTAATCGTACTTCGTAACTCGTCAATCGTAATTCCCTCAGAAATTGTATCTTTAACCCTGTATCATCAAAATGGATTCGTATAAAATAACCGGTAATTTATCCCTTGTGTTTGGGGTATTGGCTGCATTGAGTTGCATCAGTATTCCTTACATACTATTTGGGATGGTGTTTGCCATTATAGGTTTTATTCTTTCTGTATTTAATATTTTTATCAATACTAAAAACGGGATGGAAAGAAAACTGATTACCAAAGCCCATTTGGGCATGGTCTTAAGTTCTGTTCCGGTTATCTACATTATTGTGGTCTTTATAATTTTTAAAAAGGACTGAAACGACGAATTTAAAGTTCAAAATTTAAAATTCAGAGTGAGATGAGTGGAATGAGTCATTTATTTTTTAATGTGGTATAAGATACTGATGGCAGTAATAAAAAAAATAAACAATTTTTTGAGCCTGATTAAATTCAGTCACACCATATTTGCCATGCCCTTTGCCATTATTGGTTTTTTGCTGGCCCTGCAAAACACTTCTCATTCTTTCAGCCTGAAATTATTTGTATGTGTTATTCTTTGTATGGTATTTGCCCGTAGCGCGGCAATGGCTTTTAACCGGTATATCGACAGGCATTTTGATGCCTTGAACCCCCGTACAAAAGTCCGCGAAATACCGGCAGGGATTATTCAAGAAAAATCGGCCCTTTGGTTTGTAATTGTTTGTTGCGTGTTGTTTATGCTAACTACTTATTTTATTAACAGTATATGTTTTTATTTATCGCCCATTGCCCTGGCAGTGGTATTGGGGTATAGCTACACCAAACGTTTTACGGCCCTTTGCCACATTGTATTGGGCATTGGCCTCAGCCTGGCTCCCATTGGCGCCTACCTTGCTGTAAGCGGAGAATTTTCGCTGTTACCGCTTTTGTATTCCTTAGTGGTATTGTTTTGGGTAAGTGGTTTCGATATTATTTATGCCCTGCAGGATGAAGAATTTGACCGTTCGCAGCACTTAAAATCCATTCCCGAATTATTGGGCAAAACAAAGGCCCTTCGTTTTTCGGAAGTGCTGCATGTGTTTACCGCGGCATTGGTAATTGTTGCGGGACTTTACGCCGGCTTTGGCATGGTATACTGGGCAGGCGCTGCTGTGTTTTGCGGACTTCTTTTTTACCAGCACAGCCTTGTGCGCCCCAACGACCTGAGCCGCGTAACACTGGCGTTTGCAACAACCAATGGCATAGCCAGTGTAGTGTTCGCTGTTTTTACCTGTATAGAAATTTTAATGTAATTATGCTCAGGGTCCTCGCTTTTTTTACGCTTACCCGGATAGTAAAATGGGGATTGTTAGTTGCAGGCCTATCCTTTATTTTTGTTTATTGCAGTAATAAATGGATCATTCGAAATACGACTGCGCAAATCTATTCTGAAGTCGAAAAAATACCGCAAAACAAAGTTGGTCTGTTATTGGGAGCAAGGCCTGGTAATCTTTATTATGTAAACAGGATTAAGGCTGCGGTGTTGTTGTACAAAACGGGTAAAATAAAACACATTGTGGTGAGTGGCGATAATCATACGAAGGACTATGATGAAGGCACAGCTATGTGCAACGATTTGAAAGCAGCAGGCATTCCTGATTCGTGCATTAGTATAGATTATGCTGGTTTTCGTACCTTAGATTCGGTGGTGCGTTGCGATAAAATTTTCGGGCAGCAGCAATTTACTATTATTTCACAGCAGTTTCACAACGAAAGGGCTTTGTTTATCGCCAATAAAAAAGGTTACACTTGTGTGTCCTTTAATGCAGAGGACGTACCCGCTAAATTTTCTACAGCAACAACGATCAGGGAATATTTTGCCCGGGCAAAATGTATTTTGGATATTTATGTTTTTAAAACACAGCCCAAATTTTTAGGGGAACCTGTTATTATTCGATGACACAACAAAAAGATTATTTTCACGGGCAACGAAAATTAGAGAACATTCACATCCCTCTGTGGCTGATAAAAGATACCTGCTGGATGATGGATTGGAAAACAATGGGGATTACCATGATTACACCCACTGTGCTGGTAGCGATAATTATCACCATTAAATCGTGGAGAAAAAATGAATTTTTTATTAATCTGGCCATCTGCTTTTGGATATGCGCCAACGGTTATTGGATGTGTTGCGAATTTGCCGGCCACATTGAGTTGAAAAACTTTGCAGCCATCCCCTTCTTTTTAGGACTTGTTTCAACCGGCTTGTTTTATTTCCGGAAAATGGTGTTGAAGATAGAATAGTGAATAGCGATTAGGGAATAGTTAATAGGGGCGATACCCTTAAAATTAGTAATAGTTCTGTTTCCTGAAACTACTTGTTGCCATTTTAGAATTTTACAACTATTAACTATTCGTTATTAACTCATAACTATTGTAATTCATCGCTACAGCCACATACACTCCCGCTGTTTCGGTTCGCAGGCGGTTTATTCCCAGACTTACAGGTTCAAATCCAGACTTTAAGGCAAGCTCAATTTCATCAGTAGTAAAGTCGCCCTCAGGGCCGATTAAACAAAGTACTTTTTGTTGCTGGTGTATATGGGCAGACAATACAGGTGTTTGCTTATCACGGCAATGCGCTATTAGTTTTTTTATGTTGATGTCTGCCTGTTGTTTTACAAAATCATTAAACGCAATAAGTTCATTCACTTTGGGGAGGTAGGCCTGAACAGATTGTTTAACGGCGCTTTCAATCACTTTTTTTACGCGGTCGGTTTTTATTATTTTTCTTTCGGAGTTTTTGCAGTACACAAAACTGATCTCGTCCACTCCGGCTTCTACCGCTTTTTCGGCAAACCATTCGATGCGGTCGGAATTTTTAGTAGGGGCAATGGCAAGGTGTAAATAATAAGGGCGTTTATTGTACTGTTGTTCACTATGTGTAATCTGCACAACACAGTGTTTGGGATGGCCTTCGGTGATGGTGCCTTTGTAAAAGCCTCCAACTCCGTCAATCACAGCAATTTCATCTCCACCAACATGCCGCAATACTTTAATGCAATGCCAGGATTCTTCTTCGCTCAAGGTGATGAAATTACCATTGATCTGTGTACTTAAAAATAATTGCATAAGAATAGACTTAATAAAAGAAGGGCGGTGATGTGCCGCCCTTTTTAATTTTTTACTTTTTACTTTTCACTTAACACTAATTGTTCAGCATTACAGGCATCACCAGCATCAATACATCTTCGGCAGGGTTGTCCTTTTTAGACGGGGTAATGATACCCGCACGGTTGGGTGCGCTCATCTCAATATTAATTTCATCGCTGTCGAGGTTCACCAGCATTTCCATCAAAAATTTGGAGTTGAACCCAATTTCCATGTCTTCACCAATATAAGTACAGGTCAGGCGTTCATGTGCTTCGTTGGCGTAATCAATGTCTTCGGCGCTAATGTTCAACTGACTACCGGCTATTTTTAAACGCACCTGGTGGGTGGCTTTGTTGGCATAAATACTTACGCGTTTTAAGGCCCCTAAAAAAGAGCTGCGGTCAACCGTAAGTTTATTCGGGTTTACTTTGGGTATTACAGCGTCGTAGTTCGGGTATTTGCCATCAATTAAACGGCAAACCAATGTAATTTGCCCGAAACTAAAAAAGGCGTTGGTTTTGTTGTATTCAACGTTTACCACATCGTCTACACCGGCCAATAAATTTTTTAAAAGGGTTAAAGGTTTTTTGGGCATAATAAAAGCAACCGCCTGGGTGCCTTTGGCATCCGTTCTTCTGTAGCGCACTAATTTGTGGGCGTCGGTTGCAACAAACAAGGAGTCTTCTTCGGAGAACTGGCAGAACACCCCGCTCATTACCGGGCGAAGGTCATCGTTACCCGTTGCAAAAATAGTTTTGTTAATGGCCGCAGCAATCAGGTCGCTTTTCAGGGTGATGGTGGAAGCCCCTTCAATACGTGGGATTTTGGGAAATTCTTCACCGTTGTGACCGGTTAATTTATATTCGCCGTTATCGGTAATAATTTTTATTCCAAAAGCTTTTGTATCAATGCTGAAAGTTAAAGGTTGTTCCGGAAAATTACTCAGGGTATCGATGATGGGACGTGCCGGAATAGCAATGCTTCCTGTGTCTTTCGACTCCACTTTTACCTGTGTGGTAATAGTTGTTTCCATGTCCGAAGCATAAATAACCAATTGGTTGGGAGTGATTTCAAATAAAAAATTATCTAAAATGGGCAGGGTATTGCTTGAGTTTAAAACCCCGTTAATGGATTTCAGGTGTTTTAACAAGGTTGTTGTAGAAACTATAAAGTTCATGTGAAGGCAATTTTATTTATCGTAAACAAAAATAAAGGATATGCAGGAGCAGGCCGCTTTGATAAAATATAGTTTTAAACTATTTTTTAACAGTTTTAGGGCTAAAATACCGGAGTGACTGGAATATTTTTCCGAAGGTGAAATACTGCCCCATCGCGAATTCATTCAGGTTGTTGTAGGATATGTATACATGGTCGGGATCGAACTGCACCTTCACCCCGTATACTTCTTCTTTTCCTTTTTCAGGTTGTTTATGAAAAAAACGCAATTGACTTTCTTTTCCGTTTTTGTCCGTTACCGTAAGTTGGGCATAATGATTTGTTCTTCTAAGGGAGTCCACAACCGCTTCGGTGTTGCTGTTTAAGTAGACTTCTGCCGTCAGGTCCATAAAGTAGGCTAAGTATTGTTTAATGGCTGCAGTATCGGCTGTTGCAAGGGGGCTGCCTTTTAGTGTACTGATTGTAAAATGCTGTATGTCTTTTACCTGAATCTGAAAAGAGGAATCGGGAAAATCGGCGTACTCTATTTTTAGTGATTTCATTTGATCTGGTGCAATGGATAAGAGTGTTCTGTTGCGCCAGTCGTTTTCATCGGTAAAAAAACGGGTGTTTAAAAAACCATCAAAGCCGGGGATGGAAGTGATAAAGGGCTGTTCGTGTTTTTCGTCTGTGTCCGGATCGGCCAATAACATAAAGGTGCCGGTCTGGTCGGGTGTAGACACACCTACGTACCATATTTTGCTGCGCTTGCCGTTTTGGTAGACTTCTACTTTTTTACCTTCGGTGGCAATGGCCCTGATAATGGTTTCTTTTGCTTTTTCGCCGGGAAGGTATTTTACCTCGGTGCGCGCAAAGGTATACAGTAAAAGGCTTACAGCATCCATGCGCGCAGGGTATTTTCCGTTAATGGTCCATTCGCCTTTTGCTTTGCGTTCTAATAAAGCGGTGTGCCCGTTTTTTTCGGCAATAAATATTTTATCTATGGAGGCGGTGTCTTTTACCGAAAAATCTTTTTCATACTCATTGAGTGTGGATTTTTTTTTAGTGCTGAGTATATAAAGTGTAAGTCCCGATAATACAATAAGGACAAGTACTGTAAACCATTGTTTTTTTTTCATGTTATTATCGTTCCTTAGTTTATTCGTTTTTTTGTTTATCCGTTCTTCGTTTCCGGTTTAATTCTCCATGGTCTCAACGAATGAACGTATAAACGAACGAACATATCAACTTAATCCGTGTACCTTCTTTTCCTTAGCTGATAAAGCACAAGCCCGAGTATGGTTATGACCGAAAGTGGAATCCCCACATTGATCATTCTCCATTTCATCTCCTGTGTTTTTGTTTTTTTCTTATCTAATAAACGTAGTTTCACCTCACGGGCCCGGACGCTTAAAAGGTCGGCCCCGTCGCAGAGGTAATTTACACAGTTCAGTAAAAAAGTTTTGTTTGCAAATTTTTGTTTCATGTATTTGTCGTAGCCCAGTTCGTAATAATTCTGGTTGCCATAATTGTAGTCGTTTTTCATTACATCGCCGTCTCCAATTACAATCATTGCTGTAGCTGTGCTGTAATCCATGAAATTAATAGCACTGTCCTGTGCAATGGCCGAGGTCATCCTGTTTTTATAAGGGGATGTAAAATTACCTTCGAGCAATACGGCTAAGGGTTGAAAGGACTTGTTGAACTGGTTTTCGGTTGGTCTTAAAGCGGTCATGGCCAGACTCACCCGTGCAGGGGTGGTTTGTAGTTTGGTGTATTTGGAAGTTCTGAGTAAAACAGTTTTTTTCACCCCTTTGGCAGAGATGGTGTCGATGGTACTGGCAAATTCGAACTTCACCAAATCTAAGTTTTTTACAATAGGATGTTTTCCGGTAATTGAATCGGCCATTACCAAAGGGTTGTATATCCAGGGCACCATTTGCAGGTCGGCAGGGCCGCCTTTAAAACCTTTGTTGATGGGAATGGAGGTGCATTGCAGGTCGTTGACTAAGTTGTTGTTTATCCTGGCCCCGTAGGCAAACAGCTGGTCTTCGAGGTGCAGGTTGTTGCTGAGGCCCAGTGTAAAGCCTGTTAAACGCAGGGAATCGTAATTGGTGTAAACCGGGTCAATGCACCACAAAGCCCGGCCACCGTGCATGATAAACTGATCGATAATAAATTTATCTTTTTCATCAAAAGCCGAGTCGGGTTGGGCAATAATTATTGTTTTGAAACCATTCAGGGCTTTCAGGCGGTGTTTAATGGTTACAAAACGCACATCGTAATACTCCTGCAGGGAATTGATCATGTCGTTGGCGTGAAGGGTATCTAATTCGCCGTGTCCCTGTATAAAAGCCACACGGTGTTTAACGACGGTTTGCAATTTGCGGATGCTGTTGGAGAGTTCATATTCCAATGATTGAATGGAATTGTTGATGCACTGGTCGGCTGAAACACCCAATTGTTTTTTAAAAATCTGCCACACGGTTTCTCTTCCTTTGTAAGTAACCAATGCCCCCGGAAAAATAATTTGTGTTTTATTTCCTTTGTCTGTTTTTATATTCAGCTCCAGCGGAATGATTCCTTTGCCGTACAACTGGCGCTGGATATTTTCTAATTCTTTTTGATTTTTTTCATCGCTGAGGTTGATAAATTCGTAGTTGAGTTCTTTGTTGGAATAGGCTCTGAACTCATCCAGCATTTCTTTGGTTTCGTTGCGCAGGCGGGTGAAAGCCGGATTAAAATCACCGTCGAGGTAAACTTTTAAATACACCCCTTCGTCTAAATTTTCAAGCAGCATACGTGTACTCGGACTAAGGGTGTAGCGTTTTTCGGTGGTAAGGTCAAAACGTTTGAAAAAAAAGGTTCCTACAAAATTGAGCAAAACAAGTATTGCAAGCAGCATGAAGAGGTTAAGAATGTCCCTTCGTTTTCTGTTTATGGTTTTTTTCTGTTCCAATTCAATTGTTTCTTTATTAATTACCATTTACGTTTTTCTAAAACAAACCGGGTCAGGAAAATAAATACGGCAATAAGGCTGATAAAATAAAGTACATCCCTGGTGTCGATCACACCTCTGCTCATTGAAATATAATGCTCATTGATGCCGAGTTTCACAATCAGGCTGTCGAGGTTGCCCAACCAGCCGGCGGAACCAATAAAATCGAAGCCGTTGTAACATAAAAAACAAAGCAGCATGGCCATAATAAAGGCAATGACCTGGTTGTCGGAAATGGAGGAAGCGAAGATGCCTATGGAAACAAAACCTGCACCCAGCAATAACAAGCCGATGTAGGAGCCCCACATACCGCCCGTATCTATGTTTCCGGTTGGATAGCCTAATTTATGAACGGAGTAGTAATAAATAAGTGTGGGGATAAGCGAAATGACAACCAGTACAACACCTGCGTAATATTTTGCGAGCACAATGCTTATATCGCTAATGGGGCGGGTAAATAACAATTCAATGGTACCTGTTTTTTTTTCTTCCGAAAAACTGCGCATGGTAATGGCCGGAATAAGAAATAAATACACCCAGGGGGCTATCATAAACAGGGGGTCGATGTTGGCAAAACCATTTTCGAGTATATTCAGTCCGCTGCTTTCGGTGCTGAGTATCCATAAAAAAAGCCCGATAATAGTAAGGAATACGCCAATTGCCACATAACCAACAAGGGAACTTAAAAAACCGCGTACTTCTTTTAAAAACAATGTATACATAATTTGTGCCTTACAAGAAAGGCAAAAATACTATTTTAATGCAAACAATGTTTTTAAGTTGAACGTTTATTTGTTCTTTAGTTCATTCGTTCAATTGTTGGTGTCAACTATTGAACGAATGAACTAATAAACTATTGAGGCTTTGAATTTACCTCACAGCGGTAACGGTACCTACACGGTCGTGCTTTTGGTTGAAAACATCTTTAAATTTCACTTTCCATACATATACATCTTCCTGAACAATTTCATCGTGTCCCTGCACTTTTCCATCCCAGTACTGGTCGAGGTCGTTGGAATAGAAAATCATATTCCCCCAGCGGTCGTAGATCCATAAGTTATAGGAATTAATATTGATGCCGGTACCCCTGAAGCCATCGTTAACGCCATCGTCGTTAGGGGTAAAGGCATTGGGAATGTAAAAGGTCCAGTTCGGAAGTATTTCAACCTGGTGCATCACCGAATCCTTGCAGCCATAAGTATTGCTTACCCATTGCCATACATCGTAATAACTAATGGAGGAGTTAAAATATTCGTAGGTGTGCGACGGGTTGAAGAGGACAGATACATTAAGGCCCGGGTCTGTCACATGTATATCGCCAAAATTCCAGCTCATTGAATTAGCGCCAACAGCTTCGTTGTTAAAATGAACGAGGGGCGAGAACAAATCCGGTAAAGGATCGGTAGGCCCCCAGCTAAAGCCTGGCAAAGGATGAGGGAATACAGTGATGAAGGGCGCAGGGGTGGTGAAGCTTCCCACACATCCACTGTCGCTGGTTACGGTAAGGTGCACGGTGTAAATTTGCGAATTAACCGGGTCGTTGTTGATGTAATCGTAAGCCACCAGGTCGGTACTTGTTCCGGGGTTGTAATTATTGGTGAATTCAAGTGAACCATTGTTATCTACATCCCATTGCCATTTTACAATGCTGTTTACATGATCAACACTGGCCGGGCTAACACCGCCCGATAAGTTGGCGTGATGAACAGGGCAGCCATCCGGATCGTCAACAGCAACCGTAGGCACGGGGTTCGGGTTGATGTAAATTGGTTTTACAGTATCGTCGGCACAGGCATGATCGGACAAAACAGAAAGGTGCACCAGGTTGATACCGCTTGTTGCAAATAAAAACGAAGGAGCCGCTGTGTTATTGTCGCTTGTGCCGTTGTTGTCAAAATCCCAGTTGTAATTGGTAATACTGCCCGAACTGATGGTGGAATGGTTGGTAAAAGCAGTAGGGTTTCCGGCGCAGGTGTGCGAATAACTAAAATCAGCAAGCGGTAAGGGATATACTTCAGTGGGTAGTGTGAGCGAAGTTATACAGCCGCTGTCGGATGTGGCCGTTAATTGTACTGTGTAGATTCCCGGCGTACCGTAGGTGTATGAAGGTGCCAGTGTGGTATTGTCAATGCTTCCATTGTTTGTATAGTCCCAGGCCCAGCCGCTAATAGCTCCCAGGGCAACTGTGCTTGTATTTGTAAAAGCAGTGGGAACATGCAGGCAAACCCCTGGTGCGCTAAAGTTTACCACAGGGTTGGGATTTACAAATATCGGAATCAGAACGGTGTCTTTACACCCATGATTGGTTGTTACAATTAAATTAACACTGGTACTGCCAAAAGCAGGAAACACATGGGTGGGGTTTTGTACAGTGGCATCGGTAGTTGCATTCCCGTCAAAATCCCAGGCCCAGCCATTAATAATATTTCCACCGGGGTTGGCGGTAACGCTGCTGTTGTCTGTTAAAGGAGTGGCGGTATTAAAACAAACGCCGGTATAACTAAAACTGGCTGTAGGATTGGGGTAAACGTTTACGGCTTGTACAACAGTGTCTTTGCAATTGTTTTGATCGGTGGTGTACAAGGTAACATTGTAACTGTTTGATCCGGCAAAGGTGGTGGTGGCCGGAGAAGTTACGGCGTCAATTGTTCCATCGCTGGTATAATCCCAGGCCGATGTTTGTGTTCCGCCGGGGGTGGTGTTGGTAAAGGTTACAGGTACCCCGTTGCAAACGTCGGAAGAGGTAAATGCCGCAATTGGTTTAGGGTTCACTGTTACAGGCAATGTTATTGATTTAGGACAGCCGTTGTTGGAGGTCACCGTCAGGGTGATGTTTTGGGTTCCTGCAACAGGCGAGGTGTAGGACAAAGGGCCTGCCTGATTGGGTAATTCACAGGTGGCAGGGTTCCCGTCCAGGTCCCAGCACCAGTTGGTAATGGTGCCAGTACTGATTGCAGACTGGCTGGTGAATACGGTTGGAAAACCAAAACAAACCGTAGGGGCTGTAAATAATGGAACGGGGTTGCAGTTCACGGTAACAGCTACGGTGGAAGAGTTGGTGCAGTTATTATTGGACACTACTACTAAGTTGGCGTTGTAGGTACCACAGGCAGCGTAAGTGTGCGAGGGGTTTTGACCACTCTGATTGTTTCCATCGCCGTAAGTCCAGTTGTAAAAAGCGATGTTATCAGGAGCTGCAATGCTGCTGGCCGAATTATCAAAGACTGTTGGCGCGCCTTCACAAACCGTTGTTACTGTAAAACTGGATACGGGATTGGGATGCACGACCACCAATGCGTTGAAAGTTGCTGTACAGGCAGGAACAGAAGATGTGCTTGCAGTTAATACGGCAGTAAACGTTCCTGCTGCCGGGTAGGTGTATGAAGGTGAAGCGGTGGTGTTGTCTGTAGTTCCGTTGTTATCAAAATCCCAGGCCCAGTTTGTTACAACGGGATTTGCCGGTGTGGTATTGGTAAAGGTGGTGGCTGTACCGGCGCATACCGATGTTGTAGTGAAAGCAGGTACAGGATTGGCATTTACAACAATTGCCTGGGTTATACTATCCTTACATCCACCGGGAGCGGTTACCACCAGCTGAACATTGTAGGTTGCGGCAAGGGTGTATGAATGTGATGGGTTCGCAGAAGTTGATGTGTTATTGTTATTATCACCAAAATTCCAGCTATAGCTTGAGGTGTTGGGTGTAGAAGTATTTGTGAAAGTTGTTGCTGTTCCTGTACAGACGGGTGTAGTGCTGAATGCTGCTACCGGTAAAGGGTTGACGACGACGGGCTGAACAATTGTATCAAAGCAGCCCGAACTGTTGGAGACAATTAAGGTAACATTGAATGTTCCCGCATTCGCATAAGTATGCGTGGGATTTTGTGAGGTGGAGGTGGTCCCGTCTCCCAGATCCCAGCTCCAGGAGTTGATCCCGGTGAATGAAGCATCGGTGAAATTGGTTATTGCTCCTTTGCAGGGTACATTGTTGGTAAAAGCAGCAGTGGGTATATTGATACTCTGCGTTATAATAGTATCAATGTCAAACGTACACACGGCTCCGCTGTTACCAATGGTAGTCATAGTAACGGTATAGGAACCCGGTGTGTTTATTGTAATGGCCGGGGTGGTGTTGGATCCAACTATACCGGGACCCGACCAGGAATAGGTACCCGCACCTGCAGGTGCCGTCATAGTGGCTGTTCCGCCGTTACACAAAAAAGGAGTGGACTGTATGACCTGAAATGGTGCACAATCAACAGCTACGTAAGCATAGCCGAAATGTCCGCCTGCATTGCAATCGCTTGTTTCGAATTTAACCGTTACATTTTGTCCTACATAGTTAATTAAAGGGATCATCACCTGGCTCCAGTTTTTATACACAGCCTGGTAACCTGCATTCACTCCCGAATTAATGGTAGCGGTCTGAAAGCCTCCAATGGAAGCTCCGCCAGTTGCATCCACATCATAATGGGCGCACATAATTTCATTGCCGCTTCCATCGTACATCCGTATTTTAAAAAAAGGCTGGTCGGGTTGTAAATGCGGCCCACCGGGAGTTTGATCAAAAACAACGGCGTACCAATAGGTGACGGTATTGTTTAATGCAGTTACATTAAATGTATTAGAGATGGTTTGATGGTTGTAAGCATAATTAGCGGCATCTGTTCCCAAACGAACCGAATAGGTGTGGCCTGGCGCTACGCGGCTAATAGCGGGTACATCCGGATCGGCACCCGCAGTGCACAATTCATGTACAAAGCCCATGCTGTTAAAGCCACCTGAATTAAGGGTGTTGTTGTTGATTAAACCGTACCAGTTGTTGGAAGGGTCTACGCCGGCATTGTCGTTCCAGGCACCTGCCCATCCACTCAGGGTTCCGTTTCCAACGTCTAAGTTGTTGCACACGGCACCACCCGTATTGGGATCGAAAGGCTGGCTCGCTGCTTTTTGAGCCGTGTTGTAGGCCTGTAATTCTTGTTGATAAAGGGTTTTAAACGCAGGTACCTGGTTTAACCAGTATTGCAAGGCATTGTCTTTCGTTATGGTTCCGGCTTCTACCTGCCTTAAATAAGCGGAGTAATTTAATTTGTTTGTTTTTCTTAAATAATTAAAAAAACCATTGCATTCAGCCGGACTTGTTCCCAATTCCAGAGCCAGGGCATTTTCCACTGCAAACCAATCAAATAAACGGTTGGCATTGTGTGTGAATTCTTCCGGGAATTTGGTTTTTAGTTGTTGTTTATCCGATGTGTGCTGTGCCTGGTGTAGTAAAGGACAAATAAGAAGCAAAAGCAAACACAGGCCTTTGGCAGAAATAAGTTTGTTTAAACTTGTTGGGAGGCATAAACTTATTTTCATGGGGTAATTTTGGTTTTTAGTGAGACACAAAACAGCTGTTCTTCCACCCCCATCTTATCAACTTCACCCGGCTATTTCATGCATTGTTAAGTTAAGGCATTCATCAATGGTTTTAAAGGGCACTGGTCGAATTAATAAACTGAACCGTCAAATAGCCAGATTATTTCATCGGAGCAATTTTAACCTATTTTTATGGGAATCAAAAGGATATGCGGGGTTCAGAGAATCCGTTTTCGATTACCCGCACAAATAATCGACGACTGACACAACCTTTTTGTATACTGAATTTTTATTTCAGTTTTGTGGTTTTGGGAAGCTTATAGAATTACAAATCTACGAATACGAATTTGTACAAATATACTAATGTAGCTATTGTTAAGGATTACGGATAATATAAAACAGATCATCTATTTACACTAACACCACACCCGGATTAGTATATTCGTACAAATTCGTAATTGTAGGCAACTAAGAACCATGAACTAAGAACTACAACTAAGCCAGTCTTTTTCTTTTACTAATTTGGCAAGTGTCCGGGCCTCGGCTGAACCGGGAAGAGGACTGTAATCATACAGCCAGGAAGCTGTTTTGGGAAGGCTCATTAATATGGACTCTATGCGGCCATTGGTTTCAAGGCCGAACCTAGTTCCCTTGTCGTATACTAAGTTAAACTCTACATAACGCCCCCTGCGCAACAATTGCCATTGTTTTTCGTTTTCGGAAAAGTCCAGGTCTTTATTTTTAGCAAGTAGCTGAACGTAAGTTGGGGCAAAGGTATTTCCTACATCTTTCCAGAAATCAAGGTTTTTTTCAAAACTCATTTCAGGACTGGAAGCTAAGCGGTCGAAGAAAATCCCTCCAATACCCCGTGTTTCTTTGCGATGGGGGATGAAAAAATAATCGTCGGCCCATTTTTTAAATTTCGGATAATAATCAGGGTGGTGTTTGTCGCATACAGCTTTTAACGAGGTGTGAAAAAAAGCAGCGTCTTCATCCTGCACGTAATGCGGTGTAAGGTCAATGCCCCCTCCCAGCCATTTTACCCCGTTGCTCATTTCAAAATACCTAACATTCATGTGAATAATAGGTACCATGGGGTTTTGAGGGTGGATTACAATGGAGACCCCTGTTGCGTAAAAAGTATCTTTATCGCTGAGGCTGTTGTTAGGGGAATGCCCGGCCTCGCGCAATAAAAACGCAGGCACAGGGCCATGCACCGCAGAATAATTGACCCCTCCTTTTTCAATCACTGCCCCTTCTGTTATAATCCGTGAACGGCCCCCGCCACCTTCTTCCCTCTTCCACCTGTCTTCCTTAAAAACGGACTTTCCATCGGCTTCTTCCAGCGACCTGCATATAGTGTCCTGCAGGCTCATCAGCCACAGGGATATGTTTTCTTTGGTTTCCACCGGTTAATTTACTTTTTGAAATTTATAATCCTTGTACTGAATAATGTAAACCGATTTGTTGTCAAAACCGGTATTGTTGGAGGGTCTGAAAAAATTAAAATTGATAACGGAACCTTTCTGACTGACTTTATCGAGTTGTTTGTAAAAAGAAGGCCCTGTATTTTTTAAAGCATTCAGGTAATAAAAAGCTACATCATAGCCTTCGTAATAAAAGTCCGAAGGATCGGTGTAGTATTTAGTTCTATAGATATTGGTTGTTTTTTTTATCCATTCCGATGAAAAATCGATGTACAAAGGAGCGGCGTAAATAAATTTAAAATGGTTGAGGTACTCTGGGTCGAAATTGTCGCTGCTTACCCATTTTTTTTCGCCAATTAATGTGATCTCTTTTTTGTCGGCAAATACATGTAGCTGGGTTAAAAAGTCTGTTAAAAAGACTTCATCCTCACTCAATAAAACGAAGTAATTTTTTTTCTGTACAACATAGGCCTGCTTGGCTCCTGCCAGGCCTTTTACTTCGGGTACGGTGTCTTTGGTGTTTGAATATTTTAAAGCCAGGTACTCGTTGTAACGGTGTTTAAATGTTTTTAAATAGCCCTGTTCTTTGTTTTTTCCTGAGTTGATGATGATTACATTTTCATTCCTGAACGAGTCCACCATAAATTCCGCCAGGCCATCTATCAGGGTGTTGTTAGAAGGGGTGGTTTTACTGGAATAAGGGTTTTCGTACAGAATTTTGTTTTGTTGTGCAACAGGCGATACGATGGGGATTTGATGTTTTTTAGCGAAGCCGGCAACGGTTCTGAAAGCGGAGGTGTAAAGCGGGCCAATAATTAAATCGAGTGATTTGAATTTACTGTCGCTGCACATTTTTTCAAGGCGGGTGGAATCCCTGTCGTCGGCGTCATACAATTCGTAAGTTATTTTTACCTCTCCTTTGTTCAGGGAATCCAATGCGGCCAGCATCCCTTCGTAAAAATCAATACATATTTGTTGTGCAATGGGGAAAGCCAGTTTATCTGTAACCAATTGGTCGGTATTGATCAATTCAGCTTCGTCCAGGCCAAAGGGAAGAAAGACCCCCACTTTGTAAGTTTGTTTTGCAGGTTTATCAACCGGTTCAACTATCGCAACGCTATTTTGCATAGACTCATTACTGCCTGATAATTGAAGGACTTTGTTTTTTGCAAGCTTTAAGCGTTGCCCGGTTTTTACCCCTGAAGTCAGTTCGGGGTTTAATTTAATAAGTTGTTCCTGTGTGGTACTGTGTTTTTTTGCAATGCTGTATACTGTTTCGCCTTGTTCAACAATATAGGCCTGATAAGTGGTGTCTGTTTTTTCGGTGTTTGCAATAACTTGTTTATCGGGTTTAATACCTGCGTTTTTTACAGGCTCTTTAGTGCTTTCCTTTAAAGAAACTTTTAGTTCCATTCCTTCCCTCAGGCCCTGTTTCACCTCAGGGTTCAGTTCGGTTAAGCGGGCTTCGGTGATTTTGTGTTTTTTGCAAATTCCAAAAACCGTTTCTCCTTTGCTTACCTTGTGTGTATTGTATTTATCGAGGTCTTGCAGGGCCTGGGCAGTGCTGGTGTTTTCTTTTTCTTTGCTTACAAGTATTTTAAGCTCCTGCCCGGCTTCGATGCCTTCTATTGCATCGGGGTTTTCAATAAAAATAGTATTTAAATCGGTGTTGTATATTTTAGAGATGGCGTAAATGCTCTGGCCCTTTTCCACCTTGTGCAGGTAATATTTTTTTCCATTAATTGTCTGGATGTTTTTTGACCGCCCGTCGTTTTGAGAAAACAACAAAACAGAACAACAATAAAACAGAATGCTTAAAATTATTTTTCGAAAAATTAAACTCATATTTTTATTGTAAAACAAAAGCTGTTCCGAATTTAACCTTTTGTTCTTAGTTTTTAGTTCAAAGTTCTTAGCTGACTACTAATTACGAATTTGTACAAATATACCAATCTGTGTGTGGCACACTACTTATCAAGCTCAACTAATATATTTCGCATTCAGGTTATTTGTTCATTTTCAAATCACTAAATCAGCCCATCCTTTTTAACTTTTGAGTTCTACCTTATACTACCTATGTATAACGTCGAGGATTTGATCGCAACCGTGATCGCGTTTTTGGCTCTTGGCTTTTAACTTTTAACTTAAACTACTCCCACTCAATAGTAGCCGGTGGTTTTGAACTAATGTCGTACACCACACGGTTCACCCCTTTTACTTTGTTAATGATATCGTTCGATACTTTTGCTAAAAATTCATAAGGCAAATGGCACCAGTCCGCTGTCATTCCATCGGTTGAGCTTACAGCCCTTAAAGCCACCACATTTTCGTAGGTGCGTTCATCGCCCATTACTCCTACCGATTGCACAGGTAAAAATATAGCCCCGGCCTGCCATACCAGGTTGTATAAACCGGCGCTTTTTAAACTATCAATAAATATGGCATCTACATCCTGTAGTATTTTCACCTTGGCTTCGGTAATATCGCCTAATATTCGAATGGCTAAACCAGGCCCCGGAAAGGGGTGACGGTTCAAAATAGCATCGTCGATGTTCAAAGCCCTTCCAACCCTTCGTACTTCATCTTTAAATAAAGATTTCAGGGGTTCCACTATTTTTAATTTCATGTAATCGGGCAAACCACCCACATTGTGATGTGATTTGATGGTTGCCGAAGGACCTTTTACGCTCACACTTTCAATAATGTCGGGGTAAATGGTGCCCTGGGCCAGCCATTTCACATCTTCTATTTTTCCGGCTTCCTGATCAAACACATCAATAAAGACTTTGCCAATTGCCTTGCGTTTTTTTTCCGGATCGCTGATGTCTTTTAAGGCCGAATAAAATTGTTGTTTGGCATCCACGCCTTTTACATTTAAACCTATATGTTTGTAGGATTCTAAAACAGCTTCAAATTCGTTTTTGCGCAACAAACCATTGTCCACAAAAATACAATACAGTTTAGTGCCAATAGCTTTGTGCAACAATACAGCGGCTACACTTGAGTCGACACCACCCGAAAGACCGAGTACCACTTTATCGTTTCCTATTGTTTTTTGTAAATCGGCAATGGTGGCATCAATAAACGATTCAGAGGTCCAGTTGCCTTTACATCCGCATATTTCCAATACAAAATTCCGTAATAGTTCCATACCTTCTGTAGAATGGTAAACTTCGGGATGGAACTGTATACCGAAGGTACATTCGTTTTTTATACAGAAACCGGCCACTTTTACATCGTTTGTACTGGCTACAATTTCAAAATCATCTGGTACTTTCAAAATGGTATCGGCGTGGCTCATCCACACTTGTGAGTTGATGCTGATGCCTTTAAACAAGCTGTTGGAGTTGTTGACAAAATTCAGGTTGGCCCTTCCGTATTCACGCGAGCTTGATTTCCCTACTTCACCACCAAAAAAGTGTGATAAATACTGGGCGCCGTAACAGACCCCCAACAAAGGCAGTTGGCCTTTTATTTGTGATAAATCGGGTTTGGGTGGATTGTCTTCTCTTACAGAATGGGGGCTGCCCGACAGGATAACTCCTTTAATATTGTTGGTGATTGGCGGAACTTTGTTGTACGGATGTATCTCACAGTAAACATTTAATTCGCGAACCCGGCGTGCAATTAGTTGTGTGTATTGCGAGCCGAAATCGAGGATAAGGATCATTTCGTTTTGCATGCGCAAAGATACGCTTTGCTTTGAGATTGACAATTGATAAGAAGCAGCTTTTTTTATACGATGAGATGTTGTCTGGCCAAAAAGAGCAAAAGGCCCGAAGAAAAATCTCCGCGCCTTTTTGCTGCATCACTCAACCAAAATCTTAATTAGTCGACAATAAACTTGCGTGTTGTTTGGGCATCCGAAGTTTTTATTGTTAGATAATAAATTCCTTTAGCCAGGCCTTGTGTATTAAAAATTACTTCGTGTGTACCTACAGTCCTGTCGGTTTGAGAAACACTTACGTTTTGTGTATGGCCCAATATATCGCATATAGACACCTGGATATTGTCTTGTTGTTTGTTGTTTGTAAACACAAGGTGTACATTGTCTGTAGCCGGAACAGGGTAAATGTTGTTGATTGCCAGCTGCTCTGTTTGTTGAATACCGGTAGCAAAGGTGGCCGTTACTTTTTGATCGTTTGCATTCAGTACATATTTCTGACTTTTAGCCGAAGCGTAATGCGCTACAACAGCTACTACCGAAAGCCTGCCGGCATTGTAGGTAGAAGGAACGGTGTACGTTACATTTTTAGAATAAGTGCTGCCAATTACCGGAGTATTGGGAATGATTGAAGCAGCCCCCCATGTACCTAATAAAGCCTGGCGCATAACGTGACGGTGTGGGTAACCTAAAATATGGGTACCATCAAACATGCCGGGGTAATGGGTGTTTGCAAAAGAGGCGCTGTAACATTTTTGATCGTAAGCCGGATAACCGGTTCCGGTTACACTGTCTTCAACCAAAAATAGGTTAATACGATAATCACCAGGCGTTACGGATGATACAAATGTTGCGTTGACTGTTGCGCTCAATGAACGGGTTACCGCATCGTAAGTACCATTCATTATTTGTACATCAACGGCTGCGGGTTCGTTCATTACACGTGTGGCAATGGTGTCAAAACCACCGTTCGACATATATGGAACGCTGTCTTTCCAGGGGTATAAACCGCGATCGATCATGATGGCCGGGGCAAATCCCATGTTACCGGGGTGAAAAGCATTGAAATAGCTGTTGGTTAAAGTACTGGTCATGGCGTCTGAACCAAAACCATCGTGTATCACCATTAAAACTGAATGCGGGTTTGAATCGTGCCATTGCCCGATGGTATAAGAAACAGGAGGGCAGTTGCCGCAAAGCACAGTGGTGAATTCTTCGAGTACTACTTTTTTTATTGCGGTTTGCCCTTGTGATTGTGCCTGTACACCAATAACTGTTATTAATGTAGCCAGTATTCGTAATGCTGTTTTCATGTTGTGTTTTTTTTGGTTGAATGTGTCGTTTGGGTGATTGCTTTCTACACTACAAAGTAAGTGCAGCAGGCGGCCAAAAACCAGCCAAAAAAACGTATAAGTTACATTTCAAATTATTTTAAGAGGGGGTCAGTGGCCTTGTTCTATTAGTAAAGGGCCTGATTTTATTCCGTAAAACAATCCGCCCGACCCTGTATTGTTTGATTTTATCGAATTCCCGGCTTTATTCGATGTGCGGTGGGTGATATGAGCAGGGTTTCGAAACAATGGCAGACATCTTTCGTAAGATTTAAATAAATAAGTGTCCGAAGTATATTCAGGTATCTGTCTGAGTAAATAAAATAGAACAATAAAGGTACCTCCTCATACTTTATTTCAGTAGTCATTACTGTCTGATTTAATTCAAAACCAAACACCATGAAAACTATTCATCACATTTCCCCTGTGGGAAAAGCGTTGACAGGAATTATTGTATTTCTGTTGATGGCCTTCCAAATGAAGGCAGAGGAAGCATTGAGCCATGAGGCAAATCAAAAGGAAGAAATGAACCCGGTGGTTTGTATACTCATCTTTGTTTTCATTATTTCGCTGGCCATTTTTACGTTTACCTACTTCACCCGTAAAGACAAAGCCAAAGAATTGCAGAATTCCCGGCACAATCTGAACAGAACAATAAGTAAACATAAGCATCCGAGGCGGGGAATAACGGGTAAACCTGTTTGATACGGAGATTTTACCGGGAAGAGAAAATGGGCTGAATTGTTTTGCGTTTCATCTGTTTTCAATCCAGCTGTGGTAGTTAAAGCCTTCGATGTTACGAATGTCTGCGGGTTCTATTTTTTTTTCTTTCATTTCTTTTTTCAGTTTTTCGAAGGCCTCTTTTTCTTCCGATTTTTCGGAAGCCATGCCTAAGTATGAACCAAAAGCTTTTATCATTATTCTGAAAAATGGGCTTTGGTCTTTTACCTTGTCCATGTAATAGCGCAGCGACTTAGCCTTGTGAAACAACAATTCCCTTTCGCCCATTTCGTAATACAACACAAGGCCAAAAAACAAGTAAGGTATCTGTGGTACTTTCAGGCATTCCAGCATGGTGTTGTAATGCTTTAAGGCTTCCCGGTAACGGCCTAAACCAAAAGCAGAGTAGGTAAAACTTCTGAAGAGCAGGGTATTCATGTTGTTGTTGGAAACAAAAGCATTCCGTTTTAAGCCGGAAAGAACCATCTCTCCTTTTTCTAATACTTCTGCATAATTTCCTTTTTTATAGAGGTACAGCAAATAACTGTTTACGACATTGATGTAACTGTCTTCCGCCCTGTCGTTTTTGTGTTTATTGGGCAGACTGTTATAAAAATCAAGTACTTTATTAAAATTATTTTCCACTTCTTTCTGCATATCCAGCTCCCGGTAGGCATTCATCAGATTGCCTACGCTGGCAATATACTGTACACCTCTTTCGGGCAACATGTTTTGGTCCAGCTCAATTTGTTTTACAATTTTTTCGCGGTAAATACAGCTGTTCGGCCAATCATTTAACATCCTGTAACAAAAACTAATGGTGGTATACCCTGTAATATTAATGGAATAGCCATTTTCTTCATTTCCCATTAATTCTTTCACCTGAATCACTGTGTTTTCTGCCAGTTTTTTTTCTTCCGTCCCCGGAAATTTATCTCCGGTAAGTATTCTGTATACAATCGCTTTGTGCCTCACCAACTGCATCCAGGTACAATAAGCAGCAGATAGTTTTTGTATCTGTTCTACGGAAACCAGTTCTAATTTTGCTTTGTGAACGCGCAATTCATTGGCAATGCGCAGCCGCCATTCTGCACACATCAATAAAAAATTAATCCGGTTGCCTTCCACAGCAATTTCTTCGGCCTTTTCCACACATTTTAGTACCAGTGAAAATTGTTTTTTCTGGAACAAAATCTCCGCCTGCATTAACTTCCGGTAAATAATAACATCCGAATGGGTGTTGGCATGGTAGTTTTCGAGGCTACGCAACACGGCTTCTGTAGCATAATGTTTCAGGCGTTTAAAATTGCCATCGTTCCCTCCGGCTATTTTCTTTTTTAATTCAGGCTCATCGTAATTTTCCTGGGTTTCAATTTCCTTGATCAGTTCAAAATAAGCCAGACCATCGTCGTTGGTATTTCCCTGCAAAAACTGGGTGTATAAATTCAGGTAACGTTTTTCACTTTGGTTGAGTGAATGGATGAGCTTATGTAATGTGGTGGAGGGCGTTTTCATAAAAGGCAAAGAATAGTCTCGCGCAATTTCAGTTTATTTTTTTAAAATAACAGTATAAAACAACAACAAAAGCTCATACACACAAGTTTTTACTGCTTGTGCAATAATCTTATAGTTACAGCTTAAAAATAAGCTATTTTTTTGGGTTTTAACGGCCCCTAACCGATAAACTGACAGGATATTTCTTTAAAAAAGGAAAAAGTAGTACAGGCCGGTAAAAGAAAAAAGCCGCTGTAGGCGACTTTTTAAATTTTGAGCTGAAGGTTTTGTTAGTCCTAACAAAACTCGTCGTACACCATTTTAAGGTGTTCGGCAATCATTTGTGCATTGCGCCCTTCAATGTTATGGCGTTCAACGAAGTGAACCAATTGACCGTCTTTAAATAAGGCTATGGCTGGTGAAGAGGGTGGGTAAGGTGCAAAATGTTTACGTGCCTCGGCTACTGCGTCAATATCAAAACCGGCAAATACCGTGGTGAGTTTAGACGGTACTTTGCTGTTTTGTAAACTCATTTTTACACCGGGCCTGCAAGCGCCTGCGGCACATCCGCACACGGAATTCACAACCATTAATACTGTTCCTTTATTGCTGAGGGCATCGTTTACTGCCGCGGGTGATGTACATTCTTCAAAGCCTGCTGATGTTAAATCAGATTTCATCGGGCTTACTATACTTTCTGGATACATGATTTTATGTTTTATATTATCTACAACAAAATTAGTGTTTTTTAAGATAGTTCATTCGTTTATTTGTTGAATAGTTCATTTGTTTACCCGTTCAAACGCTCTCTCGCTCATTCGTTTCCCGTTCCATAACTATTAAACGAATGAACAAATAAACGAAAGAACTTTCGAACTCTATTATGTTTCGGTAAGCTGCCCCCTTATTTTAAGATCAGGTGTTTCATTAGGCATTTAAGGCCTTTCGTCTATCATATTTCTCAAGTAGTCTTATTGCCGTTCATAAAATAAAATTACGGATACTATTCAATTTATATATATTTGCTGCTCCCAAATTTAAAAACCACTTAAAAAATGCAAAAAACTAACTTGTTTCTTCCCTTGTTCTTGTGCGGTAGTGTTTTATTCGCGCAAGAAAAAACAAAACCGGAAAAAAGCCCCGAAAAAACAATGAGCCAGACTATCGTTTCGGTTCCGGCAGCGGGTACAGCCAAACTACTTGAAACAGTAACAAAAAAAGGCAATGAATTAGTCATTCCCTATAAAAAATACCAGTTGCCCAACGGACTTACTATCGTTGTTCACGAAGACCATTCTGATCCGGTGGCTTATGTGGATGTTACTTATCACGTAGGTTCGGCCCGCGAGCAGGAAGGAAGAAGTGGTTTCGCACATTTTTTTGAACACATGATGTTTCAGGGTTCAAAACACGTGGCCGATGAAATGCACTTTAAAGTAGTGACCGAAGCCGGTGGAACATTAAACGGAACCACCAATACCGACCGCACCAATTATTTTGAAACAGCCCCTTCCAATCAGTTGGAAACAATGATATGGCTGGAAGCCGACCGTATGGGCTTTTTATTGGATTCAGTTACACAGGCCAAATTCGAAATACAACGCGCCACGGTTAAAAATGAACGCGGACAGCGCTACGACAACGCTCCTTATGGGGTGGTAGGCGAAAAAACAGGAGAAGCTTTGTATCCGCAAGGGCATCCTTACAGCTGGACAACCATTGGTTATATTGAAGATCTGAACCGCGTAGATGTAAACGACCTTAAACGGTTTTACATGCGCTGGTATGGTTGCAACAACGCTACTTTAACTGTTGCAGGCGATGTAAACACCGATCAGGTGGTTAAATTAGCCGAAAAATATTTTGGCTCTATACCACGCGGCCCCGAAGTTAAGCCGCAGGTAATTGCCCCGGTCAAATTAACCGAAGACCGTTACATCTCTTACGAAGACAATGTTAAATTTCCGCTGATTCAACTGGTTTGGCCTACAGTGGGTGCTGATAACAACGATGAACCTGCCCTGGATGTATTGAGTTCAATTTTATCTGATGGAAAATCATCCCCTTTTTATACTAAACTGATTAAAGCCCAAAAAGCAATTAGTGCGAATGTATACAACTCTACCCGCGAACTGGCCGGACAGTTTGAGATAAGGGTAAGAGCCAATAAAGACGCTGCTTTGGCAGACATGGAAAAAGAAATCCGCCAGTTGTTAACGGAGTGGGAAAGCAAAGGAATTTCGGACGACGAGATACAAAAATTTAAAGCCGGTTATCAATCCGATTTGTACAATGGCCTTACCACTGTTCAGGGCAAAGGCTCGCAATTGGCTGCGTATCAAACATACAGGGGCAATCCCAATTCATTGGGATATGATTTGAACCGCTACATGAAAGTGACGAAGGAAGATGTGATGAGGGTATACAACACCTACATCAAAAATCAAAAAGGGGTAATTTTAAGTTGTGTCCCAAAAGGCAAATCTAATTTAAAAGCGCATGAAGATACCTGGAAAATGTACCCGCGTAATATTCAAAAGGAATCTTCGGAATACCAAAACCTTTCTTACAATGAGCCTAAAGATAGCTTTGACAGAAGTAAAAAGCCGGTTTCAGGAGAAAATGTTGTAATAAACGTTCCTAAATACTGGACCAATAATTTTCCAAATGGAATTAAACTGATTGGTGTTAAATCGGACGATGTGCCGAAGGTAAACATACAGATCAGTTTGTCGGCCGGCCACAGGTACGAACCTGCTGATAAATCGGGACTGGCTTACCTGACAACCGACTTAATGAACGAATCCACCCAATTGCACACGGCAGAACAAATAAGCGATATGCTGAATAAATTAGGTTCAAACATTGATGTATCGGCCAACGCCAGTGAAGTGGTGCTTTACATTACTTCGCTTAGTCAAAATGTAGACGCTACCATTAAGATAGCAGAAGAGATGTTGTTTAAACCAAAATTTGACAACGAAGAGTTTGAACGCGTAAAAAAACAATTGCAGGATTACATCACCCAGCAAAATGCGCTGCCTGTAGCCATTGCCGACAGGGCTTACAATAAATTGTTGTATGGGGAAGGCCACATCATGTCTTACCCTGTTGTGGGTACCGCCGAAACAGTAAAAAGCATCACCCTGGATGATATTAAAAAATACTATGCCGAACACTTTTCGCCTTCGGTGGCAAAAGTTGTTGTAACCGGCGATATCACCAAAGAACAGGTGCTTCCTAAGTTAGCATTTTTACAAGCCTGGAAGGACATTAAAATTGTAAAACCAACAGAACCGGCACTTCCTAAAATTGACAAGACCCATATTTATTTTGTAGATAAAAAAGGAGCGCCTCAGTCTGAAATAAGGGCTTGTTTTATGGCTTTCCCTTACGATGTTACGGGTGAATATTACAAATCGAGCATTATGAACTTCCCCTTTGGCGGGGCCTTTAATTGCAGGGTAAACATTAACTTACGCGAGCAACACGGTTTTACTTACGGAGCGAGGGCCGGTTTTAACGGCAATATCTTCGATGGAATGTATGCTATGTCATCAGGTGTAAGAGCCAATGCAACCGACAGCTCATTGGTTGAATTTTTAAAAGAAATGAAAAACTACGCCGATAATGGTATTACCGACGAAGAATTAAGTTTTACCAAAAACAGTATGGGCCAGGCCGATGCTTTAAAATATGAAGCTCCTCAGCAAAAAGCTGGTTTTATGAAACGTATATTGGATTACAACCTGGACGCTTCTTATGTGGATGCCCAAAATAAAATACTGAAAAGCATTACTAAGGAAGAAATTAACCAGCTGGCGAAAAAGAACCTGAAGTACAACAATATGATTATTGTAGTGGTGGGTGATAAAGAAAGCAACCTGGAAAAAGTAAAAAAATTAGGTTACGAGGTCATTGAACTGGATTTGAACTGGAACCCGGTGAAGTAATTACGATTGACGAATTGTAGAAATATTGAAGCCCAAAGAGGCTGAATTACTTCCACCATTCGTCAATCGTAACTCGTAAATAATCCTGATCAAGTCTCCTAAAAGACGAAAAAACCGAGGTTACTAACATTTTGTTGTTATAAAATTTGTTCAGATTAAAAATCCTTATTATCTTCGCACCCCCTTTAAAGGGATAAGTGTAATTTAACGCATAAAATAAAGTAGAAAGTGGACGCAATTAGTTACAGAACCGTACATGCCAACAAGGCAACTGCACAAAAAAAATGGATATTAATCGACGCTGAGAACGAAGTTGTGGGTCGTTTGGCTTCAAAAGTGGCGTATATCCTGCTGGGTAAACACAAAACAGATTTTACCCCCAATGCAGACAATGGAGATAATGTAATCATTATCAATGCTGAAAAAGTACGTTTTACCGGTAAAAAACTGGAAGAAAAAGAATATATACGTTATACCGGGTATCCGGGAGGACAACGTTTTGCAACTCCAAAAGAGCTGTTGAACCGCAAACCGACCGAAATTTTAAAACACGCTATACACGGTATGTTGCCTAAAAATAAATTAGGTTCAAAATTAAACACCAATGTAATGATTTACGCTGGTACTGAGCACAACCAGGAAGCACAACAACCGGTTAAAATTGATTTAAAAACTATTAAAGCTTAATAATTTCAATGGAAGTTACCAACACATCGGGACGTAGAAAAACAGCTGTAGCCCGCGTTTACTTATCAAAAGGAAATGGCACCATCACTGTTAACGGAAAAGATTTTAAATTAGTTTTCCCAACTGCAACTTTACAGTATTACGTTCAGCAATCTTTAGAGGTTGCTAAAGTCCGTAATGAATACGATGTAAAAGTAAACGTTGCAGGAGGTGGAATTACCGGACAGGCACAAGCCATCCGTCTTGGTATTTCAAAAGCACTGATAGAATTAAATCCTGAAATTAAACCGGCTTTAAGGGCCGAAGGTTTAGTTACCCGTGATCCACGCATGGTTGAACGTAAGAAATTCGGTCAGAAAAAAGCCCGTAAACGTTTCCAATTCAGCAAGCGTTAATCGTATTTTACAATTTATTTTTCAATTATTTCAATAATAAAGTATAAATGTCAAGAACATCATTCAACGAATTATTAGAAGCAGGTGCTCACTTCGGCCACTTAAAACGCAAATGGAATCCGGCTATGGCTCCTTACATTTTTGCCGAAAAAAACGGAATCCACATCATTGACCTGAACAAGACTGTGATGAAAATTGAAGAAGCTGCTGATGCTTTAAAACAAATTTCACGTTCCGGAAAAAAAGTATTGTTTGTTGCTACTAAAAAACAAGCGAAAGATATAGTTGCTGATAAAGTGAAAGCTGTGAACATGCCTTATGTTACAGAACGCTGGCCAGGTGGTATGCTGACCAACTTTGCAACCATCCGCAAAGCAGTACGCAAAATGGCTCAAATCGACAAAATGGGTACTGACGGGACTTTCGACAATATTTCTAAAAAAGAAAAATTGTCCATCTCCCGCGAAAGAGCAAAATTAGAAATACAATTGGGTTCAGTTGCTGATTTAACCCGCTTACCGGCTGCATTGTTTATTGTTGATATTCACAAAGAACACATTGCCGTTGCTGAAGCACACCGTTTAAACATTCCTACATTCGCTATTGTGGATACCAATTCTGATCCAAATCAGGTTGACTTCCCAATCCCTGCGAACGACGATGCTTCTACTTCAATTTCCCACATCATTGATTTAATGACCAAAGCAATTGCCGAAGGTTTATCAGAAAGAAAAGTAGACAAAGAAACGCAAGCCGCTGAAGAAAAAGACAGTCACACGTCTAAAGAAGAAGCAGAAGAGTTGTTGAAAACAACCACCAAAGTGAAAGGTGAATTTGAAGAAGGAGAAGAAGAAGGTGCAAAAACAGGTGGAGCAGGAAAACGCCCCCGCAAAAAAGCACCGGTAAAAAAATAATTTAATAATAATAGTATATATCTAATGTCTGTAAAAATGGCTATTACCGCAGCTGATGTAAATAAATTACGCCAACAAACGGGTGCAGGAATGATGGATTGCAAGAAAGCGTTGGAAGAAAGCAACGGCGATTTCGAAAAAGCAGTTGATTACCTGAGAAAAAAAGGGCAAAAAGTTGCCGCTAACCGTCAGGATAGAGATGCGAAAGAAGGTTTGGTAATTGCAAAAGTTACCGCCGACAATAAATTAGGTGCATTGGTAGTTGTGAATTGTGAAACCGACTTTGTTGCAAAAAACGATGATTTCGGAAATTTTGCCAACACAGTAGCACAAATTGCTATCGATAAAAAACCAGCCAACCTGGATGCTTTAAAAGCATTGCCTTTTAATAACGAAATTACCATTGCCGATAAATTTATCGAACAAATTGGTAAAATCGGCGAAAAAATTGATCTTCCTTATTACCAGACTACACTTGGAGAACAGGTTATTGCATACAACCACCCTGGAAACAGACTGGCTTGCATCGTAGCTTTCAACAAAACAGTTTCTGAAGAAGTGGCTAAAAATGTGGCCATGCAGGTTGCAGCGATGGCACCGGTAGCTTTGGATAAAGATGATGTTTCGACTGAAACTTTAGAAAGAGAACTGGAAATTGCCCGCGAACAAGTTCGTGCAGAAGGTAAGGCTGAAGATATGATTGAAAAAATCGCCCAGGGTAAAATCAATAAATTTTACAAAGAGTCTACCTTGTTGAACCAGGAATTTATAAAAGACAATAAATTAACGATACGTCAATATTTGCAGAGCGTCGACAAAGACCTCACCGTGTCTGCCTTTAAACGCTTCTCGTTAAGCTAAATAATTCATCCCGACTAAAAGTCGGGATTTTTTTTGTAATTTTTTTTGTAATACACAACCCAACACCCTTGAATGGGATAAAAAAAATGAACAATTGATATGAAGTATAAACGTATACTCTTAAAACTTTCTGGTGAAGCCCTGATGGGCAATAAAAAATTCGGGATTGACAACGAGCGCCTTTCGCAATATGCCCGCGAAATAAAACAAGCCGTTGACGGTGGGGTTGAGGTAGCGGTTGTGATTGGCGGCGGAAATATTTTCAGGGGTATTCAGGCCGAACAAGGTGGAATGGACCGCGTACAGGGCGATTACATGGGGATGCTGGCCACCGTTATCAACTCCATGGCTTTACAATCGGCCCTGGAAAATATCCAGGTGGAGACCCGTTTGCAAAGTGCTATTAAAATGGAACAAATATGCGAACCCTTTATCCGCCGGAAAGCCGTGAGGCATTTGGAAAAGGGCCGTGTGGTGATTTTTGGTGCCGGTACCGGTAACCCTTATTTTACCACCGATACGGCTGCTACTTTAAGGGCCATCGAAATTGAAGCCAATGTTATATTAAAAGGAACAAGGGTAGATGGTATCTATACTGCTGATCCTGAAAAAGACCCTGCCGCTACCAAATACGAAAGCATTTCGTTTACCGAAGTATACGAAAAAGGCCTTGAAGTGATGGATATGACTGCCTTTACCCTTTGCAAGGAAAATAACCTGCCCATCATAGTATTTGACATGAACAAACCGGGTAACCTTAAAAAAGTTTTATCGGGAGAGGCTATTGGAACTTTGGTGGAGGTGTAGAGGTTCTTTCGTTTATTTGTTCAATAGTTCAAAAACCGGAAAGTTTAACGGCAACTGAACTAATAAACGAATGAACAAAAGAACAGAAAAACGAAAATTAATTATCTTTACAGGCTATGAATGAAGATGTAAAATTTATATTAGACAATGCCAAAGAGCAGATGGAAAAAGCCATCTCTTTTTTAGAAAGCGAATTGACTAAAATTCGTGCAGGCAAAGCCAATCCGGGGATGCTCGAAGGGCTTTATGTAGATTATTATGGCGCAAGAACACCACTTAGCCAGGTGGCCAATATCAATACACAGGATGCCCGTACCATTATTGTTCAGCCCTGGGAAAAAAGTATGTTAACCCCGATTGAAAAAGTTATTCAGGCGGCCAACCTTGGGTTCAATCCGCAAAACGATGGTATCATCATCCGTATCATGGTTCCGCCATTAACGGAGGAGCGCCGTAAAGACCTTGTTAAAAAAGCAAAACAAGAAGCTGAAGATGCTAAAGTTGGTTTACGCAGCGCCCGTAAAGAAGCGATGGAAGAGGTCAAACTCCTTCAGAAAAAAAGTCTGCCTGAAGATGAAGCAAAAGACGCCGAAACGAAAATACAGCAGCTTACCGATTCCTTTGCCGTTAAATGTGATAAGCACCTGGAACAAAAGGAAAAGGAAATACTTACAGTATAGAGATTGTACCCTGTACCTTGTATATTGTATCCAGTCTGTGTACGACATACAAGGTACAACATAATTCCTATTTAACCGACCAGGCATTCATCAAAGACTTTCTAAAGCCAGGATTGACCTCCGTTAAAAAAATAAATTTTTCTTTGGAATCGATACTAAAGAACAATTCAATGTCCCATTTATCTTTGACGGATTCAAAAAACAATTTGTATTTGTGCGCGGATTTAGATTTGGCCGGACCAAATAAAGATGCAGCGCAGGAAACAGGGCTTGTCGTAAATCCTTTGCGTGTCGGGATTTTATACAACTCCGACATGGCTGATAAAAAAGCATCGCTTGGCACTCCCAGCGAATGAAGTAGTACCCCGTTTTTTGTTGGCCCGGACTGTTTAGCGGCTTTCCCTTTTTTCGGTTTAGTAGCGCTTCCAATTTGTGAATTTACTTCAAACTGAAGTCCGACTATTTTGCCTTTGTAAAGTCCTTTAGCGGTGTAGGTAGTCGTTGTGCCGGCTTTTTTTTCATCTGTAATTTTAAAAAACACATCAACAAATTCTGCCCCTGCTTTCATTTTGGACGTTATTTCTGAGAGGTTTTCATCCAACTTCAATACGTGCAACGAAGGTTTGTCTGCACCCGTTTTATTTTTTTTATAAGCAAAGGAAAAACCAATAAATCCTGTTAGTGAAATGAGCAGTGCTTTTTTTAATGTATTCATTAGTTGAATGTTTTAAGTCTGTGTTTCCGAATTTTGGAAAGATAATGAATAAAAGATATTATTGCGAATAATCGCGAATACCTTTTCGAGAATTACTATCCACAATGAACTAAGAACTAATCCTGTATGTGTTTCGGGGTAGAATTATTGATCGATCAAAACACGTTGAATGACCTGTGTTTTGTCAAAAGTGATTTTTAGAATGTAAAACCCCTGCCACCGCTCATTTAAGCTGATGTTTGTTTTAGTGCTATCCGGATGAATTATGGATAGTTCATTTCCCAGCAGATCTGTTACAACAATTGTTTTTGGAGGAACATCTGTTACAACTGTAAAAGAACCAGTGCTGGGGTTGGGATAAATAGTTGTATGGCTGATGGAAGAAGCAGGGTTTATTCCCACTGTAGATATATGCACACAGGCCGAAGTATCGGAACAGCCGTTCAGCGTAACAATTACAGCATAATCTCCTGTAGCAGGGGCAGTGTAGCTCTGGTTTGTTGCACCGGCAATAGTTGATTTCCCGGTATTACAATCCAACCATTGATAGGTCGCCCCGTTTTGACTGGCGCTAATAACAGCCCCATTCTGAGTAGTGGTTTTATTCGGTAAAGCGAGTACTGTAATTGAAAAGATGATGGAGTTGGAACAAGCCTGGGCGTTTGTATAAGTAGCTGTATAATTACCCGATTGCGTTGTGGCAATTGAATTTAATAATGGATCACGGATATTGCTTGTGTAACCGTTAGGGCCGGTGTATTGCCAGCCATTGGCGATGGGTTGCGGGCCAAACCAGACGGAGCCTCCTTCGCACAGGAATGCTGTATTCCCACCTTGCCAGGCACCACCATTCAATTGCAAATAGGGTGTCAGAACCGGTTGAGGGTTTATTGTTACAGTTTGCGAAAAAGCAGCACCTGTTCCAATTGAATTTGTAGCGGTATGTGTTACGGTATATGTGCCCGCAGAGGAAAAATTAATTGTTGGATTTTGCGAAGCAGCCGAATTTAATGTAACACCCGCTGAAGGTGATACACTCCAGTTCCAGCTGCCTGGATTGTTGTTGGATAAATCTGTAAACTGAATGGATTGATGAACACATTTAACTGAAGCTGAAGAAAAGTTCACAATGGGTTTGCGATCGGTGTTGACAACAAATGTTGTAACAGAATAGGCAGGTGCATTGTAAGAAATTAATTTCCCGGAGAGGGTCCCTTTTTCATTGACCGTATTGATTGTTTTTTCCGTGCAATTTTCCGCACTGTTATAATCGCCTGAAGTACGGAAAGTTCTGAAGCTGTTCACAACCTGAAACTGATTTAAATCTATAGTATAAGCCACAGGGGTATTGCCATAGTTAACAATTACAACTACAGCTTCTGTTGAATCGGCATTTAAGGCCGACAAGGTATTCGCATTGTTGCTGGATACAATCTGATACCCGGCTTTAATAAAATTACTAATGTTTTTCCGGCAATAGTAACCTCTCGTTTTAATATAGGTGGGAGCCTGAAACGGACTTGCGGCGTTGAAATTTGTCTGCTGAAGCATTCCCCATCCTTCATCGGTAGACATCAACTGCCAATCGCACCATACTTCCGATTGTAAATCACGTACGTCTTCAAGCAAACGTTGAGAAATATAATAATGCCGTTGCCACCAGCTTGTTCCATCAGCCGGCGACCAGCTTATGGGGCCTGTTTCACTTTGCCACACAGGTTTGTTACCATTGTTTTGGGCAAAGGTTTTTAAATTTATTTTTTCAGCGGAAGTCCCGGAATAACTGTGCGTATTAATTATTGACAAGCCATTGTATTCGCCGGGGTTGTTTGTTTTAAGGCTATTCATGTTTGAAATAGACTCATTCACGGTATTGCAATCGGATGCTGCCAGGCCCAGGGAACTTATTCCATAGGTTGACTGACTTTGCCAGAGGCGCCACAAAATAGTGGCTTGTGTTGCTGGTGAGATATAACAACCCTCCTGGTTGTTACCTTTCGTCCACCAATTAGACAAAGGTTCGTTAAAAGGTTCAATATAACTTACATTCCATGCAGCGTTTCGGTTTTTGAGTGCAGCTGTAACCGTAGCTAAGTAATCAGCAAAATCATCCAGGTAATTTGGATTAATATTTTCCGTACCTCCGGTGTTACCGGCTGAACAAAGGCTGTTGCACATCCACCAGGGCGGGGAGTTGGAAAAACATTCTGTAATGATGTCAGACCGGTAGGTGGAGAGTTTGTCCATTACTGCAATCTGACGAAAGTCGTTGGCCAATGTATAGGTACCCCAGCCTGCCTGGTCTGCACATTGGCTCCTGTAACCGGGCATATCTCCCCCATCCGGTCGTATATGCTGGCCACTGCTACAATTGGGGTTTTCGCCCCCGCCAATGTTAAAACGAAATACATTTAAATTCAAATCCACTGCCGCCATTTTTGTTATACTATCCATGGTGGCTGCTGGCATCCCGCCTACAAGGTTTGCCCACCAGCATAAAGAAACCCCCCAGCCTTTGATCAATTGCCGCTTTTGACCAGGGTTTATGCTTACATTCGTTTGTGCAGCTACAGATACGTTTATTAAAACGATCAGCAATAAAAAAACAATAGGCCTTAAGCAGCTTTTTTTCATTTTCACTATTTTATAGAATGATCATTAATTTTTTGCCAGTAAAAAACAGATAGTAAGTTATCACTTATCTCTTTAATGAGCAAGTCATATTTTGTCATTGAACGAGTATTTGAGCGATGTTATCCTTAAGCCTTATAGTTAACAATAAACTCAACTATAATAAGTATTTTTACCTCATGAAATCAATGGTGAAGGCATACACTCTTTTTATCTGTTGCTTTGCGATGATGTGTTGTTATTCGCAAAATCAGCGTTTCAGGCCTGTTTTGAGTCTTGGCCTGGTGGGCAGCCAGGTTGATGGAGATACGTATAGTGGTTACAATAAATCGGGGCTTATGGCGGGGCTGGGTGTAAACCATCAATTGGGAGAGAAAATGGAGTTTGAACTGGCGATC
>JAHEYF010000031.1:34763-46787 GCA_023251755.1 Bacteroidota bacterium
GCGCGCAAAAACTCCAACCCTGCTAAAGGAGATTTGAATTATTATTTATTTCGCCTGCATTATGTAGAGGTACCCCTGATGTTCAAATACAACTATAAAAAAATCAAATTAGAAGCGGGCCTGTCTTATGCCTATTTGTTCAGTTATAGCGAAGAAAATGCAGCGGTAGGGTATTATACCACCAATCCTCCTTTGCACCGCGATGTAAGTTATGACCTGGGTTGCGGGTATAAAATAAGTGATAATTTTTTAGTTAATTTAAGGTACAGTTATTCCATGTTGCCCATCAGGCCCTATAGCGGACAGAATGTGTATTATGGTAATTTATGGAATAAGATGTTCAACAAAGGCCTGTACAACAATTTGCTTGTTCTAAGCCTGAATTATTTACTAAACCCAGCAAAAGACTAAACATAGTGAGTACAAAACACAAACTAATTATTGCCATTACGGGCGCAAGCGGGGCCATTTATGCAAAGGTCTTGCTCGATAAATTGAACGCCCTTGGTGATCAGATTGAAGAAGTCGGGATTGTAATGAGCGACAATGCCAAAGCTGTTTGGAAATTTGAATTGGACAACGAAGAATACAATAACTATACATTTAAAGTGTACGATAAAAATGATTTTTTCGCACCCTTTGCTTCGGGTTCTGCGAGTTTTAAAACCATGATTATTTGTCCCTGTAGTATGGGAACACTGGCCCGTATAGCTGCCGGTATCAGCAACGATTTAACCAGCCGTGCAGCCGACGTCATACTAAAAGAAAGAAGAAAATTAATTCTTGTGACCCGCGATACACCACTTAGTCTGATACACATTAACAACATGAAGGCCGTAACTGAAGCGGGGGCTATTGTTTGCCCGGCTTCTCCAGGTTTCTATAGCAAGCCCCAAAGCTTTGAGCAATTGGCAGCAACAGTTGTTGACCGGGTAATAGATTTAGCCGGCTTGCAGCAAGCTACTTACAGGTGGAGGGAATAACCACTATACTCTTAAGGGCTAACCCTGTTAAGAATAATGAAAAATTACCTGAACGCTTGTCCCTTTATTCAGGACGGATGAGATATGAAGCTCTCCTTTATGACTTTTTATTATCCGTTGGGTTAATGAAAGCCCTATACCATGACCTGCAAAGGCTCTGGCATTTTCGCTTCTGAAAAAGGGTTCAATTATTTTATAGAGATCGCCTTCAGGTATTCCAATTCCCTGGTCTTTAACAGTAATTTTCAGGTCATTTTTTTCAAATGATACAAAGGCCCTTGCTTCTTTTAATTGGCTGTATTTACAGGCATTATCGAGCAGATTAAGCAGGGCAATTTTTAATAAATGCTCGCTTCCGTTTACAATCAGTTTTTCTTCGTCTTCCGGCAACTCACCAAACTCAACGAACACTTTGTAAGCCGCGTTTCTTTTTAAAAGCTCTGCCCGTGCCTGGCCAATAAGTTCGTCAATGCGGAGGGGGGCTACTTTAATTTCCGAAATATCCAGGCTTGCCTGTGCAAGGTTGAGTAAACCATTGGACAACAAATTAAGATTTTTAATGTCTTCTAAAAGTAATTTTAGCAATTGCTGGGTTTCCTGATTGATCTGTTTATTCATAAGCGAAACTTCCAGCTGGCCTGTAAGCAAAGTTAAAGGGGTTCTGAGTTCATGTGAAGCATTGGACACAAAGCTGCGTTGCATTTCGAATGCGGTTTCTAAACGCTCCAGCATTTTATTAAAATTGATAGCGAGTTGTGCAATTTCATCTGTGCCGTTGCCTTCATCAACCCGCGAATGTAAATTAGAAATTGTGATCTTATCGGCCTGGTCAACAACACGGGCAATAGGTTGCAGCGCCTGTTTCGAAAAAAAAAGTCCTAAAATAATTGTTATGCCAATGGTAACAAATACAGCAATTAACAGACTATATTTCAGGAACTGAAGCTTTCTATGCCCGGTGTAGTCGTAACCGGAAGAGGTAACAATGTATTCGTCTTTTACCCCTTTAAACACTATGCCAATCATTTCATTGTTCCCAGTTTCATACTGGGCTTCCTGTTCCTGTTTAACTTTTTTTAAAAAATGATCCGGAATAACCGAGCTGTCCTTGTCTGTATTTTTATACAACAATGCATATGTTTTATAATCGTAAACAGAGGTAATTTTTTTGGATTTCGACAGGTTGAACAAATTCTTATCAATCACTTTCATTAATTTCAAATCAACTTCTTTTACATCCTGTGAAAAGAGTTTAGCGGTAGTTGCCGCTCTTTCCCTCAGCTGCGCATAAAATTCCTTTTCCCTGTAATCGGAAGAAAAAAAATAAACGGCCAGGGAAAAAAAGACCACAATTAATGTAACAATGAGTGTAAATTGAAGGGTAAGGCGGGATCCTATTTTCATTGTTCATCCTCGGTTTTTAATACATAACCCATTCCAATAATGGTATGTATTAGTTTAGGCGAAAAATTTTTGTCTATTTTTTTCCGCAGGTAATAAATGTATAAGTCAATAATATTGGTTCCGGTATCAAATGTAATGTCCCATATTTTTTCTGCGATACTTTCCCTCGACAATACTACTTCCTTGTTTCGGAGCAAATATTCAAGCAACATAAATTCCTTCTGGGTTAAATTAATTTTTTGACCGGCTCTTTTAACCGATTTACTTTTTATATCCATTTCCAGATTGGCGATCCTGAGTACATTGTCGGCCGGGCCTGCCTGGTTTCTTTTCATCAGTGCTTTTATGCGTACCAGCAGTTCGGCAAACTCAAATGGTTTTAACAAATAATCATCGGCCCCAAGGTTAAAGCCCAATACCTTGTTGGCCGTTGTACCCAGGGCGGTTAACATCAATATGGGAATCAGTGTGTGCGTTTCTCTTATTTGCATACACACCTCAAACCCATCAATACCCGGCAGGCTAATGTCTAATAGAATAAGATCGTATTTTTTTGCGATTGCCTTTTCTACCCCGCTTTCACCATCGTAAGCAATGTCAACATCAAAGTTATTTACTTCCAGGCCCTTTTTAATAAAGGAAGCCACCCTGGGCTCATCTTCAATAATAAGAATTGTTGTTTCCATTGTTGCGCTAAGTTCAGAAAATAATCCGAACCTTTAATTATAATTGAATTCTAATTTCATGACCTGAGTATTTCAGTATTTTGGTGGATTAGTAGTGAAATAGGGGGTATTAAAGAAGATAAAGGATACCGGTGGCTCATTGAATGAAGAAAGCTTATTATTATTCGGTAAATAAAAGAACCTTAAAGTTTTTGATTCCACAAGGGAAGAAAATTCTTTATTATGGCCTGTGCGATTTTAGCATAGTCAGCTTGTTAAACCCTGTATGCCTTTTATGCATTCATGATGAGCCTGCTTATATAGAAAAAAAGCGGGGTGATAAGTTCAGTTTTGTTTATTCGCCTTATGCTTTGTATGAACCTGTACAAAAATTTGATTACATTGTATTGGACCGGGTATTGATCAAAACAGAAGGTATTGGCAAGGTCTTTGAAAATATTTTCAGCGCCTGCGATGAGCATACCAGAATTATTATTCGTCAGCAAAACCATTTATGGGAACCTCTGTTAAGGTTAGCACGGTTTCTGGGAGTAGGGAAGAAGGAAAAAATAAAAAAAGGGCTTTCTGTTTCAGAGGTTCAGGCTTACCTTGTATCGGGTGGTTTTGAACAAACCCGGACATTACGTAAGACCCTGTTTCCATTTAAATTAATTTATATCGGGTCATTTGTGAACGGGCTGTTTACTTTGATTCCATTGCTGGATTTTTTAAAATTTGATCAGTACATTATTGCCAGGGCCCTTATTGACTCCTGTTCTAAAGTCAATCAGCATCAAAGCAGCCTCACCATCTGTTTAACTGTCAGGGATGAAGAAAAAAACATTGAACCAATCGTCCGCTCTCTTCCAATACTAACAAAGAACCAGGAACTACTTTTTGTTGAAGGCCATTCAAAGGACAATACAATTACAGAAATAAAAAGAATGCAGCTGGCATTCCCTGAAAAGAACATCCGCCTTGTTCACCAGCAGGGAAAGGGGCAGGGAGACGCGATACGAAAGGGGTTTAATGAGGCAAGAGGTAAAATAATAGTTTTATATGAAGGCGATGGAACTTCCGAACCCGCAGATATTCAGTATGTATATGAATGCATGCAACAGGGGCGTTTGGAATTTATTGAAGGGAACCGTTTTTATTACCCCCTGGTAGCGGATGCGATACCCTGGTTGAATAAAATGGGGAACAAGCTTTTTGCCCGCTTTTTTTCTCTTTTTTTGAGGCAAAGAGTTTCAGATGTATTAAGCGGAATTAAAGCGATTAAAAAAGAAGATTTTAAGCAGATCGATCTTACCTGGGGGCAGTTGGGGGTAGAGGACCCTTTTGGTGATTTTGAATTATTATACGGAGCGGCTCGTTATGGATTAAAAATTGGAGAAATACCCATACATTATAAACCCAGAATGTATGGAAAATCCAAAACACAGGTTTTTAAACACGGGGCTTGCCTGTTGAATATGGCTCTTAAGGGATACTGGGTATTCAGAACATCAACACCAAAAAATGACTAAACGAAAAATGAGAATACCACAGTTTATGCCCTGGCTTGGAAACGATGAATTTAGGTCGATGTCCGCGTGCTTTGAAAACAATTGGATTACAGAAGGCCCTGTGGCCAAAAAATTTTGTAATGAATTGCTTGCTTTAACCGGAGCTAAATATGGAGTGCTTGCCCCAAATGGTACCCTGGCTTTGTATATGGCGCTTAAAAGCATTGGCATTGAAGAAGGCGATGAAGTGATTGTTCCTGATTTCACTTTTATAGGATCGGCTAACGCAATTGAAATGGCAGGTGGGGTGCCTGTTTTTATTGATGTAAATAAAAAAAATTTTCAAATTGATCTTTCAGATGCCGATCAATTGATTACTGCGCGTACCAAGGCAATTATGCCTGTTCATATATACGGAAGTGTAGCTGATATGGATGCCGTGTGCAGGTTTGCACAAAAGCACAGGCTCTTAATAATCGAAGATGCAGCACAGGCCATTGGTGTGCATTACAAAGGGAAACATGCAGGGACATTTGGAAATGCCGGCACTTTTTCGTTTTTTGCCGATAAAACAATTACTACGGGTGAAGGTGGCTTTGTGGTTACAAACGATGAAATAATTTATAATAAGTTACTTTATTTAAGAAACCAGGGCAGGAAGGAGCGTGGAACATTTATTCATCCTGAAATAGGCTATAACTTCAGGATGACTGATTTTCAATGTGCTATAGGCTTAACCCAATTAAGCAAACTGGAAGAAATAAAAAAAAGGAAATTAGCAATTAAGGAAATCTATTTCTCTTTATTAAGAGGTGTAAAACAAGTGAATTTTTTTTCACCGGAAAAGGATGTGGAGTGGATACCTTTCAGAATCGCAATACTCTGCGAAAATGCACTGGAGTTAATGAAGTATATGGATGAAAATGAGATAGAGGTGAGAACTTTTTTTTACCCCTTGCACCTTCAACCCTGCTACCAGCATTTACCAGGCAATGATGAGAACAAAGCAGGCAAACATTTTCCCAATTCTGTTTTTGCCTATAATAATGGGATTTGTTTGCCAACATTCCCTGCTTTAAAAGAGGAAGAAATTCAATACATCTGTTACACCATAAAGGAATTTTATGCAGAAAAATAATTTGTTCCATCAGCTCTACGACAAACTGTACGCTTTAAAAGATTACGCAAAGGAAGTCAATGATTTAATGATGATCGTGGAAAAATTGCATCCAGGGCCTGTTTATAAAATTCTGGAAATAGGTTGCGGTACCGGCAACCATACTGTAGAGTTGGCCAAAACAAAAACAAAAATAGTAGCCCTTGATACAGATATATGCATGGTGGATATAGCAAGGGAAAAAACAAAAGAACTGAAGAATGTAAAAATAGTTTTTGATCCTACAGAAGCAATTAAGGAGCAGGAGTTTGATGTAGCGCTTGCTATGTTTAATGTAATTACTTATATCCCTGATATAAAAACGCTTCTTTCTTTTTTTAATACTGTTTCATCTTGCCTCAAACACAACGGTGTTTTTATTTTCGATTGCTGGAATGGGATTGCAGTTATTAAAGACCCTCCCGGTTTGAAGGTAATTGAAGCGGACGATGGAAATAGAAAGATTAATTGTGAGATTATAAGTAGCACCGATTTATTTAATCAAAAGGTCAGACTGGAGTATAAACTAAAGGTGTCTGAGCCAGGTGGCTATATTGTTGCAAGGGATTCATATATGCTTGATCAGACTTTGTGGACACCACAGCAAATAAAATTTGCACTGGAAGAAAATAAATTTCAGGTGTTAGAATGTTGTAAAAATTTTCAACCCGGAAAACAAGCTGAAGAATCTGATTGGAAGATTATGTTTATTTGTAAAAAGGTAAATAGATAGAAGCAATCAAAAACAATTCATTAACAGAGGTGTGAAAAGCCAAGAAAAGAGATAAACCTTATTTATTCAATTATTTTGCGGATGATTTCGTTTAGTGATAAAACAATATTAAAAACTATTGGCATCATTGGCATTGGAAAAATTATTTTCCTTTTTGTTTTTATTCACCAGGTGTTTTTGTGGGAGGCACATTATATTGCATTGGGCTTGCTTGCCGATGGAGAGTTTTATTTGATCTCAGACGGCATTAAAAATTACACCGAACAATTCCCTGTTTTTGCGTACCTGGTATTTCAATGCTATAAACTGTTTGGTGTAAGCCCTTATCCTGTTATTGTACTCAATATTCTCATCAGTAGTTTTACAGGCTACTTTTTATACCGGGTGCTTCAGTACTTTTTTGATGAATGCAATTTTCCTGAAAAAATAAGGAAATACAAATCGCCCATTACTCAATTATCCTTGTTGTTGTTTTTATTTCATCCGCTCATTAATTACTATACTTTATATAATGTTCATCCCTTTGCGCTTGATCTTTTCCTGCTCATCTTACCACTTTATTTAATGTCCAGATGGTTTGAAAAGCCTGGCTCTTTAAACTTTGTTGTTTATTCACTTGTTTTAGGATTGACTATTTTAAACCGGGCAACATTAATTGTTGCCATTGTTCCTTTTTTTATTTTATTGTGGCGCCGGTATAATTTATGGAAAAGCATCCGGCTGTGTTCAGTAATAATGTTTATTTCATTTTTTGTTGTTTTGCCCTGGTTAATCAGAAATTATCAAAAAGACCATATTATCGGGCTTATATCCGGTACCGAAAAGCTGCTTTGGAAAGGCTCGTTGGCAGAAGCAGACGGCAGCAATTATTTGCTCAATGGTAAAAACTGTTATGAGCTTTTTACAGTTGAGGAACAAAGAATAATGAAGAGCCTTCCTGTGCGTGAACAGGATGCTTTTTTTATGAAAAAATACAGCGAAATAGTGAAAGACAAACCTGCCCAGCTTATGAAATTGTATTTGCGGAAATTGAATAATTTCTGGTTGTTCAGAAAACAAATAGGCAACGAGTACAGTGAAAAGGTCCAAAAATTTATACCGCTGTACAAAGTTATTTATTTAATCATATTGTTTTTGTGCACATTTCTTTTTGTCATTTTCCCAAAAAAATTGTTTCCACTTTTGTCCGTTCCTATTGCCCTGTCATTATTACATTCCGTTTTTTATGTTGAAACCAGGCACCGGGTACTTATAGAACCGATACTAATTTTTGGAGCAATAATTTCAATCTTTTTTTTGTTGGAATTAGTGAAAGTTAAATTTTTTCTTAAAAAAGGTGAGCTTGTAACTCACCTTTTTTAAGAAAAAAAACATCGGTTACTTCTGTTCCAAATGAAATTCCTCTTTGTCTTTCCCGTCCATATAATAATACCAGAATTCTTTTTCTTTTAATTTCAGGATGACAAGTGTTTCTGTGGACTGACCGGCAACCCCGGAGCGTTTAATCTCTTTCTTATCCGATTGAAATTCCCATTTACCGGCACCTGAACCCCAGGACGATGTGTAAGAATAATTCCCATCCTTATCGTAAGTTTCGGTATAATTGGCATTGGTAAAAAGAGAGGTGTAATCTGTACCATTACTTGTATAAGAAGCCACTTTCCAAGTGTTGGCGACCCTGGCTGTTTTAGTTCGTAAACTCAGGATGGGGCCCTCTTCGTATTTTTTACAATTACTTAGAGACATTACCACAACAATACAAAGTGCAAAAAGCTGTTTTGTTTTCATGTTTTGTGAAGAATTAAAATTCATTTGTTAATTTATTTCAGATAAATTCTGGCAGCTAATATACATTTTTGCGCTTTAAAAAAATAAAAAATGCAGAATTACAGGTGTTAATTGAATTATTATTGCCTCAATACAGCCCCTAATTTCTCCTCATATATTTTTATTAATTTCTGCATCACGGCATCCACCTGTTTATCAGTAAGTGTGGCATTTTCATCCAGTAAAGTAAAACTCAGGGCATAAGATTTTTTCCCTTTCTCTAATTTATCCCCTTCGTAAATATCGAAGAGGCTGACCTCTTTTAATAATTTACGTTCGGTAGAAAATGCCAGCTCTTCCAGCTCTTTGTATTTAATGTTCTGGTTCAGCAGTAAAGCCAGGTCGCGGCGGACAGCAGGGAATTTAGATACTTCGGTATGTTTTAACTTATCGGGGTTAATGCTTTTGTAAATGGTATTCAAATGAATATCGGCATAAAACACTTCAGCACTGATGTCGCATTTTTTGAGGACACTTTTGTTTAATAAACTTATAGTGGCCAGTAATTTTTTTCCTGCAAAATAATTTAAGGCGTAGCTGTAATTTTCACTTGTTGTCTCTTCTAATTTGTATCCCTTTATTCCCAGGCGGTTCAACACCTGTTCAAGGTAGCCTTTCAGCAAATAAAAAGTGACCTTGTCGTTTTGCCCGAAAGCATTTTCTGCATTTTTACGCCCTGTTAAAAACAAACTCAGGTGTTTTTCTTCACTGTATTTGAATTCATTGTTGTTGGCCTGGTGGTAAGTACGTCCGAATTCAAACAATTTTAAATCGTTGTTTTTGCGGTTGATGTTATACGCAATGGCTTCAAGTCCGCTGTATAACAAGGAAGGACGCATAATATTTAAATCGCTGCTTAAGGGGTTTAATATTGCAACTAAGCTTTCTTTTGGGTGGAGTTCAGAATTTTGAAAATAAGTTTCTCTGGTTAAAGAAGTGGCCATGATTTCAGAAAACCCGGTGTTCACCAATACATCGGCAATAAGGGTGTCTATTTTTGAAGTATCCTGCTTATCGCTGAAGGCCACCGCAAACTTTACCTGCTGTGCTACTTCAACATTGTTGTAACCGTATATGCGCATCACTTCTTCTATTACATCGGCTTCGCGGGTAACATCGGTTTTATAAAGCGGTACACTTAGCAATAAAGCATCGGCCCCTTCCGAAACTATTTCTATGCCCAGCGATATAAGAATGTTTTTGATCAGGGCATGGTCGATGTTCTTTCCAATTAAGTTGTCGCAATTGGTATAGGAAAAAGCAATTTTGTAAGGCTCTGATTTTTCGGGATAAATATCTATACTGTCTGAAGCAATTTGCCCACCGGCCAGTTCAAGTACAAGGTGTGCAGCACGGGCAAGGGCTGTTACCGTCATTTCGGGATCGGTGCCGCGTTCGAAACGGAAAGAAGCATCTGTTTTTAAGCCGTGTAATTTCGAGGATTTACGAATGCTTCCCGCATCAAAATAAGCCGACTCCAAAAAGATGGAAGTTGTTTCGCTACTTACGCCGGAATGAAGTCCGCCAAATACCCCGGCGATAGTCATTGCTTCTTCGGTGTTGCAAATCATTAAATCGTTTTCATTCAGTTTGCGTTCAACACCGTCTAAAGTAACAAAGCTTTCGTTGGGCAGGGCTTTGCGCACAATTACTTTATTGCCTTTTATTTTAGCGGCATCAAAGGCGTGCAGGGGTTGTCCCAGTTCGTGTAACACATAATTGGTAATGTCTACAATATTATTGATAGGGCGCAGGCCAATGGCTTTTAAATAATTTTTTAACCAGTCTGGCGATTCTTTAACAGTGATACCGGTGATGGTAAGGCCGCTGTATCGCTTACACAGGGCTGGTTCGGCCACTTCGATGTCAATTTTTAAAGTACCAGCAGCAGCGGGTAAATGATTGGCTCCTTTAATTTCAGCCTTGTGATGAAGGGTATTGGTCGTACAATTCAAAACGGCTGCCAGGTCGCGGGCTACACCTAAGTGAGAAGCCGCATCGCTGCGGTTGGGGGTAAGGCCTATTTCAAATACTGTGTCTTCTTTCAGTTTGAAATAATCGGCGGCAGCTGTTCCAACCACAGCATGGGTATCCAATACCATAATACCATCATGGCTGTGGCCCAGGCCTATTTCATCTTCGGCACAAATCATTCCTTCGCTTAAGGCTCCCCGTATTTTCGATTTTTTTATTTCAAAAGCTTCTCCGTTGGTAGGGTATAGTTTAGCCCCAATGGTGGCAATCACAACTTTTTGTCCCGCCGCTACATTCGATGCACCACATACAATACTCAGGGTTTCACCTGTTCCAATGTTTACTTTGGTAAGGCTCAGGCGGTCGGCATCGGGGTGTTTTTCGCGTTCCAGTACCTCGCCAATTACCAGGCCTTTAAGGCCTCCGGCAACACTTTCGTATTTTTCAATGCCTTCTACTTCAAGGCCACAGGCGGTAAGGTGTTCGGCCAGCTGCTCGGGTGCAAGCTCGATGTCAATTAATGTTTTAAGCCAGTTATAGGAAATCTTCATGTTTCAGTATTTATCTTAAATAAAAATCCTTAAAGGTATAATCTTGTTAAAGAACCTGCCCTTAAAGAAATGCAAAGGTAAAAATTATCTTGCTGCAAAAATATTCGGATATTTGCAGCAGGAATAAAAGCTTAAATGGCAGAAACAGGCAAGGATATTGAAAAAGCAGCAGAATTACTAAGGGCAGGTGGCTTAGTGGCTATTCCTACTGAAACAGTGTATGGACTGGCGGCCAATGCCCTGGATGCAAACGCCGTGATGAAAATTTTTGAGGCCAAAAACAGGCCCTTTTTTGATCCTTTAATTATTCATACGGATTCCTTAGAAAAAGTAAAGGGCTATGTTACTGCTATTCCAGAACTGGCGCTTCAATTGGCTACTAAGTTTTGGCCGGGCCCCCTCACACTTTTATTGCCCAAAGCAGCTATTGTTCCTGATATAGTGAGTTCGGGTTTAGATACGGTAGCTGTACGCATTCCCGCCCACCCTTTAACATTGGCTTTGTTGCAGGGTATTGATTTTCCGCTGGCCGCCCCCAGTGCCAATCCATTCGGGTATGTAAGTCCTACACAGGCGGCACATGTGGCCAAACAACTGGGCAATAAGGTAAATTATATTTTAGACGGGGGTGAATGTGAAATCGGCCTCGAATCGACCATTATTGGTTTTACTGATATTGAAGAGCCTGTGGTATACCGCTTAGGTGGTTTGGTGCTGGAAGAAATAGAAAAACTGATTGGGAAAGTAGAAATGAGTATCAACCAATCGTCCAACCCTAAAGCGCCGGGACAGTTAAAAAGCCATTACGCTACCCGTAAAGCACTTTTAATAAGTGATGATGTTCAGCAGGTATTGGATGCGAAAAAAAATAAAAGGATAGCGGTAATTAGTTTTACTGCTGTTTACAAACTGCAACAGGAAGGGTATTTAAAAGTGTTGTCACCTGCAGGTAATTTAAAAGAAGCCGCTCACCATTTATTTGCGGCTATGCGCCAGCTTGATGAAACAGACGCCGAGCTGATTGTAGCCGAAAAATTCCCTGATAATTTTTTAGGCCGGGCGATTAACGACAGGTTGCAAAGGGCAGCGGTGATTAGCTGATCCGATAGCTATCGGATTGAAAATACTGGTGTAAAGGATAGCATGAAACGGATCTTCTACAAATATTGTTTCAACCATTCTTTGGCTTCCTTTTCATCCGAAAAATTTTCTATCGGGATGGG
>JAHEYF010000134.1 GCA_023251755.1 Bacteroidota bacterium
AAAAGTAAAATCCATCATCGTTGATAAATTAGGTGTAGATGAAAAAGAAGTAGTTCCTACTGCAAGTTTCACCAATGATTTAGGTGCCGATTCATTAGACACCGTGGAATTAATCATGGAATTTGAAAAAGAATTCAACATTGCTATTCCTGATGATCAGGCTGAAAAAATCTCTACCGTAGGGGACGCTGTTAGCTACATCGAAACAAACGCAAAATAATTTTTTTGATCTTATCAAGCTTTATTCCGGGCCGCAAACCCGGAATAGGTTTATAATAACCCGTCATTAACCAGTATCCGATGCAATTAAAGCGCGTAGTAGTTACCGGAATGGGTGCAGTTACCCCGATTGGCAACAACGTTAACGATTATTGGACGAATTTAATTAAGGGTGTTAGCGGAGCTGCGCCAATAACACATTTTGATGCGTCGAAGTTTAAAGCCCAGTTTGCCTGCGAAGTAAAAGGTTTTAATCCCGAAGATTTTATTGATAAAAAAGAGGCTCGTAAAATGGACCGCTTTTCCCAGTTGGGCATTGCTGCCTCCAGCCAGGCCGTTGCCCATTCGGGGCTCGACAAGGAAGGAGCCGCGAACCCCGACCGTGTAGGCGTTATCTGGGCTTCGGGTATTGGTGGATTAGACACCTTTTTAACCGAGTGTACCAATTATGTAAAAGGCGACGGGACTCCCCGTTTTAACCCTTTCTTTATCCCAAAAATGATTTCTGATATCTGCGCCGGGTTGATCTCTATGCGCTATGGTTTCAGGGGTCCCAATTTTTGTGTGGTTTCCGCCTGTGCTTCCTCTACCAATGCCCTGATAGATGCCTTTAATTACATCCGTCTGGGTAAAGCCGATGCCATTGTTACCGGTGGTTCAGAAGCCGTTATCAACGAAGCAGGTGTAGGTGGTTTTACGGCCATGCACGCCATGAGTACACGCAACGATTCGCCACAAACCGCTTCCCGTCCTTACGACAAAGACCGCGATGGTTTTATTCTGGGTGAAGGTGGAGTGGGACTTGTATTGGAAGAATACGAACACGCCATAAAACGGGGCGCAAAAATATACGCCGAAATAGTTGGCGGAGGAATGAGTGCTGATGCACATCATATTACAGCCCCGCATCCCGAAGGATTGGGCGCTATGAATGTAATGCTGAACGCCCTGAACGATGCCGAACTCCAGGCCAACCAGATCGATTACATCAATACTCACGGGACTTCGACCCCATTGGGCGATATAGCCGAAGTAAAAGCCATACAAAAAGTATTTGGCGAACACGCTTATAAACTGAACATCAGTTCTACCAAATCAATGACAGGCCACCTGCTGGGCGCTGCCGGTGCTGTTGAAGCCCTGGCCTGCGTGATGGCGGTTTGTAACGATATTATTCCCCCCACCATTAACCATTTTACCGACGATCCGGAATTTGACAACAGAATTAACTTCACCTTCAATACAGCACAAAAACGCCAGGTAAATTATGCATTAAGCAATACCTTTGGTTTTGGCGGACACAACGCCTGTGTTATTGTGAAGAAATTCCAGAATTAAAACAAGCATCTTGCTTAACTTTTTACAAAAACTAAGGTTCAGCGGTTCTAAAGAAAAAAAATTAGCTGACACGCTTTACCTTATTTTGGGTTTTTACCCGAAGAACATCTCCCTTTATAAACAGGCACTGAGGCACAGCTCGGCTTCAAAGGAAATAAAAAAAGGGATCAAAGACAGCAATGAACGCCTGGAATACCTTGGAGATGCAGTATTAGGAGCCATTGTGGCCGAATATTTATTTCAACTGTACCCCTTTAAGGAAGAAGGTTTTCTGACCCAGATGCGCTCCCGCATTGTGAACCGCAGTCAGTTGAACCAGCTGGCGCTTAAATTAGGATTGAACAACCTCATTAAATCGGAATTGCGCGGGGCAAGGGCCGGCTCCATTAACGGAGATGCCTTTGAAGCCCTGATAGGAGCTATATACTTAGACGCCGGGCATAAAAAAACCAGGCAGTTTGTGCTGGAACGCATTTTAAAAGTACACCTCGATATTGATGAAATTGAACACACCGATACCGATTACAAAAGCCGACTGATTAATATCTGTCAGCGTGAAAAAAAGAAATTAGTGTTTAACCTCATCGAAGAAAAGGGGAAAGGCCTGCACAAACTGTTTGTTATACAAATTGAAATTGACGACCAGCCCCTTGTTACCTTTCAGCACACCTCCAAACGCAGGGCGGAGCAGTTGGCGGCGCAATTGGCTTTGGAGAAAGTGTAGTTTAAAGTTCTTTGTTCGTAATGGGCTACTAATTACGAATCTATACGAATATACTAATCTGAATGTGGTAGTACTGTATATAGATACATTAGTATATTCGTACAAAATTCGTATCCGTAGCAGTTATTCGTAACTCGTCAATCGTACTTCCTAACTAATTTTTCCTACTTTTGATAAACTATAAAATCGCATGATTGCCGTATGGCTAAATTTACCTTAGATATAGAATACGATTTTAATTTTATGCTGTTCGCTATTTCAAGTCATGAGCCTGATTATAAATTATGCATTGCCATGAACAGGGCTTTGGGAATTGATTTTATAAGGGAAGAACCCCTTGAATTAAAAAATAAAAAGCAGGAAGACCAGTTGTTGTTTTCCTTTTTTTATTACGAAGACGAAGCGGAATACCTCGAATACAATTTAGTTTCCAATAAAAGTTACAACGCTTCCAAAACAGTCGATCCCAAAAAACCTGCCCCACCCGATTTATTTGGAGAAACAGATCCCTCAGCCACCGCACAAAAAGCTTACCTTGTACCGGAATTAGCGAACACAGACTATTTATTTATTCTCCGTACCCCTTACGATCCGGATGTAGCAACAGCCATTGAAAACAAATTAAAACAAATACCGTTTATTTTAAATATATGTGTTACCGATGTAAATGATTTGCCGTCGAAGAAAAATCTTATTTTTTAGTTAAAAGCCATAAGTAAAAAGTAATAAGCCATAAATGACAATACAAGATATGGTGACAATAAGAAAAATAAAACTAAATTCTAAACCAATAGTTCCGGGTCTTGCATCTCAATACTCAATACTATGTACTCAATACTAAAATCTAAACAATGGACCTGACTTTTAACAAAACAAAAATTGTAGCCACCATGGGGCCGGCTACTGCTGATATTGCTGTGCTGGAGGAAATGTTCCTCGCCGGACTGGATATATGCCGGATCAATTTTTCGCACGGCGATTACGATGCCGTTAAAAAAACGGTAGACAATATCCGCGCACTAAACGAAAAACTAAACAGACACATTGGTATTTTGGGCGACTTACAGGGCCCTAAATTGCGCATCGGTACCGTAAAAAACAATGCAGTGGAATTGATCAACGGCAAAGAAATTACCATTACCACCAAAGAATGTGAAGGCGATGAAAACCGTGTTTATATTACTTATCCACAGTTTCCACAGGATGTAAAAGAAGGCGAGCTGGTGCTGATTGACGATGGAAAAATACACCTGAAAGTGATCAGCACAAACGGGAAAGATGAAGTGTTTGCGAAAATAATTTCAGGGGGAACGCTCTCTTCAAAAAAAGGAGTCAACCTGCCCAACACAAAAATCTCCTTGCCCTGTTTAACCATTAAAGATTTACGCGACCTGGACTTTGCACTCGAAAATGATTTCGATTGGATCGGACTTTCATTTGTGCGTTCGGTTACAGATATTGTGGAACTGAAAAACATCATCATCAACAAAAACAAAAAAACACGTGTAATTGCTAAAATAGAAAAACCTGAAGCCATTCGTGAAATAGATAAAATTATTGAAGTAACCGACGGGGTGATGGTAGCCCGTGGCGATCTGGGCGTTGAGCTTCCTTTAGAACAGGTGCCGATGCTGCAGAAAAGCATAGTGCAAAAATGCATTAACATTGGAAAGCCTGTAATTATTGCTACTCAAATGATGGAAAGCATGATCACCAGTTTTACACCTACCCGTGCCGAGGTGAACGATGTGGCCAATGCAGTACTGGACGGGGCTGATGCAGTAATGCTAAGCGCCGAAACTTCGGTGGGGAAATACCCGGTAAAAGTAATTGAAATCATGCAGCGCATTATTTCGCACGTGGAAGAAAAAGACGATATCTATTACCGCGAACATGCACCCGAAGTACGCACCAATACCTACATCACCGATTCCATCTGTTTCAGCGCCTGTACCCTTGCACACCAGTCGAATGCAAAAGCCATTATATCCCTTACCAATAGCGGTTACACGGCTTATAAATTAGCCAGTCACCGGCCCAAAGCGCATATTTATATTTTTACCGATAACACTTCTTTGCTGACGGCTTTAAGCCTTGTATGGGGTGTGCGCGGTTTTTATTACGACAAGTATGAAAGCACCGACGATACCATTGCCGATTTAAAAGCTTACATACGCAAACACAATTATGCCAAAGACGATGACCTTGTAATTAACATCGCCAGTATGCCCATGAAAGACAAGGGAAGAACGAATATGTTGAAATTGAGTTATCTCGGTTAGTATAGTTCAACAGTTTAATTGTTTATTTGTTCATAAGTTCGTGTTCTCCTAAGGGCTAAACTATTGAACGAATAAACTATTGAACGAATAAACAAATAATATGTCTATAAACGTTAGCCTCTTAAAAAAAATTGCTGAAACGCCTGGTGTTCCGGGACGTGAGCAAAAAATCAGGGAACTGGTTATTAAAGAAATAACCCCGCATGTTGATGCTGTTGAAATCGACAACATGGGCAATGTGATTACTTTGATCAAAGGAAAATCCAAAAATCCCTGCAAAGTAATGATTGCCGCGCACATGGATGAGATCGGCTTTATTGTTACACATATTGATGAGCAGGGCTTCGTTCGTTTTCATACCCTGGGCGGTTTTGACCCTAAAACACTTACCGCACAACGTGTAGTGTTGCACGGAAAGCAAAACCTGATAGGCGTGATGGGCAGCAAACCCATACACGTAATGACAGCCGAAGAGCGGAACAAAGTACCCCAGATTACGGATTACTTTATTGACCTCGGCATGTCGAAAAAAGAAGTGGAGAAATACATTACTGTTGGCGACGCCATTACCCGCGAACGTGAGCTGATTGAAATGGGCGACTGTGTAAATTGCAAATCCCTCGACAACCGGGTTTCTGTATTTATTTTAATCGAAACCTTAAAACAGTTGAAGGCACCGGAATATGATATATACGGCGTGTTTACCGTGCAGGAAGAAGTGGGCATTCGCGGGGCACAGGTATCGGCACTTAAAATACAACCCGATTTTGGGTTTGGCCTCGATACCACCATTGCATTTGACGTGCCCGGAGCAAAGGAACACGAAAAAGTAACCGAGTTGGGCAAAGGCACGGCTATAAAAATAATGGACTCATCTACCATCTGCGATTACCGCATGGTGGACTACATGAAAAAAACAGCGGATAAAAACAACATCAAGTGGCAGGTAGAGATACTAACCGCCGGAGGAACCGATACTGCAGCTTTACAAAGGCACGTGCCAGGCGGTTCAATTTCGGGCGCCGTTTCAATACCTACACGGCACATACACCAGGTTATTGAAATGTGCCACAAACAGGATATTGAAGCCAGTATAAAACTTTTAAAACACTGCGTTCAGGATTTATCCAAATACGACTGGAGTTTTAAGTAAAGCATTTTTTTCTCGCAGAGAAACGCTGATAAAAACACAGCGTTTCGCAGATGAATTACCAAATTAACAGCTCTGCGGAACTTAGCGCTAAACTCTGCGCAAATCTGCGAGAACCCAAAGCATTTATATCGTAGTCAAAATCGGTCTTAAAAAGAAAAACACCTGATTGCATACAGGAAAACACCTGAAAAAAACCATCCTTAGCCGGATGGTTTTTTTATTTGACGGTTTATATCTAAATTTGGTCTGCAATTTTAAGGCTTTGGTTTATTTATTCCCCACCTAAAACAAAAGCAGCTAAAATGCCTCAACCGCTCATTATCATATTTATACATATAAAATAAAAACGAAAATGCATTTCCCGCAAGTTCAAAATTCATTCAAAGCTATAGCTGTTTTAATGCTAAGCTTAATTTTTTCGGCCAATACCCGTGCAGCCAGCTTATACTGGATAGGCGGCAGTGGCAACTGGAACAGTACCGCTCATTGGTCGGCTACCAGCGGCGGAGCAAGTTGCAATTGCACCCCTACTGTTAACGACAATGTGTATTTTGATACCAACTCGTTTAGCGCCAGTGGGCAAAGCGTTACCATTAATGCTATTGCCTATTGCGACAGCATGAACTGGTCTGCTATCAGTTATTCCAACATCATGACCGGAACCTTTGCCCTGCATATCAGCGGTTCACTTACACTTTCCTCAACACTCAATGTTTCCAACTACACCGGGGCCATTTATTTCGACTCGAACAACATTGCCAATAAAATTACCTCGGCCGGAAAAACATTTGCCACCAATATATTTTTTGCAGGCAGCGGCGATTGGAAACTAAAAGATGCTTTTGCAACGACTGGTAACATTGCCTTAACCAATGGTACATTAAACACCGGCAATCAAAACTTTACCTGTAGTTTATTCAGTTCAACCGGTAACACGGTCCGCCTGCTTATTCTGGGAACATCATTGGTTACCTTAACCGGTAACGCAACAGCCTGGAACATTACAGGAACCAATTTTGCTATTGATGCAGGCACCTCTTTACTCAAATTCACCAATACCTATTCCTACACCTATCTCACAGCCGGTAACAACGATGTGTATTACGATGTGCTGTTCACTGATCCCAATACAAGCGGTTATATCAACGGAGGATCTTCTACCTATCACAACGTAACCATTAACGGCGGCGGCACCATCAACCCCGGTGCAGGTTCTTATTTTAACGATGTAAGCTTTAACGGTGCTGTAGCAGGGAATGTATCTTCGGGAGCAGGTTCCATTTATCACAATGTAATTTTTAATTCCAATGGAACGGTAGGTGTTGGAACAGCTTCTACTTTTAACGACGTAACATTTGGTGGTACTGCAAGTATATCTACTGCCGGAACAGCCTTTAACAACGTGGTATTTAATGGTACGGCCACTGTGTCGAATACCAACGGTACATTTAAAAAAGCAGACTTTAAAACAGACGCGTCGATTACCAGCCCAAATACATTTGATACTTTGCTTTTTGCACCCGCACACACTTACACACTTACGCAAAACACCACACAGACTATTAATAATTATTTTAAGGCCATTGGCAATTGCAGCCAGTTAATTACCATACATTCGAATACAGCCGGCTCGCAGGCTACTATCAGTAAGTCATCGGGGGCTGTTACGGTAAGTTATGCTACCATGAAAGACATTAAAGCTGCGGGCGGTGCAACCTTTACCCTGAACTCTTCAACCGACCTGGGCAACAATACAGGCTGGGCCATTAACACACCTTCAGGACAAAATTTATACTGGGTGGGTGGTACCGGCAGCTGGAGCAATGCCAGCCATTGGTCTACCACCAGCGGCGGTGCTCCGGGAGGCTGTATCCCAACCTTGTACGACAATGTGTATTTTGACGCCAATTCCTTTAGCGCCAGTGGACAAAGCGTTTTAATTGATATAGTAGCTTATTGCGACAGCATGAACTGGGCAGGAATAACCAATACCAACAGCATGACGGGTTCGGCCGATTTACATATTTACGGCTCACTCCGGTTGAACGCAGGAGTAGGTATTTCCAGTTATACCGGCAACCTTAGTTTTCATTCTGCCAGTATCGCTACCGTTATTGTATCAGCCGGAAAAACATTTTCATGCCCCGATATTTATTTCAACGGAACAGGCAACTGGGCTCTGCTTGATGCCTTTGCATCAACAGGCGACGTGAACCTGGTGAATGGAAGTGTAAACACCGGCAACAACAATTTTACCTGTGCGGCCTTCAATTCAACAGGTAGCAATGTGCGTTCTTTTATTTTGGGATCATCCACTGTTACCCTGACAGCCAACGGTACAGCCTGGAACAGCACCGGCTCTAATTTCGGGCTCAGTTCAGGTACTTCCCTGCTTAAGTTCACCAATACCTATTCCTATACCTACCTCACGGCAGGTAACAATGATGTGTATTACGATGTGCTGTTTACCGATCCCAATACAAGCGGTTACATCAACGGTGGTACTTCACAATTTCGTAACGTAACTGTTAACGGTGGAGGAACAATTAGCCCTGGTGCCGGTTCGGTGTTTAACGACATTACATTTAACGGTTCCGTAGCGGGCAATGTATCCTCCGGGGCCGGATCTGTTCACCACAATGTTGTATTTGGTGGTAACGGTACCATTGGTACAGGTGCGGCATCGTCCTTTAACAATGTAACATTTGGTGCGAATGCTACCCTGTCTACTTCGGGAACCACTTTTAACAATGTGCTCTTTAACGGCCCTGCCAGCGTATCCAATGCAAACGGGAGCTATAAAAAAGCAGACTTCAGAAACGATGCCAACATTACTACCAACAATACTTACGATACTTTGCTTTTGGCCGGTTCGCACAATTATGTATTAACCTATAACACGGTTCAAACTGTGAACAATTACCTGAAAGCCATCGGGACTTGTAGTCAGCCCATTTCACTGCAATCAAACACTGTAGGTTCACAGGCTACAATCAGCAAAGCTTCAGGCATTGTTTCGGTGAGTTATGTTAGGATGAAAGACATTAAAGCAACAGGTGGTGCAACCTTTAACGCGGCCAGCATAACCGATCTGGGCAATAACACGGGCTGGACGCTTACCACACCGGTTGGACAAAATTTATACTGGGTAGGCGGTACCGGTAACTGGAGTAATTCTGCCCATTGGTCTGCCACCAGCGGAGGGGCACCAGGGGCTTGCATACCTACCTTGTACGACAACGTTTATTTTGATGTGAACTCATTTACGGCCAGCGGGCAAAGTGTAACCATTGACATTGTTGCCTATTGCGACAGTATGAACTGGACAGGAATAACCAACAGCAATATCCTCACCGGCGCTTCGGCCCTTAATATTTATGGTTCCCTCCGCCTTGCAGCAGGTACCAATATTGCCAGCTACAGCGGTAATTTTAATTTTAAGTCTACCAATCCCGGTAATGTTATTTTTACTGCCGGTAAAACTTTTCCTACCCACGTATATTTTGATGGTAGCGGCGACTGGACTTTGCGCGATGCTTTTACTACTTCGGCTACTATTTTCCTGAGCAGCGGAACCTTAGTCAGCAATAATAAAAACATCAGCTGTTCCATTTTCAATTCAAGCGGCAGCGATGTGCGCGCACTCTTACTGGGTTCATCGGTAGTTACCATGAGTGCCAACGGAACAGCCTGGACCAGCACAGGCACTAACTTTGCTTTAGATGCAGGAACTTCCTTGCTGCGGTTCACCAATACCTATTCTTACACATACTTAACCGCAGGGGCCAACGATGTTTATTACGATGTCATCTTTGTAGATACCAACACCGGTGGGTATATCAATGGCGGTACCTCTACTTTCCACAATGTAATTATTAACGGAGGCGGTACCATCAATCCGGGCACAGGCTCTTTCTTTAACAACGTAACATTTAATGGTGTCGATCCGGGGACGATCTCTTCCGGAAATGCTTCTGTATACAACAACGTAATTTTTAACGGAACAGGCACCGTATCACCGGGAGCTGCTTCTTCTTTTAATAAAATAACATTCAACTCTACAGCAACCATCAATACCACTTCAGGTATTTTTCATGAAGTTATTTTTAACAGCGCAGCCAATGTGAGCAATGCCGGCGGTACTTTTGGAAAGGCCAACTTTAAAAGCGATGGCAACATCACCGCCAGTGCATCTTTCGACACCCTGCTGTTTGCAGCAGGCCGTACTTACAAACTGACCACCAACACCATACAAACCATTAATTATTATTTAAAAGCCGAAGGAACCTGTACACAGCACACAATATTGCAAACCAACAGTGCGGGTTCTCAGGCTTACATCAGTAAATCATGGGGTACAGTTACTGTAGGGTATATTGATATGAGAGACATCAACGCAACAGGTGGCGCCGTATTTAATGCCGCCAGCAGTACCAATGTAAGTAACAACAGCGGCTGGAATTTCTCATCCGCAACACTTCAGGCCACTTTTATCCATGCTCAAAATTCACTCGCCGTAAGCTTTACCAACACCTCACAATTCGCAACGGCCTACCACTGGAGTTTTGGCGATGGAGATACTTCCTTACTTGAAAGCCCTGTTCACACTTATACTACACCGGGCAATTACACCGTGTGCTTAATTGCTGCCGATGTTTGCGGCAACAGCGACACCTTGTGTACCAGCCTTACCGTATGCAGTCCGCTGGCTACAGGTTTTACTTATACTGTAAGTGGTCAATCAGTAACTTTCACCAACATTTCGCAAAACGCCAACAATTATTTATGGAACTTTGGCGATGGCAATACGTCCACACAGGCAAGCCCTGTGCATACTTATTTCCTTGGCGGAGGTTACAATGTAATTTTAATTGCTTCCAACTCCTGTGGCGATGCAGATACGATTCACCAACTCATCAGTGTAAACTGTACACCGCCTGTTGCAGGTTATGCGGCCAGCGCTACAGGCAACATGGTAAGCTTTGTTAATTCAAGCACCAATGCCGCAAATATATTGTGGACTTATGGAGACGGTGCTACTTCCACAGCCTTTACCTCGCCTCACACTTATTACAACGGCGGTACCTATAACATTTGTTTAATCGCCACCAACGGGTGCGGTAGCGATACCATTTGCCACAATGTGGTTGTTACCTGTGTAACCCCAACAGCTGCATACAACTACGCGGTATCAGGTATGACGACAAACTTTACCAACACCTCTGTTAACTCAGCTCTTGCCCATTGGGATTTTGGTGATGGACAAAGCTCCACGCAAAACAACCCTGCCCACACCTATCAAAATGCAGGAACCTATAACGTAAAATTAAAAGTCAACAACGGTTGCGGTGTTGATTCTATAACACAAGCCGTTACTATTATTTGTGCCCAGCCTGTCGCCAGTTTTGCTACCAGCCAGCAGGGTTTAATGGTAGACTTTGTATCCACCTCGGCCAATGCTTCAAGTGTGCAATGGAATTTTGGTGACGCCACTGGCATCAGTATACTTTCTGTTGTGAACCACACCTATGCCAGCAACGGCACCTACAATGTATGCCTTACTGCAACAAACGGTTGCGGAACCAATACCGTTTGCCAGCAAATGCAGGTGTGTACACCGCCTGTAGCCAACTTCAGCAGCTCGGTATCAGCCCTTACCTTAACACTTACCAATACCACCACCAACGGTAGTACGTATATGTGGGATTTTGGCGATGGCAACGGGTCCAACTTAAGTAACCCGACACACGTTTACACTACGGCAGGTGTACACAGTGTTTGTTTAATTGCCGCTAACAGTTGTGGAAACAACCAAAACTGTAAAAATGTAAGCACCAGCTGTACATCCACCAATACCCAGTTGATCTGTATGGTTACAGTAGATGCAGCTTCTACACACAATATTATAGTATGGGAA
>JAHEYF010000032.1:0-44896 GCA_023251755.1 Bacteroidota bacterium
TACAGCTCCTGCTCGATTATTTTTCTACGGGTATTGAACACGGGCACATCCATCACCATCCCCACGAGGGGCATAAACACAAAGTGATACTGCCTGTAAGCATCCTTGTCGGCTTGTACCTGCACTCCTTTATCGAAGGCATCCCTGTTTCCGAATCCATTGTACACGATTACCCTCTTTCCTATATTGGTTTTAAACAATCGCTTGTAATTGGTATCACCCTGCACAACATCCCAATATCACTCGCCTTTATGGTAATGATGCTGCAAATGGGGATGTCTAAATCGAAAGCCGTTTTTTACCTCGTGCTGTTTAGTTTAATGGCCCCCTTGGGTGCCTGTTTCAGTGAAGTGTTAAAACTTTCGGGCATCGGCAATTTCGATCAGATTATGAATATTGCCCTGGGTATTGTAGTCGGTATTTTCCTGCACATCTCCACCACCATTATGTTTGAAAGCGGCGAAAACCACAGGTATAATTTTGCCAAACTCTTTAGCATATTTTTAGGCGCTGTTTTGGCTTTCCTTATTTCCTGATTATAATTCCCTGCCTTTTCTTACTTTTATATCCCTCTTAGAGGAAATAAAATTATGAATGACCGCAAAACTTTATTTGTTGATGTAATATTGCCTCTTGCAGTCCCTAACCTCTACACCTACCGCGTGCCCTTCCAGTTCAATGAGCAGGTACTCATCGGGCAACGTGTAATCGTTCAGCTGGGCAAAACCAAACTATACACCGCGGTTGTAAAAAACATACACCTAAGCCCTCCAAAAAATTACGAAGCCAAATACATTGATTCCATTTTAGATGAGCAGCCCATCATCAATCACTTTCAGTTTGCTTTGTGGGACTGGATGGCTTTTTACTACATGTGTTATCCCGGCGAAATAATGAATGCTGCATTGCCCGGAGGTTTAAAACTAAACAGCGAATCGAAAATAGTATTAAACACAGAAGTTGAACTTACACCCGAAGTTATAGCCGCATTAAGCGATAAAGAATATTTAATTGTGGAGGCCCTGCAAATAACCAATGTACTGGCATTGGAAGAAGTTGAGAAAATAGTTCAGCTGAAGAATGTGCAGCCCCTTATTAAAACATTAATCAAAAAAGGATTGGTATTAACTTACGAAGAAGTAAAAGAAAAATACAAACCCCTGTTGGTTCCTTACCTTAAGCTGAACGATGATTTACTGAATAACGAAGAGGCCCTGAAAAATGTATTTGACAAGCTGGAAAAGAAAGCTTACAAACAATTGGAAGTGTTGATGTATTACCTGGATACCAGCAACAAAAACAAACAGGCAGGAAATTCCCCTTTGTTAAAAGGCTGGATCAAACGACACGAGTTGGTAAAACATTTTGATGCTGCCCCCTTAAATTCCCTGCTTAAAAAAAACATATTTATACAACAGGACTTTGAAACAGGGCGCCTTGAATACCAGGCCGAAGACAAACAAAACAAAAGCCTGAACGAAGACCAGCAAAGGGCACTGGCCGAAATAAAAACACACTTTGCTACAAAAGACGTTTGTTTACTGCACGGTGTAACCGGCAGCGGCAAAACAGAAATATATTGCAGGCTAATGGAAGAAGCCCTGGCCCAGGGCAAGCAGGTGTTGTACTTAGTGCCCGAAATTGCTTTGACCACACAACTTATTTACCGCGTACAACATTATTTTGGCGATAAGATCGGAGTCTACCATTCCCGCTTTTCGGAAAACGAAAGGGTAGAAATATGGAACAATGTTTTACAAACCAAAACAGACGGGGAAGAAATTATCAACCAGCGTACTTACCAGGTTATATTGGGGGCCCGTTCGGCTTTGTTTTTACCCTACAGCAAACTGGGCTTAATTATTATTGACGAGGAACACGATACCTCCTACAAACAACACGACCCTGCCCCCCGCTACAATGCCCGCGATGCAGCCATTTACTTAGCACACCTGCACAAGGCAAAAGTTTTGCTGGGCTCTGCCACGCCCGGTATAGAAACCTATTACAATGCACAGCAGGGAAAATATGCCCTGGTTGAATTGTTGAAGCGATACGGAAATGCGACTTTACCCGATATTGAAGTAGCCGATGCCAAACAGGAAGGGAAAAAAGCTTCTGCTTCAATTTTTACTGATAAATTAAAAGAAGAAATAAAGCTGGCCCTGCAAAAAAAGGAGCAGGTTATTTTGTTTCAGAACCGCCGTGGTTTTGCCCCTTATACCGAATGCCAGGTGTGCGCCTGGATACCCATGTGTATACAATGCGATGTATCGCTCATTTACCACAAGGCTTCCAACAAATTAAGTTGTCATTATTGCGGGTATACCATGTCGCCCCCATCGGTGTGTGGGGCTTGTGGCAGCAACGATTTACGTTACAAAGGTTTTGGTACCGAAAAAATTGAAGAGGAAATAGAAATTCTTTTCCCCGAAACAAAGGTGGCCCGTATGGACCTCGACTCCACCCGCAGTAAACATGCTTACCGCCAGCTTATCAACGATTTTGAAAACCGCGACATTGATATTTTAGTGGGTACACAAATGGTTACCAAAGGCCTCGATTTTGACAACGTAAGTTTAGTGGGCATTATTAACGCCGACCAGATGCTGAACTTCCCCGATTACAGGGCCTTTGAAAGAAGCTACCAGTTAATGGCCCAGGTAAGCGGACGTGCAGGCCGAAAAGAAAAAAAAGGAAAAGTAATTGTGCAGACTACACAAGCCTCGCACGAAATAATTAAATACGTCATCGACAACGATTACCAGCAGTTTTACCAACACCAATTGATAGACAGAAAATCATTTAATTACCCGCCTTATTTCCGTTTAATTGAATTCACCTTAGTTTCGAAAGACATTGATTTACTGAATTACTCTTCAAAAGAATTTGCCACCACTTTAAAAGCTGCTTTCCCCGACAGGGTGCTGGGTCCTGAGTTTCCTATTGTAGCCCGTATTAAAAACGAATTTCATAAACGCATTATATTAAAAACCGACCGGGAATATGCTTCGCAAAAAGTAAGGGAATTGTTGTGGTTGCAGGTCAATAATTTCCGTATCAATGTTATGTTTAAAAAAGTGAGGATGCATATTGATGTGGACCCCCTGTAGGGCGATTACGATTGACGAGGGACAAAGTACGATTGACGATTACGAATTGATCTGCGAAATACGAATTTTGTACGAATGTACTAATGTTGGAGTAACGAAACAGGGTTGACAAATTACGATTGACGAAGTACGGATCTACGAATACGAATCAGTACGAATATACTAATCTATGTGTAGTATCACTCTATATAACTGCATTAGTATATTCGTACCGATTAGTAATTAGTCGACAAAAAGAACTATATCCTCATTTTTATTCCTGCAAAACTTCTCATTCTCTCACTACTCACATCTCAATACTAATGTCTCACTACCCACCTCTAATTCCTCCTGTCAATCCCCCACATCAGTTTACTGCGCAGGGTTTTAAAGAAATGCTGTCCTTCGAGGTTGATGAGGTTAAAGGTAAAGCCGGCCTTTTTAACAAGGAGTTCTACCGAAGAGTCTATTTGAGCGGTGCGCGAATCGAGTGAAGCTAAGTAATGTGGGCTTCTTCCTTTTACCGTTAAGGTTATTTCGTTGTTGTTTGATAATACAATGGGCCTCACATTCAGGTTGTGCGGGGCAATGGGGGTCAATACAATGTTGCCCGAGTCGGGAACCATAATGGGGCCTCCACAGCTTAAAGAATAGGCGGTAGAACCGGTAGAAGTGGAAAGGATTAAACCATCGGCCCAATACGAATTTAAAAACTCTCCGTTTACTTTTGCATCAATGGTAATCATGGTTGATGAATCTTTTTTAAGTACGGTCAATTCGTTGACCGCAAAATTCAAATCCCCGAATAAATCACCGGCTGTTTTTAATTCAATCAATTCACGCTTGTCCAATTTGAATTTATTGTCTAACAAACATTGAATAGCTGTACTAAAATCTTCTTTGTACACACTGGCCAAAAAACCAAGCCGGCCTGTATTTACACCCAGTACCGGAATTCCGGAATCACGCACCAGGTCCAATGTTTCGAGTATAGTTCCGTCGCCACCAAGCGAAATAATAAAATCTACATTTCCTTTAATGCAATTGTAATTGTTATAGGTGGGAATATCGAGGTTAAATTTAAATTCCTCTTTTAAAAACTTATAATAGTCTTCAAAAATAATAAGCTTTACATTTTCTTTGTTTAGCCGTGTGCTAAGTGTTTTAATGTAATCGGCGTTGTTGTCTTTAACAGGCCGGGCGTAAATAGCTATAGTCATATCAAATTAAATTGGGGCCGAAAAGTGCAAAAATAATCCTTTTTGCTGCATTTTATTCATGGATGCTTCAAGCCTTAAAACATAATCGTAATACGTTACAAGGTCTACCCCCACTCCGCAGCCTATTAACCAGGAATTGGACAGGGGGTTTCCGTTGTAATAAAATTTATCCTGTACATAACCCGCATCGCCATACGTGGTGAGGTAAACAGCGTAAGGTATGTGTTTGAACTTTTCGAAACGCTTAACCGGTATTTTTACAACACGGGGTTTCACCAATTGGTATTTAACGGTGGTTTTAAACGTACCAAAATTTTGTCCGTCTATTACATAATACTCATAGCCTCTTACAAAATCGTTAAAACCCAGGGCCCTGTTAAAATAATAAACCTGTGTATTGTTCAGCAGGTACCTTAACTTTAAACCTGTTGCCATGTATATTCGCGGGCATATCGCCCAGTAATTGCGAACGGCGGCTGCAAGCAATAAATTATCAACCGTTTCGTCCTTCAGTAAATTCAGTCCGTCTTTTATTACATTAAATTCAAAAGAATGGCCCTTCAGGGGATAAATTTTTTGGTCTTTAACTTCGTAGCGGAATAAATACTGCAAACTGAAATACGAAATAGTGCTTCTGTCGGAGATAAAATAAGAGGCGTTTAACTTTCTGATGGTATCACAAATAAAACTGCTTTTGTACAGGGCTTCAAACGAATGCCGCATATACAAACCATCGCGGTAACTTATTCCTATTTTAGCTTCCTGTTCTTTGCGTACATAATTGCGGTAATTGCGGTAAAACAACAACTGGTTGTCGTGGGTAGAGTAAGCAATTTCATTGTTGCGGTAAAAATTATAGGCGAAGTTCAGGCCTATGGTTTGTTTTTTATTGATGTAGGGGATTCTGTAGCCTACACCGTATTGCTCGGTGTAGCCCCGCCTGAATTTTAAAGTAACCGATTCGTTCCGGCCCCTTACATTTTCGAAGGTGAGGAACATCCCGTAATTGATCCTGAACAAATCTTTAGTAGCCCACCAGGAATTAAAGTTCCTGTCCTGCACTTCAAAAATAGGCGAAGGCCAGGTGTACCAGCGTTCTTTCACATCAATATAAATACTTAGGGTTAAAGCCGAATCGTTGGCCTGAGAAGTAATGGTTACAAAATTAAACAGCGAAGTATTAATAAGGTTTTGCTGCGAACGTATTTTTGAATAATCGAGTTCATTGAGGGTAATTAAATCACCGGTTTTAAAATTGAGTTCCCTTAAAATTATTTTTTCTTTGGTGCGTTTATTTCCTGTAACAACAATCTGTTCTATTTTGTATTGTGGCTTGAACTGCTTACTGGGCCTTTGTTTCCCCGCCTCCTCCGTTTGTGATACAAGCGGGTGGCCATAACAAAACAACAGGGCAACAACAAACAACCGGAACAGTGTTTTGTTAAACAATAAAGGGGACTTGTTATATGTTAATGAACCGCATAAATTCATTGAAGCGGTGGTTTAAATCATCCGAAAACTGCTGCTGGTGGTACGAAGCCTTTACATGGTAATTGTACCTGTAAAAGGTTTGCAATATTCTTGTTAAATCTTCTTTGTTTACTTTGATGGTTACTTCTATTTTCATAGAATCGGGCAAAGAGGTGAGGTAACAACTCAATACTTTTGCATCGTTCCCTTCAATAATACTTGCTATCTGTGTAAGCGAATAATCATTTTTATTCATTTCCAGTTCAATAATACCACCGGGTTCCATGACTGCCGAAATTCCCGACATTTTTTCAAGCACACTTTTTTGTGTAACCGAACCGGCGTACAAATCGTTGTCGTCCAGCACCGGTAACAAAGTCAGGTTCATTCCCGACATTAACTTTAATGCATCGTAAGCGTGTTGCCCGCTGCGGATAACAGGTTTTAAAAAATGAACCTTGCTTGTTTCCAATTGCTCTTCCCGCTTGCTGTTCGAATCAAGCAAATCGGCTTCCGACACAAGTCCTACCAGTTCCCTCCCCTTCACTACAGCTAAATGTGTTACCTTAAACTCCTCCATCCAGTGCAGGGCAAGGTCTATCGTATCCGAATGTTTCAACGGGGGCACTTCATCTGTAATCAGGTCTGCGGCAAGCATAAAAATCTATATGTAGTTAAATTATGATTTTTTAAGCATTATTCCAATTATCTTTGCACCGGAATAATTTGCAGCAAAAATACTACAATTTTTTAGCTTTACCGAAATTTAAAATATGGCGAAACTGAGCGTAAATATTAATAAAATTGCCACCCTGCGAAATTCCAGAGGCCACAATACTCCCGATGTTCAAAAAACAGCCCTTGACTGTGAGCGGTTTGGTGCGCAGGGCATTACGGTTCACCCAAGGCCCGATGAACGCCACATCCGCTACAAGGATGTACACTTATTAAAACCGCTTTTAAAAACAGAATTTAATATTGAAGGCAATCCTAAAGAACAAAAGTTTGTTGACCTGGTGCTGGACATAAAACCCACACAGGTTACCCTGGTACCCGATGCGGGCGGGCAGCTTACTTCCGATCATGGTTGGGATACCCTGGCCAACAAACAATACCTGCAAGACATCATCGGGGTTTTTAAAGCCGCCGGCATCCGCACCTCTGTATTTGTAGACCCGGTATTAAAAATGATTGAAGGTGCCAGAGAAACAGGCACAGACCGGATTGAACTGTACACGGAAGAATACGCCCGTTTGTACCCTGTTAACCGCAACGAAGCCATACAACCTTTTGCTGAAGCGGGAAAGCTGGCCCTTGAACTGGGCCTTGGTGTAAACGCAGGGCACGACCTGAACCTGGACAACCTGAAATTTTTGAAACAACATATTCCCAACTTACTTGAAGTTTCCATCGGTCACGCATTGATTGTAGACGCTTTGTATTATGGTTTGGAAAATACTATACAGATGTACCGGAGGCAATTGATTTGAGAATTTGAGGATGAGTTGATTTGAAGATGGGAGACCGGTAAATTAAAACGAGATAGGTGTTGAGGATTAGCTGATGTGCTGATGTGATGATCAGCTGATGGGAGAACAGGATTTGATGATGAGTTGATTTGAAAATTTGAAGATGGGGAGAACGGTTAGCTGATGTGATGATAAAAGCCAAAAGTAATAAGCTAAAAGCCAAAAAGGAGACAGGTGATTGAGAAGGGCAAGGATGATTAGCTGATGAAACTATTGAACGAATAAACAAATGAATTTATAAACGAAGACGGAACTAAGAACTAAAGTGGAACTGGCATACAGAAAATACGGCGAAGGGCAACCCTTATTAATTTTACATGGTTTATTTGGCCAAAGCGACAATTGGAACAGCCTGGCCAAACGTTTTGCGGAACAAGGTTTTGAAGTATATACCATCGATCAGCGCAACCACGGTTTATCTCCGCACAGTGAAGAATGGAATTACGAGGCAATGGCCTTAGATATTAAAGAGTTTATTGAAACACATCAATTAAAAAATCCCATTTTATTAGGGCACAGCATGGGTGGAAAAACCGCTATGTTTTTTGCTTTAACTTATGATGGAATACTTGATAAATTAATTGTTGCCGACATTGCCCCGCGTGCATACACCGCCCACCACCACGATGTACTAAAGGCATTGAACGCAGTTGATTTCAATACCATCAGCACCCGTAAAGAAGCGGAAGCGCTGATGACTGAACATCTTCCTGATTTTGGTACCCGGCAGTTTTTATTAAAAAATATTTATTGGGAAGACAACTCCAACAAGCGCATGAACTGGCGTTTTAATTTAAAGGTGATAGAAAAAAATTACGACAACATTGGTATTGAAGCACCCGCTAACACAAGCCAGGTAAAGACCCTGTTCATACGTGGTGGAAATTCAAATTATATTTCGGATGATGATACCATTGACATTGAGCGCCGTTTCCCGGATTATACCCTGCTTACTATTCCTGGCTCGGGGCATTGGATACATGCTGAAAAACCTGAAGAATTTTACCAGGCCGTTATTGCATTTATAAAAGCTTAAGCTCTTCTAATAAAACAACAATGTCTTTGTTCTTATCCAACAAATAAGCCTGTATTCCGCAAGTCAAAGCGCCTTTTACATGCTGAATAGAATCATCAATAAACACAGTTTCTTCGGCTACTAATTTATTTTCATTCAACACATACCTGAAAATTTCCGGGTCTGGCTTGCGCATATTCATCCTGCAACTATAATAAACCTTTTCAAAACAATGGTTCAGGTTCTTTACAGCGTGCTGCTCTTCCAGAATTTGTTCAAAGGCTGTAACATGCGTTTCATTCGTATTACTCAGCAAAAACGTTCTGTACTTCTTATTCATTTGCCCAATCACATCCATTCGGTGTGGTGGGAAATCAAGCAGCATCGCGTTCCATGCTGCTATAAGCCTGCTTTCATCCATATCCGTTTGCAAGAGTTTTTTTAGCTCCGAAAAAAAATTTTCGGGAGAAACCGTCCCTTTGTCAAATTCATCAAAAAGGGGAATTTGCTGTGCCTGCGTATAAAGCGATTTAAAATCAGCAAACCCAAGCTCAGTAAAGGATGTGATCGTTTTTGGGATATCCAGGTTAATGATAACCCCGCCTAAATCGAAAATGATATTTTTAATTTTGCCCATAAATTTTGCTAATCTGCTGCAAATATATATTTTTGCAGTCCCAAAACTAAATGATTTGGGTGATTTAGGGCCTATAGCTCATTCGGTTAGAGCAACTGACTCATAATCAGTAGGTGCCTGGTTCGATTCCAGGTGGGCCCACAAAACAGCAAAGAGAGTGAGAGGCGGGAGCGGAACACTCTCTTTTTGCGTTTACTTACCTCAGAACTCACCTCACTCCTTAAAATAACAGAAAATTTTATTCAATCAAATTGTTTTTAGTATCTTTGTCTTAGCTAAAGAGTTTAGCGCTTACACATCTCATCCCATGATGGGTGATGCCAGTACTGGCACGGGGGCGTTTGGATTTTTTAGCTTTTTTTATTCAGTTTCATAAAGGTTAATAACACTTGCGTATTTATTTTTTAAAGCCTCGAAGTATCTGCTTTCACCTTTTAATAAATTACGTTGTACCGCCCACATTAAATAATCAATAATACTTAACTCGGGCATTTCGCTGCCTGGTACAATCTCTAAAGTGTATTTTATTTCCTTCTCTGAATTTAGAGCTTTTTTAACTGCATGCTCAAAGTGATGAATAGAATTATTACCACGCTTCGATAAATAAAGTTTGTAATCTATTGTACAATCTGTTAACACCTCTTTAAGTAAATGATGCAGTACATCAAAATAAAATTCAGTAGGATTGTTGTTGTGCTTCCGGTTAAATATATTTATGTGCTTTTTGGCGATAATAATGTGTGCTTTAAAGCCGGGCAGGGCTCGTAACATTTCGAAAAATTTTGCTCTTATTTCAGGGTGGTCGGCACGGGCATGAACATACCATCCTTTTTTATTATTTACCGAAGGAATAGAATTGTACATAGCATCGGCTTTAATGTTTTCAACAAACTTTACAACTGCTTTTCTTAATGCTCTGCGGTTATCAGTTTGAACCAATCCAATTATTAAATAAGGCTGAAACCCTTCTGTACCAATCAATAGTTTATTTCGATTTGCAAAGAAAAAAGGGTCTCCACTCTCATCTATAAGCAGGTATGATTTCATAAAACAAATGTGCAATTTTCTTATCTTTATCACAACAAATTATCCATGACAAATTAGCGACCCCTATTAAAAAACAAACACGAGTTATGCAAAATCAAATAACCTTTCAGTTTATAAGTGAACCTGGTGATGTAAATTACGGCGGAAAAGTACATGGTGGTGCGGTGATGAAATGGATAGATCAAACGGCTTATGCCTGCGCCACCTCATGGGCAGAGGGTTACTGTGTTACTTTATATGTGGGGGGCATCCGTTTTTTTAAACCCATACACATTGGCGACCTGGTTAAAATTGTTGCACGGGTGATATACACTGGCAATACCAGCATACACATTTCATGCGATGTTTTTTCAAGAAAAATAACCGAACATAAATTTATTAAAACCACCCATTGCGTAATTGTGTTTGTGGCTGTGAATGAAAAGGGTGAATCAAAACCATCAAAAAAATGGGAACCGCACACCGACCATGAAATTGCCCTCGAAAAATACGCTATACGCTTGATGGAACTTAGAAAAGGTATAGAACAGGAAATGAAACCCTTTTTGGAAAATTATTTCTGAGCTTACCTTGTGTAACAGAGTCTATCATTATTAAAACCGGGATAGATCTATAGGGACCGGTTTTTATTAAAAGTTTTGCCGACATCAATCTTATTAAAATCTATACCCGAACAAGCGCCTTCGCATTTGGCGCATTGTTTTTTGTTTTTTGCAAAAGCCCTGTAGAGCAGGTAAGCAACTGCTAAAAACAAAACGATATAGATGGTAATTTCCTGCATTGTTGTTGTATTAATTTTGCCACGAATACACGAATAAATCATCTATTAACTGATTAACTATTCGCTATCCGAAATCAACTAAGAACTTTGAACTAAGAGCTACTCTGCGTATACTTTTTCAATTCATTTTCCAGACTTTTTATCCTGTCCGTAAGTTTTTGGAAGCTTCTGAAATACACATAACTACGTCTGAACTCGCCAATGGGAAAGGCCGGTGAGCCCTGTACAATTTCCCCTTCTTTGTCTATGTTGGAGGCAACACCCGATTGTCCGGCTATTTTTACACCATCGGCCACTTTAAGATGTCCGATAACACCTGCCTGACCACCCACCATTACATTTTTACCTATTTTGGTAGAGCCTGCAATAAATGCACCGCCTGCCATTACGGTGTTCTCCCCTACTTCAACGTTGTGCGCTATCTGAATCAGGTTGTCTAATTTTACCCCTTTGCGAATAATGGTGGAACCCATTGTAGCCCTGTCGATAGAAGTATTGGAGCCAATCTCCACATGGTCTTCAATAACAACATTGCCAATTTGCGGAACTTTTTTATAATTGTTATCCGAATTGGGCGCAAAGCCAAAACCGTCGCTTCCTACAACACTGCTGGCGTGTATGGTGCAATCGTTTCCGATTATGCAATCGTAATAAATTTTTACCCCCGAATATAAAACCGTGTTGTCACCAATCACCGCGTTATCACCAATGTAACAATGCGGGTATATTTTTACCTTGTTGCCCATCTTTACATTTTCGCCGATATAAGCAAAAGCACCAATATAACAATCGCTACCGTACTTAGCTGTAGGCGATACAAATGAAGGTTGTTCAACACCGGTTTTGTTTTGTTTCATCTGCGAATAAACCTCCAGCAATTGTGCAAAACTACCGTAAGCATCGGCTACACGGATAAGGGTGCAGGTTGACTTTACCGGTTTATCGAGTACGAGGCTGTTGTTTACAATAACTATTGAGGCATCCGTTTCATAAATAAACGGTGTATAAAGCGGATTGGCCAAAAAGGATAGCGTTCCGGGTTTCCCTTCTTCAATTTTCGAAAGGTTTGAAACTGTAGCCTTATCATCCCCTTCAACCGTTCCGGTTAATAAAGCTGCTATTTGTTGGGCTGTAAATTTCATGAACCTTGATTGTTTTGCTAAGAATTGTGATGTTTCTCCTCATGAATTTTTTCCTGTATTTCATGGATCTCTTTTCCCTTTTTCCTTCTTACACGTTTTTCCCACAGGTTAAGGGCTTCTACCATTAATGAAAAGCCCAAGGCTACATATATATAGGATTTAGGAACTTCTTCGATACCGATTAAATCTTTACAGGCCTCTGCAATTAACACAAAACCAATTACTAATAAGAAGGCCAGGGCCAGCATTTTTATACGCGGGTTCTGGTTGATAAATTCGCTCACAACACCCGAAAACAGGATCATTATTATCATTGATATAACTACAGCACCCGCCATAATAAACAGGTTGTTGGATATGGCAACGGCTGTTAAAATCGAATCGAAAGAAAAAACGATGTCAATAATAACAATCTGGAAAATAATTGAATTCAGGCTCACTTTCCTTTGTTTTGAGCTTAGTTCGGCCTCATGCCCTTTTATTTTTTCAATAATTTCTTCGATCGTTTTATACACTAAGAATATACCTCCGGCCAATAAAATCAAATCGCGACCGGTTATGCCCCAATGCCCCAGGTGGAACAAAGGTTCTTTTAAACTGATGATCCAGTTGATTCCAAAAAGTAAAACAATCCGAATGCCCAGCGCCAGCAATAAACCAATGGTCCTGGCCTTGCCCTTTTGTTCCCTTGGCAATTTATCGGCTGTAATGGATATAAATATAATATTATCAATACCAAGCACCACTTCCAATAAAGACAGGGTTAAAATACTAATCAATCCTTCAGCACTAAATACCCCGTGCAACATCTCAGAATACGTCATAAAATTTTAATTTCAACAAAAATACTAATTATTTAAAGATTCGTTTAATTTTTTTCTTATTGAAAATCAACAGTATAGGAATTTTTAACAACTTAACATAGTATTATGTGTTGCATAGTACTAAATAATTAACTTATCTTTGTATAGCAAATTAATAGCTATTACATATAACTTAAAGAAAATACAATCATGAAAAAATTAAAAAATCAAATCACTTTCGCAGCATTATTGATGCTGTTGAGTACAACGGCCTTGTCGGCAAAAACGGAAACCGGAGCAAGCACATTGCCTGCTGTAAATATCAGGGAACGCATTCAATTGCCTGAGAGTTTGAAGAAATCGGGTTTCAATGAAAAAGTAAAAGTTGTGTTTACTGTGAACGAACAGGGAAATGTAAACCATGCAATTGCCGCAACTACAAATCCCGAATTAAAGAAAAACATAGAAAAACAATTTTTAGCTTTAACGCTGAATGGCTTAAAAGCCAATGTGGCCAATAGTATAGTAATCAGTTTTATCGTTTATTAATAAAATCACAAGCAATGAATACAGAGAACACAAAAGCGCAGATGCGAAAAGGAGTACTGGAGCTTTGTATTCTTTCTATTTTATCAAAAGGCGACGCTTATCCAACTGAGATTATTGATAAACTGAAAGAAACAAAATTGGTGGTTGTAGAGGGCACACTTTATCCACTGTTAACAAGGCTCAAAAATATGGGTTTATTGAATTACCGCTGGGAAGAATCTAACTCAGGCCCTCCGCGAAAATATTATCGTTTAACCGAAATCGGGGAGCAGTTTCTGAAAGACCTGCAGGTTTCCTGGCTCGAGCTGGTAGACGCGGTAAATAAAACCATTCATCAATCAACAACAACTGAATAAAATTACAGAAAATAATAAAAACTAATTTTCCATTCCAATGAACAAAACAGTAACCATCAATATAAGCGGCATCATTTTCCATATTGAAGAAGATGCGTACGAGAAATTGAGCAAATACCTTTTAACCATCAGGGGGTATTTCAGCACTGCCGAAGGGCGCGATGAAATTATGTCGGACATCGAGGCGCGTATAGCCGAACTGTTAAAAGCCAAAACCAACGCCAATAAACAGGTTGTTGTTATGACTGATGTAGATGATGTAATAGGTATAATGGGCAAACCCGAAGATTTTGGTGGCACCGAAAATGAACAGGCCCATTATCAACAGAAGGATGAAGAAATCAATTACGAACAGGTGAAAAAGACCAGAAGGGTGTTCAGGGACGGGGAAAACAAAGTTGTTGGAGGCGTTTGTTCGGGCATAGCAGCCTATTTCGACCTGGACCCCCTGTGGATACGTTTAGCCCTGGTTGCCATGTTCTTTGGTTTTGGATCTGGTATTATTCTTTACTTAGTGCTGTGGATCATCATTCCTGAAGCCAGAACAACTACCGAAAAGTTAGAGATGCGGGGGGAAAAAGTAGACATCAACAACATCAGTAAAACTGTAAAGGAAGACGCAGAAAATTTTAAAACCAGGGTAAAAGACTTTGGGAATGAAGCCAAAGCTACTTTTAAACAACGCGATTATACCAACCGCTTTGTAGATTTGGTGCACGATATTTTTTCGGGTATAGGCAACGTGCTGAAAAAAATAATTGGTGTAATCCTGATTTTTATAGCCATTTTACTCACCATTCTTTTAGTAGGTAGTTTATTCGGCGTAACCACTATCGATCATTCCGATGTAAGGGAATTAATAAACACCGTGTTTATTGACCCTTCACAAAAAACCTGGCTCATACTCGGAAGTGTATTCCTCATTGGTATTCCTGCGCTTATGATGATGTACAAGGGAATAAAGCTGTTGTTTAATTTTAAATACTACAACCGCTGGTTAAATATGACGGCAGGTATTTTATGGCTGTTCGGATTAATACTTTGTTTTTATGTAGGCATTAGCATTGGTTCAGAATTTTCAGCCGATGGCCGTGCAAAAAGTGATTATACCCTCCAACAACCTATGGGCGATACCCTGATTTTAAAATTAAATACTTCAGAAAAATATGAAGAAGACAGTTATTACAGAACAGGCCACCGCAAGCACCTTCGTTTAAACGACAATCCTTTCGACTGGATGGTGGTTGAAAAAAACAGTCAGAAATTAGTGGTTGGTTTTCCAAAATTAGACATCGTTCCATCTGAAACAGACAGTTTTGAATTGTATATTATTAAATCGTCTCATGGTGTTGACCGGAAAGAAGCCACAGAAAGGGCCAAACGAATAGAGTACCAGTTGGTGCAAAAAGATTCTATGCTTGTATTCAATAACTTTTTCACAACAAGTATGGCTGAGAAATGGCGCGGCCAGGAGGTGGAAATATTACTGAAAGTCCCTAAAAATAAGGTTATTTATTTAGATAAAAGTCTGCTTGGTTTTATTTATGATATTGAAAATGTGACCGACGAATACGATGGTGATATGCTTGGAAGAAGATGGATAATGACGGCCAAAGGCTTAAAATGTATTGATTGCGCAGGACTGGGGCAAAGCCATGACGATGATTTCCCCATTCCTTCAGTACCGCCTGAACCTCCAAAACCAACTTCGTCGATCGATTATCAAAATAAATTTCAGTTGTTTTTTGTTCAGGGTCAGCACTTGTTTCTTTAGGTAATCGTTCTTCCGTTTAATAGTTTATGCGTTCTTTTGTTCATCCCTTTAGCCATTAACAGAGCTATTGAACGAATAAACGAAAGAACTTATAAAAGAACTAAACATCAAACGAATCGATAAGGCTGTTGGAGTAAAACTCTTTAACAAGGTGCTCGTGGTTTTTTTCGGGACCTTTAACAGAGTAACTTAATATGACTATATCATTGCTTCGTTTTGCATGATTAATACATTTGGCCCTTACTTTATGGTGAATAAAAACAGCGTTCAGTTCGTCGATTTTTGAAGCCTGGTTTCCAACAATGGTTATTCTATATACACGGTAAACATTGCTTTTATCAATGATGTTTTGAAACCAGCTGAAACCTAAAAGTACAGCCAGTACAATAACTAAAGAAACAACTGCAAATTCGTAACTACCAATACCAATAGACATTCCTATAGCAGCCGATATCCATATAACGGCTGCTGTAGTGAGGCCTTTAACAAAATTACCTTCCTTAAAAATAGCACCGGCGCCAATAAAACCAACCCCGGTAACAATATTGGACGCTACACGGGCCGGGTCCCTGTCGCCACCCATAATACAGGAAACTATGGTAAACAGGGTAGACCCTACCATGATTAAAATAACTGTTCTGAACCCCGCTGCCTTGGTTTTGTATTCGCGCTCAGCGCCTAATATGGCGCCCATAACAAGAGCCACAATAAGTTTAACAACATCCTGTGAAATATAATCCATGTAATGAGTCTGATTTTTTATATTCTAAACTTAGATAAAAAAAACAGGGATAAAATAACTCCCCTTGTTTGTTATAAACAGGATTCATGTGAATAACCTGTAAGATTCACAAAAAAATACTTTAATTTTGATCAATAAACTGTGTCAGGCGCCAGTATACCCTCAAAAAAACACCTGACACCTAATTTGTCATTAAAATTTATTAACTTGTCGTATAAATTAGTAGTTTCGTCTTATGAATTTTTCAAAAAATATTGTTCTGCCCTTTGCCGAATTGATGGTTTTTGAAGAAAATATTATTTGTATTAAAGTTACAAGAGCAGGGGAAGTAGACGAAACCATGGCTGTGCAACTGGTGCAGGCAGTTGTGCAATTAGCCAACAACAAACGGCATGCCTTGTTGTATGATTTAAACAATCAGAACATAATGCTGAGCAGTCTTGCGAAGAATATTGCAGGGCCCCGCAGTTACGAGAAAGACGGCTTATTTGCCCGCGCATTGGTGGTGTACAATTTATCGAATAAGTTAGAGATGAACCACTTTTTGAAGTATTCCAAACCCGCTACTCCTACCGAAATTTTTTCGAATTTTACTGATGCCATAACCTGGATAAAGAGTATTGAATTCGGAGCTTAGTTTAGTGTTCAGAGTCTATAGTTTAGAGTTTAGAATTTTATATTTAGTATTTCTCAAAACTTTCCTTTTCCTCAGCTTACTCTTTCAATCAATTCGGCCAGGCGCGAGCTATAGCCCATTTCATTGTCGTACCAGCCTATTACCTTTATCATGTTGCCTACTATGGCCGTAAACTCAGCATCGAATATGCAGGAATATGGATTGCCAATAACATCACAGGATACAATCGGGTCTTCGGTGTATTGCAAAATACCTTTTAAATGCGATTCGGAAGCTTGTTTAAAAGCCTGGTTTATTTCTTCAACAGTAGGATACGCCTTCAATACACAGGTTATATCGGTTAAAGAACCATCCGGAACAGGAACACGCATTCCACAGCCTCCTATTTTACCTTCCAGTCCGGGGAATATTTTGGTGATGGCTTTTGCAGCTCCTGTTGAAGTGGGAACAATGCTCAATGCCGCCGCACGTGCCCTTCTTAAATCTTTGTGAGGTGCGTCGTGCAAACGCTGATCACCCGTATAAGAGTGAACGGTGGTAATGTAGGCATCTTCAATACCCCATTGTTCCAATACCTTTATCATAGGTGCGGCACAATTGGTGGTACAGGATGCATTCGAAAGAATGGTATCTGATGTTGAAATGATTTCATCGTTTACGCCCAATACAATCGCTTTGGTATCGTCGGTGGGCGGGGCAGAAAGAATTACCTTTTTTGCTCCTGCATCAAGGTGTTTTTGGGCTGACACTTTATCTAAAAAATGCCCTGTACTTTCTACAACTATGTCTATTGCCAGGTCTTTCCAGGGCAGCGATGAAGGGTCTTTGGAATTAAAAATTTTTATTTTCCTGTTGTCAATAATGATGTGTTCTTTATCGTGACTTACGGTTCCTTTAAACTGCCTGTGAACCGAATCGTATTTCAACAAGTGGGCCAGTGTTTTACTGTCTGTCAAATCATTAATGGCAACAACTTCAATGTTTGTATTGGTGTGCAGCACGCGGAACAATACACGTCCAATGCGGCCAAAACCATTAATCGCTACTCTTATTTTACTCATAGTGGGGTTAAATTAAAAGTTCAAAGTTCAAAATTTAAAATTCAAAGAGTGATAGAATAAACCTTCAAGGTCTACAGGTCTTGAGGGTTTATAAGGTTTCAAAGTTATAAAAAAAAGAGTGACTTCAGGGTCAAACAAAAAGCCCTTAGAAAAATCTAAGGGCTTTTTGTTTATATTCTGAAAATCGGATTTTACTAATTGGTCAATGCTTTGAAATCAGCATTGTCTCTCCATTTAATAAATTCGCAATCGTCTTTAGCAGCAGCTTTTAAGGAACCGTCTTTTTCAATAGCCGTTTTTAAAGCAGTTAATCCGCCTGCATCACCTTTGCGTGCAGCAGCAACAGCTTTTAAGTAATAGCTGATGGCCATTTCTTTTTCGTTGCTGGCATCAATTGTACCGGCAACAGCATCAGGAGTACCACTTAACAACTGGGCCAATGCAAGGTTAAATCCTTTGTAGCTTCCAAAACCTGAAACTGCATCGCTGTATTTACCATCACGAACGTAAACAATTGCTTTGTTGTATCCCACTTCAGGGCCTGCACCGCTTGCTTTGTTGAAGAAATCCATTGCAGCACGGCGATCGCCACTTTTAGCAACCACAGCGCCCATGTTGTTCATCACAATTGCATTACCTGCGTTGGCTTTTTGTGCTCTTTCAAAAGCAGCTTTGGCTTCACCAATTTTATTGTTGATTAAATAAGTAACACCTAAATTGTTAGAAGCTCTCCAATCAGTTGGGAATTGTTTCTCAGCAGCTTTGTAAATGCTCATTTTAGTGTTTACATCGTCAATCAGGTTAGCACCGTACAACAATTCTTCGATAGACAATGAATCAGGAGTTGTTTTGCACATACGGATGATGGTTTCATCGTTGCGTGATTTTTTCTCAGCAACAATGTTTAATACCGAACGACGCAGTTTTGGTAAAATCTGATCTGAAACTTCTTTGTAAGTTTTAGACAGGTTTTTAATTTCCTGCTCACGTTGATCTAAATTCGAATACATGGTCAACACACGTAAAATAAGGTCTTTATCCTGAATAGAAGAAGCTTCCATTAATTTTTTGAAACCATCCCAGTCTTCAGCAGTAGTGGTTACTTTGTAAGCTTTTTCATCTTTACCAAAAGTAATATCTTTGTTTTTGTTCTTTTTAAACTCATCCTGTAAAGCTTTAGAACCGGATTTAGCACGGTCCTGAGCCAGGTTGGCGTTTAAGCTTTGTTCTCCGTCTGGCGAAGCATAAGCGGAAACGTCTATTCCTTTAAATTCAAAGTTAGGGTTGGTGATGTTGTCGCTGATGAATTTGTGAAGGTTTTTCATTTCTTCGCTTTTCATTTCAGCCGGGCGAACTGTAGATTGATTCACTACATAATATACACTGGCCGATTGACTAACAGGGAATGATTTGGTGAAAGCATCTTTTGCATAAATCCCTTTTTCGTCGTTACGGACTAAAAGAGGCGTTGCAATGGTACCGTCCCCGATTTCAATAGCAGTAAAGTCTTTTGTTTTGGTTTTTATTGCACCCTGCGCACGCAATTCTAATTTTGCGACCTTCATGGCGGGTTCGTAAGCTACTTTATCCGAATAAGAGAAGGTACCTCCTGTAGCATAGTTTATTTTAGTACCACTGGCGGCAGCCGATTCTCCTACTAAAACCTGTTGTTTCAGTTGTTTTTCACCACCATTGTATTTTAATACCGGGGTAACGGTTACAACTGCTTTTTTTGCAAATAATTTAGCAGGGTACTTACCTGAAATTGTAACAGCAACGCTATCCCCGTGCATTTCCAGGGGATTTGGTTTAATTTCATAAGTAATAAGGTTCTGCTTTTTAATCATCTTGCCAAGGCCATCGCATCCGCTTAGAAGTACAGATGTACCTACTGCAAGTGATAATACTTTTAACATTTTACTTTGCATCATTTTAAGGTTATTTAATGTTCAGAATTTTAGTTTTCAAGTTGCAATATTAATGATTGTTTTTTAATTATGAAAAAAAAGGAAAAAAAAAGCTGTTTATCCTTTGTTTTCGGGGCAAGCAATTAGTTTTGAACATCCCTTGTTTTTATGTCTGATTTTTACCGGAAGCCCGGTGTGTTTTTTATTTTTCATCAACAGACCTCACAAAAAAAGCCTGACAGGTGAACTATCAGGCTTTCTTAGAATAGGTAACATTATTTAATTTTAAATGCAGCTTTCACTTTTGCCACATAATCCAATTTTTCCCAGGTAAACAATTCCACTTTCATGGTTTTCACTTTTCCATCAGGGGAAGTGAATGTTTTGGTGATGGTTTCATTCTTGCGTCCCATGTGACCATAAGCAGCAGTTTCGCTGTACATAGGTGTACGCAGTTTAAAACGTTGTTCAATAAAGTAAGGGCGCATATCAAAAACGCTTTGAACTATTTTAGCAATTTCCCCGTCGCTCATTTTTATTTTAGCCGTTCCATAGGTATCAATAAAAATACCCATTGGTTGCGCTACTCCAATTGCATAAGACACCTGCACCAACACTTCGGTACAAACACCTGCGGCAACAAGGTTTTTAGCAATGTGACGGGTTGCATAAGCAGCACTTCTGTCTACTTTACTTGGATCTTTCCCCGAGAAAGCACCACCACCGTGTGCCCCTTTTCCACCATAGGTGTCCACAATAATTTTACGGCCTGTTAAACCTGTATCGCCATGCGGGCCACCAATTACAAACTTACCGGTGGGGTTGATGTGGTAATTGATTTTATTATTAAATAAGTGTGCGTATTTAGGATAATTCTTTTTTACGCGTGGAATTAAAATTTCGATGATGTCTTTTTTAATTTTTGCCAGCATTTTCGGCTCGGCATCAAAATCATCGTGTTGGGTTGAAACAACTATTGCATCAATACGAACAGGTTTGTTGTTGTCATCATATTCTAATGTAACCTGCGATTTTGCATCCGGACGTAAGTATTTAATGGATTTGTTTTCTCTGCGAAGCGCAGCTAATTCCAATAAAATTGCATGGGCCAAATCCAATGCAAGCGGCATGTAGTTCGCTGTTTCGTTGGTTGCATAACCAAACATCATTCCCTGGTCACCGGCACCCTGGTCTTCTTTCTTTTTACGGTCAACCCCCTGGTTAATATCCGCCGATTGTTCGTGAATGGCAGAGAATATACCGCATGAATTGGCTTCAAACATATACTCCGATTTGGTATAACCAATTTTACGGATGACTTCACGGGCAATTTCCTGCACATCTAAATAGGCTTTTGATTTTACTTCACCGGCAAGTACTACCTGCCCGGTTGTTACAAGCGTTTCGCAAGCCACTTTACTTTGAGGGTCGAATGCTAAAAAGTTATCGATTAAGGCATCCGAAATCTGATCGGCTACTTTGTCAGGATGTCCTTCACTAACGGACTCAGAGGTAAATAAATATCCCATTTTTTAATTTATGATTGTTGATTTATGAATTATGATTGTTTTTTAAGGCGCCTAAATATACAATTTTCTTTGAAAAAAGATGAATGCTTCATTCAAACTAATTTCATTAAAGATAAATTTTATTCACACATACAAGGAAGGAAAGTCTATTTTACTTCTACCAATTTAAATTCGTAGAACTCCATAATCTGGTTGCAGAGTAATTTTTTGCAGGCATCGTCAACTTTAGCACTGGCAGCTTCTTTGGTAGCAGCTTCTACTTCAAGGCTGATGTGTTTTCCAATACGGACATTTTCTATTTCAGGTAAGCCTAAGTTTTTCATACTTCCGGTTACTGCTTTTCCCTGTGGATCTAAGAGTGCTTTTAAGGGCATTACATCTATTTCGGCGATATACTTCATGTTAATTCGTTTAATCGTTTATTTGTTCTTTAGTTTAATCGTTCGTGCGCTGAGCATCGTTCTTTAATTTTGTTTTGTACTCAAATTATTCACCAGTGAAAAAACAACGTACAAAAATATAACAATTGGAATACCCACGTATTGAAAACATACTAACAATACGATAGAACTTATTAAAAAGATATAACGGATTTTATTGTCGGCCCATTTGAAGTTTTTGAATTTAAGGGCGAAGAGAGGGAGTTCTGCTACAAGTAAAAAAGACATAAGACAGGTAACAAGTATCAGGTACCAGGTATTCAGTATCAGGTCCGAATAAGTACTTCGAAATACCTCTCCTGCATACAACCCATTATAATTCATCACCAAAAGTCCGAGCGAACAAATAAATATAGCGTTGGCGGGTGTTGGTACTCCAATAAAAGAATCAGATTGTCTTGGATCGTTATTAAATTTTGCCAGGCGAATAACGGAAAAAATTGGAATAAGGAAAGCAATATAACATATTATACTTCTTACATCTGTTTCCTGATCAAACATACTAAGCCTCATCACAGGAAGAAAAATCAAGCGATTGAAGGATAATCTCAACAACTGAAACATCACCATCCCCGGTACGACACCAAAAGTTACTGCATCCGCCAATGAATCTAAATCCTTACCAATAGGCGAACTTACTTTCAACATTCGTGCAGCAAAACCATCAAAAAAATCAAATATTGCGGCAATACCTACTAAGTATGCAGCCCACACCAAATCTCCTTCAAAGACTTTAACAATGGCTATACAACCGCACAACAAATTACCACAGGTAAGGGCATTGGGTATGTTTTGTTTTATTTTTTTCACGGCACAAAGGTAGTAAAAGTTTAGAGTTGAGAGTCTATAGTTTAGAGTGTGGGGTTTAGAGTTCATAGTTTCGAGAGTGAAGATATTTATGGGTATTGGATATTGATACCAGTTCTAAACTATAGACTCTAAACTCTCAACTATTACTCTAAACTCTCCAATTTATTTATCTTTACTAAGGATATGTTATTCAATTCACTGGCTTTCCTTCTTTTTTTACCTCTTGTATTTTCAGTTTACTGGATGGTACAACACAATTGGCGCTGGGTGGTATTGCTGGCCGCCAGTTATTATTTTTACTTTTCATACAATCCCTGGTTTTGCCTGTTGTTATTCGGGACTACCGGTATTGATTATATAGCCGCCAGAAAAATTTCCGCGGCAATTCAACAAAATTCCCGGAAAGCCTGGTTGTTGTTAAGTGTATTCAGCAATATAGGTGTATTGGTCGTTTTTAAATACAGTGTTTTTTTATTGAACACCGGCATCGAAGTCAGCAATAGTTTAGCGCACACTCAATTCAATATTTTGCAGCATTTGATTATTCCTGCGGGCTTATCCTTTTATACCTTTCAATCCTTAAGCTATACCATTGATGTGTACCGCAATAAATACAAAGCACAGGACAGCTTCGGCTTCTTCTCTTTGTATGTTTCCTTTTTCCCGCACATGGTAGCAGGCCCTGTTGTAAGGTACAACGATTTAATGCCCCAGTTTTATGAGCAGCACAAACTTCAAAGCATTCAGTGGGCATTGGCTACACGCCTTTGTATCTGGGGTTTTTTTAAGAAAATGGTCATCGCAGACCGGCTGGGCGAAATTGTTACACCGGTATTTAATCATGTGGATGTATACTCGGGCTCGACTTTACTTGTAACAGGTTTTTTATTTGTAGTGCAGGTGTACTGCGACTTTTCGGGCTATTCGGATATTGCCACCGGAGTTGCTAAATACTTTGGAATTAACCTGAGCCTGAACTGGCGAAGGCCTTTATTGTCCAAATCATTCATCGAATTCTGGCAACGCAACCACATTAGTATTACCACCTGGTTCCGCGATTACCTCTACATTTCCCTCGGTGGAAACCGTTGCAGTTACAAACGCTGGTTGCTCAATATATTTCTGGTGTTTTTAATCAGCGGCTTGTGGCACGGCGCCAACTGGACCTTTGTGATCTGGGGGGCTGTGCATGGTTTGTTTTACGTTATTGAATTAATCAACAGTAAAACAAAAAAACCTATACAGGCCCCGAAATTTATTGGCTGGTTGTACCTGCTTCTTTTTCATACCCTGACCTTAATTGCTTTCAGGGCCTTGAACATTCATGATTTAGGAACAATATATTATAGCATCATTCACAATTTTAATCCGGCTGAATTAATTGCTGAATTAAAAACGCTTTGCGATGTTTTCCCTTTAGTAATTGCAGCAGGCTTAATCCTGTTTTTGTTTGCGAAAGAATTGAACGAAGAATACGCTTTTATCAACCGGCTCAAACAATACAATACGATAATTAGACCTGTATTTTACATTGGTTTATTTTTAACAATTTTTTTATTGGGCATGTTTAATGCCAATGAGTTTATTTATTTTCAATTTTAATTGTGCTTAAAAAAATTACACTATACCTGATACTAATCTCCGGACTGGCTTACGGCATACGCTATATATTGTATAAGGGTATACGTCACAATCAAAAAGGTTTGTACCATAAGTTGGATCAACTCTTCCTGCAAAAAAATGAATTCAATACTATCTTTATTGGCTCATCCCGGGCAGAGTGCCATTTTAATCCCCGGATTTTTGATTCCATTACCGGCTTAAACTCTTTTAATATTGGCATGTCGGGCTCCAACAATGCGTTTACGTATAGTTTATTAAAAGCCTATTTATACAACAGCAAGGCCCCTGCTAATATTATCATGAACCTTGATTTCCATTTTTCGCACGAAAGCAGTGATACCATTTATAATTACCCGAGGTATTTTCCTTATCTCAGCAACCCGGTATTGTATACTGAATTAAAAAAAATTGATCCGCGCTTTTTCTGGTTTAAGAATTTTCCCTTATATACGTTTGCTCACATGGGCGATAAATACCTGAATTATTCTTTACGGGGTTACTTCGGCTGGAATGGCCCTTATATGCAGGAATCATACAAGGGCAATGAAAAAGTAATTCCCCTGAATTATAAAAATATTGATTCAATTCCTTCCACTCCTTATAAAGGAAGTATACTTCCCGAAAACATGGCTTATCTCGATTCTATTGTTACACTCAGCCGACAGCTTCGTGCTAAAATTTATTTTGTGATCTCCCCAACTTATTACAAAGGTTCGAATCGAATCAGCAATCTTACTGAACACATTAACAACTTTAAGCAATTCGCACAACAAAAAAATATTCCTGTGTTTGATTACACGAATGATTCAATTTGCTACCAGAAAAATTTATTCGCTGATTTTTACCACATGAAAGGAAATGGTTGTGATATTTTTTCGGGGAAATTCTCGGGGGATTTTGCGAGGTTACCACTAAGGCACAGAGGTTCACTAAGGCTTTTTAAGAAGGGGGCGCAGAGTAGCCATCTATAAGGGGAAAGTAATTACAAAAACACTTCCTTGGGGCTGGTTATTTTGAATAGTGATTTTACCATTGTGTTGCTCGGTTAAACGTTTTACAATAAACAAACCCAAACCGGTTCCTTTTGTTTTGCGGGTTTCTTCATTGCCGGTACGGTAAAATTTTTCGAACACTTTCGTTTTTTCTTCATCTGCTATTCCTATACCTAAATCAGCCACAGACAATATTATTTCTTTTTCTCTGGTGGAAAGGGAAATTTTTATTTCAGATGAATCAGGAGTATACTTGGCTGCATTCTCAATTAAATTAATCAGTATAGAAGGGAAAGCAATTTTATCTGCCTTCATGTGTATACCTCCCTGAATATGACTTACTATGCGGGAAGCAATTTTTTCAGGAATATTTTTTTGCAAAATTTCATTGACCAATTGTGATACATCAAGCTGTTCTTTGTACAAAAGGTCGTTCTTTACATCCAGCTGGGCGCTCATCAGTATGTTTTCCACCAGGTTGTTTAAACGTTCGGTATCGTTCAACGAATTGGCGATTAATTGCTGTTGCATTTCTTTAGCCAGTTCATGTTTTTGCATGGTTTGCAATTGCAGTTTAACCGAAGCAATGGGCGATTTAAGTTCGTGGGTAATGGACAATAAAAAATTACGCTGCTGCAAAGCCAGCTCTGTATCACGTTTATAAGTGCGGTATACTTTTAAAATACCCAAAGTAATGAGAATTAAAAAAACAGTACCCTCCCCCACTATCATGTATATCCTGTGCTGCTCCTGTTGGCTGAGCTCAGCTATATTTTGTTTAAGCAGCGTTTCGTTACTGGAGGCCAGTTCCGTTAATTTTTGTTGTTCAGCATGAATTTCACGGGTTTGCCTGACCAATAAAATTTCCCACCATACAAACTGAAATATGATGTAAGCCACAAGAATGTAAAAAAGAAAAAGTTTATTCGGTTTGTTGTTGATCATTTTCTTTCACCATTGAAGATATAAAGTTAAAAATTCCCATCACATCGTTTACAGTTGAAATCCGTTCGACAATAAATGTTAGTTTATTATTGGCTTCTTTTAATTTACAAAACGAAGGATGTTGCTGTGCGTACAACAACACGGCTTTAAACATGGGTGTATTAAAATATTCCGAGTCCTGTTTGCTCAGGAAATTGGCAATCAGTTTTCCGTTCTTTAAAATCAGTTTTTCAAAGCCAATCTCCATGGCTATCCAACGCATGCGCATAGCCGCCATAAGGTCCTGCACCTGTTTGGGCAATGGCCCGAAACGGTCGCGCAGGTTGGCTTCGAATTTAATCAGGTCTAATTCTTTGCTTATGTTGTCCAATTCGCGGTACAGGGTTAAACGCTCGGTTATATTTCCAATGTAATAATCAGGAATCAGCAATTCGAAGTCGGTATCAATTTGTGTTTCTTTTACAAACGTCTTACTGAATTTAGCTTTCGATTCGGCATTGTCGTCGTCAATTGTAGCGGCCTGTTCCTTGTACCAGTCTTCTTCTTTCAGCTCATCAATGGCCTCACTTAAAATTTTCATATAGGTTTCAAAGCCCATGTCGTTGATAAAACCACTTTGTTCGCCCCCCAGCAAATCGCCGGCTCCGCGAATATCGAGGTCGCGCATGGCGATCTGAAACCCACTACCCAAATCTGTAAATTCTGTGATGGCTTTTAAACGTTTACGGGCATCGTTGGTTAAAGTAAGTAAAGAAGGGGTTAACAAATAACAAAATGCTTTTTTGTTGCTACGCCCTACCCTGCCCCGCATCTGGTGCAAATCACTTAAGCCGAAGTTCTGGGAATCATTAATAATAATGGTGTTGGCATTGGAGATGTCTAAGCCGGATTCGATAATTGTAGTAGCCACCAGCACATCGCTGTTGCCTTCCACAAAATTCAGCATAATGTCTTCCAGCTTATCGCCGTCCATTTGACCATGCCCCACAGCCACCCGTGCAGAAGGCACCAAACGTTGAATAGTCCCGGCAACTTCCTGTATGTTTTGTACTTTGTTGTGAATAAAAAACACCTGCCCTCCTCTTTTTATTTCGTAAGCCACAGCATCTCTTATCAATTCTTCCTGGTAAGCGTGCAATTCTGTTTGTACCGGATAGCGGTTGGGGGGTGGTGTTGCTATAACCGATAAGTCGCGGGCACCCATTAAAGAAAATTGTAGTGTACGCGGAATAGGTGTTGCTGTAAGCGTTAAAGTGTCTACATTGATTTTAAATGTTTTCAGTTTGTCTTTAACAGCCACACCAAATTTTTGTTCTTCGTCAATAATTAACAAACCCAGGTCTTTAAACTTTACTTCTTTCGAAACTAATTTATGTGTTCCAATAAGTATATCCACTTTACCTTCCGCTAATTTTTCGAGGGTCGTTTTTTGTTCTTTGGCCGATTTAAAGCGATTGATAAAATCAACTGTGCAGGGCAGGTTGCTCAGGCGGTCTTTAAATGTTTTATAATGTTGGGCGGCAAGAATAGTGGTGGGTACCATAATGGCCACCTGTTTGCTGTCGCATACGGCTTTGAATGCAGCACGGATGGCGATTTCTGTTTTACCAAAACCCACATCACCACACACCAACCTGTCCATTGGGTATTGTTTTTCCATGTCCTTTTTTACATCGTTGGTTGTTTTTATCTGGTCGGGTGTATCTTCATAAATAAAAGAAGCCTCCAGTTCATGTTGCAGGTAATTGTCTTTGCCAAAGCTAAAACCTTTTTGTGCCTTGCGTTTGGCGTACAGGCTAATCAAATCGTAAGCAATTTCTTTTACTTTCCGTTTTGTTTTTTGTTTGAGGTTTTGCCAAACGTTTGAACCAATTTTATCAATACGCGGAGCTTTTCCTTCTTTGCCCGCATATTTGGCAATGCGGTGCAGGGAATGAATACTCACATACAATACATCGTGGTCTTTGTAGACTAATTTAACAGCTTCTTGTTTTTTTCCATTGACATCAATTTTTTCGAGGCCTGCAAAACGCCCCACTCCATGATCGATGTGCGTCACATAATCTCCGGGGTTCAAGCCCATTAATTCTTTTAAAGAGAGGGCTTCATTTTTCTTATAAGCCTGGCTTTTTAAGCGGTACTTGTGGTAACGCTCAAATATCTGGTGATCGGTGTAAGAGGCTGTTTTTAAGTCGTGGTCTATAAAACCTTCATGGATACTGAGAATCACAGGTTCAATCAGGTTTTCAGGAATTCTTTTTTCGCGGCCTATGTCGTTAAATATTTGCTCTAAGCGTTCTGCCTGTTTTTGCTGATCGGCGTACAGTGTATTTTTATACCCCCGCTGTTTATTCAACAAAAGGTTTTGCAACAACAATTCAAAATTTTTATTGAATACGGGTTGTGGGCTTTGATTAAATTCAACAACATGTTCATTGAACACAAAGCTATTCCCAAATTCTATCCATTTCAATTGCAACAATGATTTTTTCAATTCATCCCCACTGCAAAAAATTTCTTCCGGTTCTTTTTGAACCGTTTCATTTAAGGAGAGGTAAATGTTTTCTGCTTTTTCAGACTGTTTGTTTACTTTTTGAAAGGCAAGCTCTGCCTGTGTGATGAATGCTACAGTTTCAGCAGGCAGGTAAGTAATAAAGTCCTGTTTTGTTTCGGCTATTTGTTGGGAAGAAATATTGGGAATAATGCTGACCCGGTCGTACTGGCTCACGGATAACTGGCTCACCGAATCAAACGAACGAATGGTTTCTACTTCATCTCCAAACAATTCTATACGAAAAGGGTAATCACTCGAAAAAGAAAACACATCAATGATCCCACCACGTATGGCGTATTGCCCGGGTTCCAGCACAAAATCTTCGCGCTCAAATTTATAATCAGTCAGGTATTCCTCCAGAAATTCAACGGACAATCTTTCTTTCAGGCGTATTTCAAAGGTGTTTTGTGTAAGTACCTGCCTTGAAATAACTTTTTCGAACAGGGCTTCAGGATAAGTTACAACAATAAAAGGGGAAGAGGTATGGTTCAGGTAATTCAAGACCTCTGCTCTTTCCTGCACGTTTGCATTGGCCGTTCTTTCTTCTTCGTAAGGTGTTTTTAAGGAGGCGGGAAAATAATGCAGTTTATTTTCGCCCACTGTGTTTTGTAAATCATTGTACAAGTACACAGCCGACTCCTGGTCCTGTGCAATAAATAAAAACGGCACCTTCCATTGTTCAAACACCGATGCAGCCACAAAGGCAATGGCCGAACCCTGCAAGCCCTGCAATTGCATTTTATTCAGCTGTTCAACACTCCCCAGTCGCTCACTCCAATCCATCTTAAGCATACGTATTCATTTTCTTTTTAAAATTACCCTGTTTGTTCAGTAAAATTTCACCATTTATTTTTAATAAGGGGCAAAGTTACCATTTAGACTTCTAATAAACACTAATTTTTATTTTGCACCTGTCAATCGATTTTATCAAAGTTGAATATACTTCTAAAATCGATTTAGATCTGGATATTCAACCAAACATACAAGTTAGGAACCTTAAAATAACATTGATTTTTGGTATACAGGTTTTATTGGTTGGTATATTTTATTTTTCCTGCCTGCTTAAACAGTGTAATATTGATGCAGGTTTTATAGTGGATCATGTCAGCGTTCCCGGATTTTTCTGGGAGGATAAGTCTGGGAACCTGCTATGGTGAGCTATAAACAACACAAGTCGGAGGCAGCATTCTTCAATATTAAATTGACTTGTAAGTATCTTTATTGTTGACAATTTATTCATCAGCGTTTATTCAGTTGCACCTGACTTTATAATTTTTCCATCGCATTGCTGCTTATTTTGTCAATATTGACTTTTAATAATTAGTTAACAGACTAAATTAAGCGTATGCACTCCATCAACCATTTCTTTACTCCGGGAAAAAAAACAATTCTACTTTCTCTTTTCATTTTTAATTCCTTCCTGGTTTCATCTCAGATTGCAATCTCTAACCAGGGCTCTGTTCCTGATTCCATTATAGCGCATTTTGCCGGTAAAGGCCTTGCAATTTCCAATGTTACCATCTCCTGCGACCAGAATGCCTACGGTTCTTTTTCAAATGGTAACAGCACCAATCTTGGTTTATCCAATGGTATTATTCTAAGTACCGGATCGGTTTCAGATGTACCGGGTGCCAATACTTCTGCTTCCACAACTACTGATTTCAGTAATGGAAACGATTGCAATGACCCTCAGCTGTCTTCTATGCTAAGCAATGCCCAGGACAAAACTTACGATTGTTGCATCCTTGAGTTTGATATAGTGCCCACCTGTAACCAACTCTCTATTCGCTTTGTATTCGGTTCCGAAGAGTACCCCGAATTTGTGAACCAGGGGGTTTATGATATGTTTGGTTTCTTTATCAGTGGGCCAAAACCCGGAGGCGGCAATTATACAAATCAAAACATCGCAGCATTACCGAACGGAACTGTTGTGAACATAGACAATATAAATAACACGGTCAATTCTACCTATTATGCCAGCAATAACAACGGCACAACTTTACAATACGATGGTTTCACAACTGCAATAACTTCTACTCTTGCCCTGTTTCCGTGCCAGACTTATCACTTTAAAATGGCTATAGCCGATGTGGGCGACGGCTTATACGACTCAGGCGTGTTTGTTGACTTCATCGAATGTTCGAATGCGATGTCGCTAAGTTTAACTTCAACACCACCTTCGGGTTGTAATATAAATGATGGGGCAGCAAATATAAATGTCAGCAACGGTTACCCGCCTTTTACCTATACCTGGTCGCCTGCACCAGGCGGTGGACAAGGAACTGCCAATGCAACAGGGCTTGCTTCAAACATGACCTATACAGTATATGTGAATGATACCTTGTCCTGTAGCCCCACTGATTCTTCAGTAGTTACCTTGAGCGGCGGTCCTGTTGTAACAACTAACGCTGTTTCCACCACTTCCTGCCCTAATCAGGCCACAAGTTTATCGGCTACTTCAAGTCCTGCAGGAGGCACCTACCTTTGGGCACCGGGTGGTGCAAGTACATCAACTATTAATGTGCAGGTGGCCAGCACAACAACGTATACTGTTGTGTACAATGTAAATGGTTGTATTGGAACCGATACGGCCACAGTAACTGTGAACCCTCCGCAAATTAACATATCCGGCCTTCAGACAGATACTTCCCATTGTAATCATCCCGATGGAAATATAAGCGGTTTGAACGTTGCTGCAGGTACAAGCCCTTATACCTATAGCTGGTACGATGCTTTGACCAATCAGTTGATACAAAGCGGGTCGCCAGACTTGTCGAATATAGAGCCGGGGACTTATTACTTAGTGGTTACTGATGCGATGTCCTGTTCAGATACCAGCCGGGTAACGGTTCCCAACATGGACGGGGTTCAGGTAACGTTGAATGGAACTCCTTTAACCGGCTATTCTCCATTGTCTTCCTCCTTTATAGCCGGCACCACTGTTCCGGTAACAACTTACAACTGGAATTTCAACAACAATGCTTCATTGAATACGCCTGTACCCAACAGCAATTATACTTTTACTACACCCGGTACTTATTTTGTTGCCGTAGCGGTAGCCGACACTTATGGTTGTGTGGATACAGCTTATGTTACTGTTATAGTGGATGAAAATGTAGTGATTGAAATTCCGAATGTATTTACGCCGAACGGTGATGTGGTAAACCCGCTCTTCGAAATTCATACAAAGGGGGTTAAAGCGATGCACCTATTAATATACGACCGCTGGGGATTGTTAATGAGCGAGAAAGAGGATGTGAACCCCAGTTGGGACGGCATTACCAAAGGAGGGAAAGATGCACCCGAAGGAACGTATTATTATGTATTGGATTACACCACTTCTAAAAATGAACAGGGCAAATCGGCAGGGTATATATTGTTGGCGAGGTAAGAAATTAAGTTAAAAGGCAAAAGTTAAAAGCCAGGAGCCAAAAGTGCGATAGCGATTAAATTCTCTGGCTTATACATAAATGGTGTTAAGTTAAAAGTCAAAGCGATTTCGATTATGTAAAACCCCTTATGGCTTATTTTTTATTGCTTATGGCTTTTCCGCTGTTAAGTCAAAAGCCAGGAGCCAAAAATGGCCTCGTGTTCAATTCAGTCTTTACCAAAATAAAAAAAATAAGATAAGCAGGGTAATGATAACAATGATATTGATAAAATTATACAGAAGGATAAGTTTGCAGTTCAGAAAAAAGCGCAATAAAAAACTGATTGGTATAAACTGATTGAAGCCTTTATTTGCTCGTGTTAAGTCTTCCGACTTTCTCACTTTCTTACACTCTCACTTTCTCTCTTCACTACTGCCTTTTCAACTTCCCGTCTTTCCAGGATTTAATAAACTTAGCCCAGGCAATGGGGTTCAGCAGGTTGTTGGGCGGGTATTGCCCGGCATAATACAATTTGGTGTAACGTTGCTGCATGGCGTAACTGTAATTGCCCTGCGCATCCATTGATATACCTTTGGCCAGCTCACGCATATCAGCATCGGCCATGTTTTTTTGCGCACGGTCATAATCGTTGTGAGGCACATCCAATTTCAAAAAAGCCCTTTTAAATTCATCTTTACTGGGCCAGGGGTAAACTGTAGCTTCCGGTAATTCAAAGGTGTCTTTTCGCATAACCTGAATAATGGAGTAATTGGTTGAAGTTAATGTATCGGGTATTAAATAAGAGGCTTCTTTATAAGCTACCGATACAAAATCAATTTCATCCCCCGGCTGGGCCACAAGGGTAAAAAAACCGTAGTAATCACTAACCGTCCCGTGCGTTGTACCCTTGATAATTATAGAAGTAAAAGGCAGTGGTTTTAAACTATCGCTTTCAACCACAACCCCCGAAAGCTGAATAAGCTTTTTTTTAGGCTTGGGTTCTGTTGTTTGGGTTTGAGCAAAAAAGAAATTGGCCACAAGAATAAAAGCCAGCAGAAATATATTTTTCCGGATATAAAGCATGTTTACCTGAGAAATGTAATTCCCGTAAAATTACGATAAATATTTAAAGGATGGTTGGGGAAGTTAAAATAGCGTTTATTAGTTTATATGTTCAATTGTTCGTTCGTGAACATATAAACTAAAGAACTATTAAACGAATAAACGATCAGTTTATAACAAAATCGAACGGCATCCTCGCCTGAATCCCCTTCATACTCATTATATCCTGAATATGTTTTAGGTATTCATACTGAGGGCCTAAGTTTTTACTCATCAGTCTGGCTTCTGCCTCATCGGCTTTTTTATTAAAAAATGCATCTAAGGGATTTTTTTGTTTGGGTAGGGATATCAACCTGTAATCGCTCACTTTGGCTTTTTCTGCCGCATACGCAATGGCTTTGTCAAGTCCTCCCAATTCATCCACTAATTTTATTTTTAAAGCGTCGGTACCACTCCAAACCCTGCCCTGCCCGATGCTATCCACTTCTGCAATGCTCATTTTTCTGCCTTCGGCCACACGGCTGATAAACACCCCGTAAATATCTTCCACACTTTTTTGAATGTAAGCCCTTTCTACCTCCGTTACCGGGCGGAAAATTGTTCCCACATCCGAATGTTTATTCGTGTTGACGGTGTCTACTTTAATTCCTAATTTTTCAGACAATAATTTTTGAGCATTGGGCATCAGTCCGAATACACCTATGGACCCGGTTATGGTATTGGCCTGTGCATATATTTTATCGGCTGCACACGAAATATAATACCCGCCGGATGCCGCTACATCTCCCATGGATACAACAAGCGGTTTGGCTTTTTTAGCAAGGGCAACTTCCCTCCACATGACGTCGCTGGCCAATGCACTACCTCCCGGCGAATTCACCCGCAATACAATTGCTTTTACGTTGTTGTCGAGCCTCGCTTCACGAATCGCTTTCACTAAACTCTCCGATCCTATTGTTTGCTCATTCCCTTCCCCGCTTTGAATTTGCCCCACCGCGTAGATCACCGCTATTTTATCTTTGGCCAGTGTTTTCCCTCCTTCTTTTTTCTTTTCCGGGGCGCGGGTATAATCTGCCAGGCTCACTAAATTTAATTTATCACTTTCTTTTATGCCTGTTTTATTTTTTAAAAACGACAAGACCTCGTCTTCGTACTTTAAACCGTCAATTAGTTTTAAATCCACAGCGCTTTGCGGGTTTTTAAGTTGAAGGTTATCGGCAATGCTGTTCAACTCTTCTAACGAAAGCCCCCTTTGTTTTACAATACCCTGCAATATATTGTTCCATATTGAACCCATAAACACTTCTGTTTGCAGGCGATTGGCCTCACTCATTTTATCCAGCATAAAAGGTTCAATTGCACTTTTAAATTTACCGTGGCGGAAGATCTGCATTTCAATATCCAGGTTGTCTAACATTTTTTTAAAAAACATGATCTGAGCGCTCAATCCCTTCAGTTCCATACCTCCCTGTGGGTTCAAAAACACCTTGTCGGCTGTGCTTGCCAGGTAATAACCTTTTTGATCATACATTTCGCTATAGGCACATATAAATTTACCCGAGGATTTAAAATCCAGGATAGCATTGCGTATCTCTTCCGTAGAAGCCATGCCGGTGGGTACCGAAGAAAAATGAAGGTACAAACCTTTTATCGCCGAATCTTCTTTTGCTTTCTTGATGTCTTTCATTATTTCGTCTAAGCCCAGTGCAGGATCTTCGCCCAAAGAGCTCCATTTAAAATTGGCCAATGGGTTTTCTATTTTACGTTCGGTAATCCCTGTTTTAAAATCAAGCATTAATATGGATTTCGGTTTCACAGCAAAAACATTGTCTTTTTCATTTTTAAATACTTCGTTGACTGAGCCTACCACAATACCCACAAAAATGAGGGTGCAAAGAACCAATGCAATAAGCACACCTACTATGGCCCCAAAAAATGATGTAAAAAAATTCTTCATAAACTAAAGGTTAAACAAGGATTAATAAATGTAAATTTATTTCAGGATTGTTTACTTTTGGAAAATATTATATGAACGAAGCATATTTATGTTTAGGCGGTAATTTAGGGAACAGGGAAGAAAATTTATCCCGTGTAAAAGAGTTTATTCAGCAAAAAGCTGGTCGTATTATAGCGGAATCCTCCATTTATGAAACGGCAGCCTGGGGAGTAAGTGAGCAGGGGGATTACCTGAACCAGGTGATTAAAATCGCAACTGAGCTTCAACCGGAAGTGCTGATGGAAGGACTATTGGCCATAGAAGTGCTGATGGGGCGTGAACGCACCGGCGAACAATGGGCTGCACGCACAATGGACATTGATATATTGCTATATAACAAGCTGTGTATACAGGAAGATCGCCTGAGCATACCACATCCCCGCCTGCATTTACGTAATTTTGTACTGGTTCCCCTGAATGAAATTGCTGCGGATGCGATCCATCCTTTTTTAAAACTTAGCATGAAACAATTGCTGGCTATTTGCCCGGATACCTCGGTGGGAGTTAGAAAGTTTAGTAGTTCATTCGTTTAATAGTTTAATAGTTCATTCGTTCGCCAGGTAACGAGAGAACGAATGAACAGGAAAACGATATTTAAAAAAAAAACCACGCCGTTCGGCGTGGTTAAAAAATAAAAAAAATAAAAAATTATTTCTTCGCGTAACGGGTACGGAATTTATCCACACGCCCTGCTGTATCCACTAATTTTTGTTTCCCTGTGTAAAAAGGGTGAGAAGTGTTTGAAATATCCAATTTTACAAGTGGGTATTCGTTGCCATCTTCCCATTTAACTGTTTCTTTTGTATCTGCACAAGAACGGGTTAAAAAAGAGTAATCGTTAGAAATGTCTTTAAAAACACACATTCTGTAGTTTTCCGGGTGAATATCTTTTTTCATGTAGTAAATATTTATAATTTTCCCAATTGGGGAGGCAAAGATACTAAATTTTTTAGAAATGCAAATTTTTTTACAACAAAATATTTCAAACAGTACAGCGTTAAAGTACAAAACAATATCTTTGCCCTGATGCATTACCTATTTAGCCTGCTCGGCCTCCTTGTTATCCTGCAATTTACTTCCTGTAAAAAGGACCAGCTTCTTACAAGTTCCGATGCAAAATTAAGCTTTTCGCAGGATTCTGTGCTTTTTGATACGGTTTTTGTGCAGACGGGCTCAACTACCCGCTATTTCAGGGTATCGAACCCCAACAGCCAGCGGATCAAGATTTCCTCACTTAAACTGGCCCGTGGAAATTCCTCGTTTTACCGCTTGAATGTAGACGGTGTACCCGGAAAATCATTTAACGATATAGAAATACCCGCTCACGACAGCATTTATGTGTTTGTGGAAGTGACTGTGGACCCCAACAATATCAGCAACCCTTTTATTTATCAGGATTCGGTTGTGTTTGAAACCAATGGCACTGTTCAGGATGTTGACCTGGTTTGTTTTGCCCGCAACGCCTATTTTCATTACCCTCAACATTTTATCCCTTTTAAAAACGGAAGTTCTTTTGGCTATAGTTTATCTTCTGTTGTTCAGAAGGACAGTGTATGGAACAATGATAAACCACATGTTATATACGGCTATGTGGTTATTGACTCTACTTTTTCACTGACCATTAACGCCGGTACCGAAGTGTACATTCATCAAAACGGGGGTATTTGGGTGTACCGTTATGGGGCTATTAAGGTAATGGGTACGGCCACTTCACCGGTGCTGTTTCAACAGGATCGTTTAGATCCAGAATACAAAGACATTGCCGGGCAATGGGACAGGATCTGGATACATCAGGGCAGCAACAAAAACGAAATCAATTACGCTGTTATTAAAAACAGTTTTATTGGTATTCAGGCCTCTTATTCGGGTTTAGATGGTTTTTATGCCAGCCTTAGCGACCCTAAAAAATTAAAACTATACAATACCAAAATTCAAAATTGCTCGGGTATTGGGATATTGACCCGTTATTTTAATGTTGAAGCGGGCAATTGTGTGATCAGTAACTGCAAGGAACAATTGGTAGCCCTGCAATACGGCGGCTCCTATAGTTTCAGGCATTGTACCATTGCCAATTACTGGACCCATGCAAGCCGCAGCACCCCTTCGGTTTTTATTAATAATTACACAGAGGCTGAAACAATACCTATAGACAGTGCATATTTTGTAAACTGTATTATTGACGGAACGAATGCCGATGAATTGCAAATTGATTCTGCTGCTGATGCCAACTCATTTAAACATGTGCTGTTCGACCATTGCCTCGTTAAAACCCAATTGAATACAGGCGCTTCACCCTATCTGTTTAAAAATGTACTGCAAAACGCCAGTGCTTCGTTTGTTAACCCCGGCCTGTACGATTTTAAACTCAACGCCAATTCAGCAGCCATTGATTTGGGAACAAACCTGCCCAATTACCCTTTGGACATTGATGGACAGTCGCGCATAGGCTTGCCGGATATAGGTGCCTACGAATACAAACCCTGAATAGTTTATTGTTTATCGGAATAAAAATCAGTCAATTAACTGATTTTTGGTCGAACGACCGTATAAGCGACTCAAAAATTCACCATTCGTCTAAAATTTCAAGCCTCTCGTCTATTTTGCCCAAAAACATGTAACCTTTTTGCCATAAAAAATTTACATTAGCAATATAGTTAAGGATCACAACCAAATACCCGGCCTGTACTGTCATTATCTACAAAAAAATGATCATGAAAAGTAAAGTCATATTCCAGAAAATATACAGGGCTTGCAAGGCAAGTTCAGCAAGTATTCTCATCCCCTTTGTTTTAATCGTTTTATGTCTGTCCGCCTGTAGTCACGGCAAAGGAACGTCTACTGTAAGCAATAAGAAAAAAGAAAGAAAACCCGCCCACGTTTCTGCATCCCACCATTCAAAGAAAACGGCTGCTTTTATGCACACCAAATAATTTTTATCCAAGCCTTTCCTGCATTCCTTTTTCAGTCTAAAACGGACAAATAACTGCGTTGTCTGCCTGTAAAAACAAGCACTAATTTCTTTACTTTTATTCTGTTTTTAAAGATTGCAATATGCTTAAGTATATCGTTTTCTTTTTACTTTTTTTAACGCTGCTTCCGGCCCGTTCACAAAACAATGCAGGTGCAAGGGCATCTGCAATGGGAGGAGCTTCCTTGTGCCTGGCCGATGTGTGGAGCTGCGAGAACAACCAGGCTGGCCTGGCCCGGCTCAAAGGGCTTGTTTTTGGAGCCTCTTACGAAAACAGGTTTTTATTAAGGCCGCTTAGTACAAGTTCAGTTGTGTGCGCCCTTCCCACAAAAAAAGGCTGCTTTGGATTCAGCTACAAGGGCTTTGGTTACAGCGCTTATAAAGAAACCAAATTAGGGCTTGGTTATGGAATGGCTTTGAGCGAAATTTTTTCGTTTGGCCTTCAGTTCAATTACATCCATCTTCAGCTAATGGATGTATACGGGAAGGCCCAAACCCTTTCTGCGGAAATTGGTTTTCAGGGCAGGCTCAGTAAAAAGCTGAATGTTGCCGGCCACCTCTACAATCCCAACAGGGCAAAGCTTACTACATACAACAACGAAACAATTCCAATTCAGCTTAATTTAGGGCTTCAATACATTTTTTCGGACTACGTAGTTGTTTTACTGGATGCTGAAAAAGCGACTTACACAGCCCTGAATATAAAAAGCGGGCTTGAATACAGGCCCGCAAAAGACATTTGTATACGAGCCGGCGCTTCTTCTGTGCCTCTTCAATTGTCGTTTGGGGCAGGCGTTTGCAAAAAAAAACTGAACATAGACATTAGTTCCTCCTACCACACTGTACTTGGTTTTTCCCCGCAAATAGCTTTAAGTTATAAGCTCAGCAGACAAGGTTTATTGCCCGCTAACAAGCCAAAATAAATGTGATGAAAATTTACACCACTAAATTTTCCTTCTCTCTCTTTTTTATTTCCCTGGCCCTCAATTTTTTTGCCCAGGTGCCAGGCGATGCAGTTCAGCAACAAAACCAGCACCTTGAATTTCTTACAGAACAAAATCAATCAGAAAATGATGATTATACCAGTCTTACAGAAACATTCAATCAATATTACAAACATCCGCTTAATCTGAATACCGCCGGCAAGGAAGAATTGCTGGCCCTGCAATTGCTGAGCGAAATTCAAATCAACAATTTACTCCGGCACATCGAAACAAACGGGAAGCTGTTAACTCTATATGAGCTACAGGGTATTGAAGGTTTTGATGTAAGCTGCATCAAAAAAATCCAGCCTTATGTTAAGGTAAGTGAACTTGGTTTTTCTTCGCATTTTAGTTTTTCGGAGCTACTAAAAAACGGTCGCCATGAAATTGTAAACCGCTACCAGCAGGTGATTGAATACCAGGAGGGTTATAAGGCAAGAACCGATTCTGAATTTATTGCCCGTCCATATAAATATTATATAGGTTCTCCTGCTAAAATTTATTCGCGTTATTCTTTTAACTACAACAACACAATCAGGTGGGGGATCATAGCCAACAAGGATGCGGGGGAAAGTTTAAAAAAAATTGACAGCCTGCATAAAAAAGCTGGCTTTGATTTTTACACCGCACATTTTTTTATCCGCACCTCTGCCTTTATTAAAACCTTTGCCCTTGGCGATTACCAGGTTTCTTTCGGGCAGGGACTGGTCATCTGGAAAGGTTTCAGTTTTGGAAAATCATCTTCTATACTAAGCGTTAAAAAAAATGATGGGCATACGGGCCTACAACTCAGCAGATGCAAGCCGCTTTTTACGGGGCCTTGCAACAACTTTAAAATTTAAAAAAATAGAAACAACAGTTTTTTATTCCATCAGAAAAATAGATGCACATGTAATTCGCTACGACACGATGAATGGTTTGCCGGTGGAGATCAGTAGTATTACTCAGGGCAGTTCGCACGCCACCCTAAGCGCCCTGCAAAACAAAGCGGTGCTAAGTGAAAGAATAATTGGCGGAAACATTTCTTACAAAGGAAAAAAACTAAGCATCGGATCAACGCTGCAAAACTATTTGTTGAGCGCCGATTTAATAAAAGAACCTGCCCTCTACAACCAATACGATTTTAAAGGGCATTTCAATTGCAATGCAGGTATTGATTTTAGTTATGTGCATAAAAACATGAACCTTTTTGGTGAAGGGGCCATCTCACAAAATTCAGGCAAAGCTTTTATTGGCGGGCTTATGCTGGCTCCCGACCCTCAGCTGAGCCTTGTTGCATTGTACCGGAATTTTGAACGCAATTACCAAAACACCCTGGCCCTGGCGCTTTCTGAAAACACCCTGCCCAAAAACGAAAAAGGATTTTACCTCGGAATGGAGGCGCATTTGCAGAAGAATATTATATTTACAATGTATATCGACCAGTATTGTTTTCCATGGTTGTTATATAAATTGGCGGCACCGGGTAACGGGTACGATTTTTTTGCGCAGTTCAACTGGGTTCCCACTAAAAAAACAGAAATGTATTTCAGGTACCATCAACACACTAAACAGGAAAACATTAGCAACACTGCTGTTTATATTTATACAGTACCTGTGCAACAACAAAATTTCAGGTACAACACTTCCTTTCAATTGCTACCTTTTCTTAAACTACATTCACGTGTAGAATACCTTGTTTATCAAAAACAGGGAAGTCAACCGGAAAAAGGCGTATTGATGTTTCAGGATATAGCATTTAAAAAGTCGGGGAAACCGCTTGAGCTGACCTTCCGTTATGCCTTGTTTGATACCGATGGTTACAACAGCCGGATGTATAGTTATGAAAACGACATGCCCTGCTCTTTTTCCATACCGGCCTTGTTTAACAAAGGAAGCAGGGTTTACCTATTGCTTGATTGTACGCTGAACAAGCACATTGAATTGTGGGCAAGAATAAGCCAAACCTGTTACAGCAATGTACAGGTCCAAAACGAAGGAGGCCTGAACCAGATGAATACGCCCACTAAAACAGAAGTTAAACTACAGCTCAATTTGCATTAGTATATGAACAAGCTTTTTTTTATACCTGTTTTATTGCTGTTGGTATGTACCGTTAAAGCTCAACAAATTTCGGGAGATGAGTTCGATATTAGCGGACTTGAAAAAAAATCATTCGCAGCTAAACAGCAACTGAGTACATCCAGTATAACCAACAACTACGATTTAAAATACCACCGCTGCGAATGGTATGTGGACCCGAATGTGGAATACATACAAGGGGCCATCACCTCTTACTTTGTTGTAAGCGCTACTAATTTTAACCAGCTTCAGTTTGATTTGAACAACCTCTTAACTGTAGACTCGGTAAAATACCACAGTACCAAACTTGTATTTGCACAACTTAGCGACGATGTTTTACAAATCACCTTTCCATCTGCCATTGCCCTTCACACACTTGATTCAGTAAGTGTGTTTTACCAGGGTGTACCAACAGCAACCGGCTTTGGTTCTTTCTGTCAGGGTACGCACAATGGAGACCCGATTGTATGGACACTCTCGGAACCTTATGGCGCAAAAGACTGGTGGCCCTGTAAACAAATACTGAACGATAAAATAGATTCCATTGATGTTATAGTAACTACACCACAGGCTTACCGGGTTGCCAGCAATGGTTTGCTTATTGCAGAAACTCAATCGGGTAACAATAAAACATACCACTGGAAAAGCACCTACCCGGTTGCCGCCTACCTTATTGCTATTGGTGTTACTAATTATGTATCGTATTCCGATTATGTTCCAACCAGCAACGGAACCATTGAAGTACTGAATTATGTCTACCCCGAAAATCTTAGTCTGGCTCAAACCCAAACACCCGACATTGTAAACATCATCAAACTTTACGACAGCCTTACTATTATTTACCCCTTTGCAAATGAGAAATACGGGCATGCGCAATTTGGAGCCAATGGAGGTATGGAACACCAAACCATGAGTTTTGTAAACGGCTTCTTCCACGTTTTGATTGCGCATGAATGTGCCCACCAATGGTTTGGCGACCATGTAACCTGCGGCAGCTGGCACGATATATGGCTAAACGAAGGCTTTGCCACTTATTTTGAAGGTTTAACAGAAGAACGCTATTCCCCTGAAATATGGCAGGGCTGGAAACAGGATAAACTTGCAGACATTACTTCCGAAACGGATGGTTCTGTTTTTTGTGACGACACAACTTCTGTAGGCCGTATTTTTAGCGGGCGCTTAACTTACAACAAGGGCGCTTACCTGTTGCACATGCTGCGCTGGAAATTGGGCGATTCTTTGTTTTTCAAAAGTTTAAAAAATTACCTCAACGACCCTGTACTTGCCCATTCTTACGTAAGAACAAGTGATTTAAAAGCCCACCTTGAAAATACCAGCGGGCAAAATTTAACAATATTTTTCAACCAGTGGTTTTACGGACAGGGTTATCCTTCCTATCACATCAACTGGCAACAAAGCGCCAACAAAGTGAGCTTCACTCTTCATCAGACGACTTCACATTCCTCGGTTTCTTTTTTCGAAATGCCCGTTCCTATACTTTTTACCGGCCCCACAAAAGACACCCTTGTTGTTTTCAACCACCAGTCTTCAGGACAGGAATACACCCTTACACTTGATTTCCCGGTTATCAGTGTTCAGTTCGATCCCGAATTGCAATTGATTTCTGCCAACAACAGTGTTACAGAAACAATAAATGATGTAGAAAACAATTGGGTTAAAATTTATCCAAACCCTGCGACCAACTACATCAATGTACTTGCATTAAACAGTGCAAACTCCATTCAGCAAATTGAACTATACGACGGGCTTGGTAAAAGTATTTATAAATCGGAACTACTACAAGGCTTGCAAAAACAGGTTACAATAGACCTCAGTACTTTACCAAAAGGTACTTACCAGCTAAGCATACTCTTTAAAACCGGTAAAAAATATAAAAAATTTGTGAAGGTGTAAACAAACAATACCAGGCCTGTGTTATTGTTTGTTTTTGCGACGACCAAACGACCGGCAACAGGAATGCTTTGCCTGTTTATCGAGAGATTCGGAAAGCGATACATGGTTTTACTCGTTCAGGTATTTTTTCAGCCTGGCACTCCAACAAAGGTAGGCTTTTCCATTCAGGTGCAAACCATCACCATTATCAAATTCGGGGTTTAAACCATCGTTAAGATCAAATATTGAAAACAGGTCGATGTAATCTATACCCTCCTTTTTACACATTTCAAACAATTTTTGATTGAGCAAAATAATATCCGGCAGCACTGATGTGTTTTTATTATTTGAACTTACACTCGTGGGCAACAAACTATGCACATATATTTTTGTGCCGGGGCTGTCTGTTTTTATTTTCTTTATTATTTTGTTGTAATTTTCCATCACCGTTTCCATAGGGATATTGTACAACAAATCATTCACCCCGATTTCAATAAATATTTTTTTGGGCTTGCTCTCCGTCAATTCGTTCAACCTGTTGTATACCCCGCGGGTAATATCACCTGAAATTCCCCGGTTAATTACGTTTGGGATTTTCAACAATTCACTTGTTTCAAAATTTTGTATATGGCTGTCGCCAACAAATATAATTTCGTTGGTACCGTTCGGCAAATCTTTAAATAATTTATCCTTATTCATAAAGTAAAGACTGTTCTTAGGGTCCTTGTTAAATTTTTCCTGTTGTTGATGTGTTTCTGCTTCACATTTGGGGTAATAATAATATTGAAAATACAATCTGCGCAGTACAAAAACAACAAACAACAGGTTGATAAATAGGGAGGCGCAGAGAATATACCTTTGTTTTTTCAAAGAAAATAGATTTTATAGTTCTTCCTGATTAATGGTGTTTGGCATTTTTCCTTCCGGTAAATTTTTTGTGAATTGTGAAGGTGTAAGCCCGGTTACTTTCTTAAAGGCACGTATAAAAGTAGTTTTCGAACTGAAACCAACACCGGCATACAAATGCTCAAGGGTGTATTTTTGAACCTGTTCAGGGTTTTCGCTCAATTGATTAATAAATTCATTGACCCGCAATTCGTTTATAAAATCATTAAAGGATGTTTGTTTTCTTTCATTAATAAACCTCGACAAATAAAGTGTGTTTGTTTTTAACTGCCGCGCCATTTCTGATAAACTACAGGCCGCATCTAAATATAATTTTTGAACTATAAAATCATTTACTTTTAAATCGAGTTCGGTATATATTTCTTCTCCCATTGGAGGTGAAGAAATCGGTTCTGCTTCTTTCAGCTTATCTGCCTCAATTTCTTCTTGTGGTGCTGCTATTTCTAAGGGCGGATGTTCTTCCTGCTTTTCTTCTATCTGTTCATCCGGTACTCCCTTATTTTCATGTAGCGGGTTTACTTGTGTAAATTCAATGACCGGACTTAAAGTATATTCTGTTTTAATGGATTGTTGCAGCTTGCGGCTTGACCTGGCTAATTGAATAGCTTTTTCGGTAAGTATGCGGTTTCTTTTTTTCTGAAACCGGTAAAAGAAAAACAAAATGCAGGTGATAATAAGCAAACCTGTAGATAATGTAATCCAAAGCCAGCGGGTTTGTTTTTCTTTGTCCAATGTTAACTCAACTAATTCTTTTTCTTTTTTCAGTTTATACAACTGGTGGATGTTCTCTGCCTGAAACATTGACTGTTCCTGTTCCTCATCATGAAGGCTGTCGCGGTAAGCAAAATAATTTTTATAATACTTTAAGGCTAAATCCGGTTTTTGTTGTTTGGTGTATACCTCAGATAAAAATTTGTTGATGTTCATTAACCAAAAATACCCTTTCCTGTTCCGGCCTGTTTCATCGGCTTTCAACAAATAAATTTCAGAGCCGGTCAAAT
>JAHEYF010000032.1:44906-46729 GCA_023251755.1 Bacteroidota bacterium
TTCTTAAACAAAAAATACCCTTTTAAAAAGTAGGTTTCCATCAACCGAAGGGTATCCTTGTGTTGAGAACTTAATTCATAAGCCCTGTTCAACAAAGGCATGATTGAATCGGCGTCCAATTTTGCTTTGGCCCCAATTTCACCTATCTGAAGCAAAGAAACAATTTCGCCGTGGTAATAATTGTTTTTTCGGGACAAGATTAAGGCCTGGTTCAAAAATGACAAATCTTTTAACAGGTCTTGTTCTTCTTCATATATCTGACCAATATCGTGCAATACAACAATCTGATTGGGTAAATCGTTTTGCTGAATAAACTGTGCCAAAGCCTTTTGAAAATACGATTCGGCTTCTTTGTAATCCCCTTGTTTACTAAAGGTTTTTCCGATTCTTAAATAACAGAGGCCCGATAAAGAAGGAGCCTTGGTTAAAGCAAGACTGAGCGCCTCATTTTTAAACTCCAGTGCCCTGGCAAAATCTTTTTCAGTATCGTAAATAGAGCCTGTTTGCAGTAATTGCTGAACCTGTATTTCGGGATAATTGCCCAGTTCAGGCTGCGTCCCCAATTCCTCTAACAAGGCCATACTTTCGTAAAATTTCAATTGCCTGGTAAGTATAGTGGATTTGTGCAGCGAGATGGTAAATACAAGTTCGGGTGATTGATTGCGGTTCAGGCCGTTTATAGCCTTATCGGCAAACAGTAAAGCAGTATCTAAGTATTGCTTAAAAAAACTATTTTGAATGGTATATGTTTTCGAAAGTAAAAGCAGGGCATTTGCAAGGCCTTCTTTATCTCCTTCTTTTTCCGCTTTTTCTTTTAGACTGAAGGCTACTTTTTTACAGGAATCTGCAAGTTTCAATTTATAAAAATAATCCCCCCTGGCTAAAAGTTCTTTCTTTCCGGGTACAGATGCCCTGCCTGTAATTAAGAACAAACTAAAAAAAAGGATGAGCGGCCATCCTTTACCGATGAATATGCTTTGCGATTTCTTCACTTAAATTACCTGACCCTTTGCTTATATTATTTTATTAAAACCTGCAAGATAATACTTAGCGTTAAAGTAAAAGTTAAAAGGTTCAATCCGATTTTATTGGATCACGGTTGGCTCAATGTTTACTCTTGTTCCAATCTCTTCGTTCTTACTTTCTTACCTTCTCACTTTTAACTTTTGACTTTTGACTTAATGTCAGCCCAACTTATAAATTGAAACTTTGTAAGCCTCTGAAAACAAGGCTTTGGAGCAGGCTTTTTGTAATATTGCCTCGTTATTCCAATGCACTCTTCTTACAAAGATGCAAATTTTAAAACTAAATAATATGACTATGGGGGCGATAATTTTTTTTAGAACAAAATATGTGTGTGTACTTATTTGTTTATTTTTTGGATGCAGCATTTTTGGCCAGCATCAAAATGGAATGGATGGAAAAGGAAATGCTTCTCCTGATGAAGGGCAACAAAATAAAATAAGCGATGGATCGGGAACCCTCAACCAGTCTTTTTTAATTACAGATTGCGGATTGGATTATACATCGGCTTATGCAGAGATTACCGACCGTTCACACCCGGTGGGCCTTGGTTTGCCTGCACAACTTACCATTTCAGGTGTTCCGGCAGGGGCTGTTGTTGTAAAAGCACTGCTATACTGGGACCTTACTATTGATGTGGGAGGTACTACCAATTACACCTTTAACGGAACTCCAGGTAATGCTACTATGATCGGCCATCAGAACAAATCCAAGTGCTGGTATGCCTCTACGCTTTATTATCCGGGTTACGTGGCCACTCAATTAGCTACTGAAAGTTACAGAGCCGATGTAACTTCGCT
>JAHEYF010000135.1 GCA_023251755.1 Bacteroidota bacterium
ATAATTTTATTCCATGGATAACAAGAAGTAAATACGAACAATTGATAAAAGATGCGGCTGATGCCAATATGAATATGCTGCGTGTGTGGGGTGGTGGTATTTACGAGAGCGATGAATTTTATGAGCTTTGTGATGAAAATGGAATTTTAGTGTGGCAGGATTTTATGTTTGCCTGCGCTATGTATCCCGGTGATAAAACATTTGTAAACAATGTGAAAGAAGAGGCCATCGATAATGTAAAACGTTTGCGCAACCACCCTTGTATTGCTTTGTGGTGTGGTAACAACGAAATAGATGAGGGCTGGCACAACTGGGGCTGGCAGCAACAATACAATTATTCCTCAGTAGATTCAGCAAAAATATGGAAAGATTACACGGCGGTTTTTTACACGACTTTAAAACAGGTGATTGATGAAAATGATCCTTCACGAACATACTGGCCTTCATCGCCTTCAATCGGCTGGGGAAGAAAAGAAAGCCTGTTGAGTGGCGATGCCCACTACTGGGGTGTTTGGTGGGGAATGGAGCCTTTTGAAATATATAAAAATAAAACGGGCCGGTTTATGAGCGAGTATGGCTTTCAGGGAATGCCGGCATTGTCTTATTGCAAACAATTTTGTGACGATTCATTGAGCCTTCATTCTTCCTGCCTTTACCAGCATCAAAAACACCCGCGCGGATTTGAAACCATTAACACATACATGCAAAGGGACTATAGCGTTCCTGCAAAATTTGAAAATTATATATACGTATCGCAACTCTTGCAGGCAGCAGGAATAAAAACAGCCATTGAAGCCCACCGCCGTGCAAAGCCTTATTGTATGGGAACTTTGTACTGGCAATTGAACGATTGCTGGCCGGTAACATCCTGGAGCAGTATAGATGCGCAGGGCAATTGGAAAGCCCTGCACTACCAGGTAAAAAAATCATTTAAGGATGTCCTCCTCTCGGTAAACGAAGACCGGAATAAATACGAAGTATACATCATCTCTGACAAACAACAAAAATCAGAGGGGGCTTTGGTTGCGGCTGTCTACAATATGGAAGGAAAGTTGTTATGGTCGAAAACCATCAGTGTAAGCATTCCTGAAAACAGCAGTGGCATTTATTTAAGCATAGATGCCAATGACCTGCACGCAATAAATAAAAACACCGCTTACCTGAGCTGCAACTTTGTAAGCAAGGATGGAAACATCCGTGAAAATTGTATATCCTATTTTGTAAAACCAAAAGATATGACGCTGCCCGTCCCTCTTGTGCAAACCAAAGTAAATGAGGCGGACAATACAATAGAAGTGTCAACTGATGTATTGGCCAAGGATGTTTACCTTTATCTTAAAGACAGGGAAATAAAATTGGACGATAATTTTTTTGACCTGTTGCCCGGAGAAAAAAAAACAATACTGGTAAAAGAAAAAGGAATTGATTTGAAAAAGATAAGAGTTAAAACATTGGTCAATGCAAACTTATAAGTTCAATGGTTTACACGTTTAATTGTTCAATAGTTAAACAACGATACAAATTAGGGGGTAACAAATGAACGAATAAACAAATGAACGAATAAACTAATATAAAATGAAAGTAATCATCAACGTAAAAATGGTCAACTCAAAGTTTGACCAGGCCTTTGCCGATAAAAATCACAAGGGCGAAGAAAGCGAAGACAATATCAAATTCCTGTGGGAAGACGAGTTTGAGGTAAAAGGAAAAGTAGAAAGCTTTAAGGTTGTCAATAATTCAACTTATCAGTTGCGTGGTTTGTTGCCCGACGATTCGGAATTTAATTATGAAATTCCTGACGTCACCATTTGCGAATGTTTATTGGAAGATGGGACAACAACTCAGTTTGCTTTTTCAAAAAAAATAATGAAAGGGACCGAAAAAGAAGAACACAAAAAAACAAACACCCTTGAGTTTTTTGTATACCTCAAAAGCAGCCAGGAATTAGTGAACCCAATGGACGGGGTGTATATTTTAAAGGAACATTTTCCCAAAGAGTTGGTTTAACAGGTATACCACTAAGGCACTTAGCGCACAAAGAAACACTAAGTAACATTCAGTGGTAATCATTATTTGATAATTGAAATAAACAAAAAATCTTAGTGAACCTTAGTGCCTTAGTGGTAAAAACAAAATAACAAACCGCATGAAAAAAATCAACCAAAGCTTTCTCTTTTTATTAATTGCGTTTCAGCTGTCCTCCCAAAGCAATTACACCGATTATGTAAACCCTTTTATAGGTACCGGTGGTCATGGGCATACTTTTCCGGGATCAACCGTCCCGTTTGGTATGGTGCAGCTAAGTCCCGATACCCGTGTTGACGGAAGCTGGGACGGTTGTGGTGGTTATCATTACAACGATTCGTTGATTTATGGTTTTTCGCACACCCATTTAAGCGGTACGGGTTGCAGCGATTATGGTGATATTATGTTTGTACCAACCGCTACTGTGCCTGTATTAAATGGCAAACAATACAGTGCTGGCTATTCGCATAAAAATGAAAAGGCAAGCGCAGGTTATTACGCTGTTCAGTTCAACAATAAAATTAAAGCGGAACTAACTACCACCACAAGAGTTGGTATGCATAAATACACTTTCCCGGCAACAACTGAAGCCTGGGTAATCCTCGATCTTTCGCACCGCGACAAAACATTGGAAACACAATTAAAAGTGGTGGATAAAACACACATTGAAGGTATGCGCAGAAGCGAAGCCTGGGCCAAAGACCAGCACATTTATTTTGTGGCCGAATTTTCAGAACCTTTTGAAACAGACAACGATTATGAAACGAAAGAGCCTGCGATTATGAAGCGTCACGCTTTTAAATTTGCTTCAGGAAAAACGCTGTTGCTGAAGGTGGGCATCTCTACAGTGAGTATAGAAGGCGCAAGAAAAAACCTGGAAGCTGAACTGAAGCACTGGGATTTTGATAAAGTAAAAAACGACGCACAGGCTTTGTGGAACAAAGAATTATCGAAAATAGAGGTAACAGGCAAAGAAATTAAAAACAAGCAAATTTTTTACACCGCATTATACCACACCATGATCCAGCCCAATGTGAATATGGATGTGGACGGTATGTACCGCGGTATGGATAACAAGGTTCACAAAGCAGAAGGCTTCACGTATTATTCCGTCTTCTCCTTATGGGACACTTTCCGCGCAGCCCACCCTTTGTATACGATCATCGATAAAAAAAGAAGCCTGGATTTTATTCAAACATTTTTGGCGCATTACGAACAGGGTGGCCGTTTACCCGTATGGGAGCTGGCCAGTAACGAAACCGATTGTATGATTGGTTACCACAGCGTATCTGTAATTACAGATGCTTACCTGAAAGGGATAAAAGGTTTTGATGCAGAAAAGGCGTTGCAGGCCATGAAAAAAAGTGCGACCTGGAACCACCTGGGTTTGCCCGCATACATGGAGCATGGTTATTTGAGTATGGACGATGAACACGAGTCGGTTTCTAAAACCCTGGAATATGCATACGACGATTGGTGCATTGCCCAAATGGCAAAAGCAACTAACCATACAGATGATTACAACAATTATATTCAACGCGCGCAGTATTACAAAAATATTTTTGATGCAGGTACCGGTTTTATGCACCCGAAAAAAAACGGAAACTGGTTATTGCCTTTTGATGCAAAAGAAGTGAACAATAATTTTACAGAAGCCAACAGCTGGCAATATTCCTTTTTTGTTCCGCAGGATGTTAGTGGCTTAATTGAATTACACGGAGGAGAAAAAAAGTTCGAAAAAAAATTAGATGAATTGTTCAGCACTTCCACTAAAACCACCGGGCGCGAACAGGCCGATATTACAGGCCTTATAGGACAATACGCACAAGGCAACGAACCCAGCCACCACATGGCTTATTTGTATAATTATATTGGTAAGCCCAATAAAACACAACAACGCATCCGGCAAATACTCAATGATTTTTACAAACCAGCACCAGATGGTTTGATTGGCAATGAAGATTGCGGACAAATGAGTGCCTGGTATGTATTAAGTGCAATGGGCATTTACCAGGTCTGCCCCGGAAAACCTGAATTCACATTTGCTGCCCCTTTGTTCAATGAAATAAAAATAAACCTTGAAAACGGAAAACAATTTGTAATCAAGGCAGAAAAGGCGGCTGTGAAAAATTGTTATATAACGGCCATCAATGGCCAGTCCAATTATGTTCTTCCCTATTCACAAATCGAAAATGGCGGAGTGATGAATATAGAACTGAGTGCGGTTCCGCCTGTTGCATATAAAAATGCACAGTTTCCTATTTCTGCAATTACCGAAAAAAGCATTGTTCCTGTTCCTGTAATTGTTTCAGCCGGAATGGCCTTTAAAGAAAAAATGGTACTGAATATAGTTAACCCTTTTTCAACCAACAAAATTTATTACACCACCAACGGCGATGTGCCAACAACACAATCCAAGCTTTTTGCTCAGGCTATTACAATTGACACAAGCTGTACTATCAAAGCTATTGCTATAAACAACAAAGGAGAGCAGAGTTTTATTACAGTTTCTAAGTTTTTCGAAACCCCCAACAACTGGAAGATCACTTTGAAATCGCATTACAGCAAACAATACTCGGCTGGTGGTGACGAAGGAATAATCGATGGGATACGCGGAGATGCCAATTGGCGCAAAGGCGGTTGGCAGGGTTACCAAAGCGAAAATTTTGAAGCGGTAATTGATTTGAAAAAAATTCAGAACGTTTCTAATTTCAGTGTGGGTTGTTTGCAGGATGAGCGTGCATGGATTATGATGCCGGCAAAAATTGAAATAGAAATTTCTGTGGACGGAAAAACATTTACACCCGCAGGAACAATTGTAAATGATGTTTCGGATAAAGATGAAAATGCACAGGTTAAAGATTTTAGCTTAGTGCATAAAAAAGCAGACCAGGCCCGTTATGTGCGTGTAAAAGCTTTTAACTATGGCAAGCTACCGGCCTGGCACCAGGGAGCAGGGGGCGATGCGTATATTTTTATTGATGAGATCAGAATACGATAGATTAGCTGATGATAATCGGACTGTTTTTTTTACCATATAAGGCATATAAGTTCACATAAGTCAAATACAAGGTGTAGCTTACAAAAAACAACATGTTTATTATACGGTTACTGTTCAGGTTAATTCTCTACGTTCTAAGTTTCTTGGTGACGTTTATAGTGGTTTACCTTATACTTGCATTTACCCTTCCTTATATTGGTGTAAATAAAGATTTCAAAGAAACTGAAAACGGGATAAGCATCTTTATTAAATCAAATGGTGTACACACCGATGTTATAGTACCCGCAAACAGCGAATTTAAAAACTGGAAAAAGGATTTTCCTGCCCGGGATTTTGCAAAGGTGGATACAAGTTTCGCTTACCTTGCATTTGGCTGGGGAGATAAAGGGTTTTATTTAGAGACACCTACCTGGGATGACCTTAAATTCTCCACGGCTTTTAAAGCTGCTTTCTTTTTAAGTTCCACCGCTATGCATGTTACATATTATCCCAAAGCCCCGGATGAAGACGACTTGTGTAAAAAAATAGTTATTTCAGAAGAACAATACCATAAGTTAATCAGTTACATACAATCCTCCTTTCAGCAGAACGATAAAAACTTTATTTTAATCAATCATCCAGGCTATGGCAAGACCGATAAATTTTATGAAGCGGAAGGTACTTATAGTTTTATAAAAACCTGTAACTGCTGGACAGGTTCAGCACTTAAGGAAAGCGGCATAAGAACCTGTTTCTGGAGCCCTTTTCATTCAGGGATTTTATCTTCGGTGAAGGTAGCTGAATAATTAAAAATTCAATTCTGTTTATTACTCAGAAAATACTGCGATAAAAACAAAAACACCACACTAAAAATCTTATAAGCCTTATGTGCCTTATATGGTTTAAAACGGATTGTTTTTTTTAACCACATAAGACATATAAGTTCACATAAGTTAAATACTGGGGTAAAAACGAAAAACACCACACTAAAATCTTATAAGCCTTATGTGCCTTATATGGTTTAAATAAGGATAGTTTTTAATACATAAGAAACATAATCAGAACACTTAATCGTTTCGTTTCATAAAGGCATCCCAACCCTGCGCAGTAATTTTATGTACGTTCCCTGTTTTGTCTACTAAGTTAGAACCTGAAGCCTGATCGGTAATATGGCCTATGACTGTAATATCGGGATTGTGCTTTATTTTGTCAAAATCGCTCATAGCTATGGTAAACAAGAGCTCGTAATCTTCGCCTCCGCTTAAGGCACATACGGTAGGGTCTAAATTAAACAGGCGGGCTGTTTCAAATGTCTGTGGGTCGATAGGAATTTTTTCTTCGTACAAAGTGCAACCGGTTTTGCTTTGTTCACAAATATGGAGTATTTCGGAGGCAAGGCCATCGCTGATGTCAATCATTGATGTTGGTTTTACCTCTAATAACCGAAGTAAATCATGAATGTCTTTTCTTGCTTCGGGCTTTAACTGGCGTTCCAAAATATAATCGTATCCCTCCAAATCGGGCTGTATTCCTGGTGTTTCAATAAATATTTGTTTTTCGCGTTCCAGCAATTGCAAACCCATGTAGGCACCACCAAGGTCGCCGCTTACACACAATAAATCGTTTTGTTGGGCACCACTGCGGTATACAATGTTTTGTTTATCTGCTTCGCCCAATACGGTAACTGAAATAATCAAGCCCGATCGGGAAGAACTTGTGTCTCCTCCCACCAAATCAACACCATATTTTATACAGGCCATGTTTATTCCATTGTATAAATCTTCCAGGGCTTCGGTGCTAAAACGATTGGACACGGCAATGCTAACCGTAATTTGTTTCGGGGTTCCGTTCATGGCATATATATCCGAAAGGTTAACAGCAACTGTTTTATACCCCAGGTGTTTTAAAGGAACATAACTCAAATCAAAATGTATTCCTTCCACCAGCATATCGGTTGAAACGAGTATTTGTTTGTTCTTGTAATCAAGCACAGCGGCATCATCACCAATACCTTTGATTGTACTTTCATTTTTTATTTCCACGAACTGTGTAAGGTGTTTAATTAATCCAAATTCGCCCAACTCACTCAGTTCCATTCTGCTACTATTTTCTAACATATTTTTTTTATTTAAATCTACGAATACGAATTTGTACGAATATACTAATGCGTTACTGTTTATTCCAGAATCTACGAATTACTAATTTCACACGAATATACTAATGTGTTAGTACGATTAGGTTACGTTGTCACATTAACTATTTAATATTTACTAATCTTTTATATTTTACTCCATCTTTGGAGAAATTAATCAATAAAGCCAACTTCATACCCGAAACTTTAAGATAATTTACAACCTGATCAATATTCTTTTTTGAAAAGAAATCACTCTTTTTTAATTCAATAATTATTTTTTCCTCCACCAAAAAATCGAGGTAATTTCTACCAATGATTTCTTCTTTATATTTAACCGGATATGGAACCTGTTCTTCATAATTTAGCTTTTCATTACTTAATTCCTTAGCGTATGCTTTTTGGTAAATCTTTTCCAAATGACCATAACCCAACTCATTAAAAACAGTGAAAGCAATACCTATTAATTTATAACTTAATTCAGGGTAAATCAGGCCTTCACCTTTACTTGTTTGTTCACCTATATTATCCATCCTGGTTTGATAAATAAATTAATTATAGTAAAATTACAACTATTGCATTTGTATTTTGTCCTAAATCAGTATTCGTAGTTTCACAACTGCTGCATTAGTATATTTGTACAAATTCGTATTTGTAGATCCTTACTTAATTTTAATACAAACATTTTTCGGTTCGGTAAAAAAGTCGAATGCTTCAAAACCACCTTCGCGTCCAACACCAGAGGATTTAACACCACCAAAAGGTGTACGTAAATCTCGTAACAACCAACAATTGATCCATACAATACCCGCATGGATGTTTTGTGCAATGCGGTGCGCTTTGGTAATGTCCTGTGTCCATACGCTGGATGCCAGGCCATAGATGGTTGAGTTGGCATACATCAATACTTCTTCTTCTTTATCAAAAGGCATAATAGTAACTACAGGGCCAAAAATTTCTTCCTGATTCGTTCTGCAATCATAAGCTAAACCTTCAATGATGGTTGGTTCCAGGTAATAACCTTCGCTGAATTCCCCGGTAATAGTTGCACGTTTTCCACCACACAACACAGTTCCTCCTTCTTGTTTGGCAAGGTCTACATACGTCAATATTTTTTCCATGTGGGGTTTTGATACCACGGCTCCTACTTTCGATTTTTCATCAAAAGGGTTTCCCACTTCTAATTTTTTTGTCCGTTCAACAAAGTCGTTTTTGAATTTTTCATAAATGGGTCGTTCAATAAAAATACGTGAGCCGCACAAACAAATCTGTCCCTGGTTCGAGAAAGAGGAGTGTATAGTTGTACTCAGCATTTTTTCATAATCGCAATCGGCAAAAATAATGTTGGGGTTTTTACCACCAAGTTCCAGGGATAATTTTTTAAACATTGGTGCTGCTACACCTGCAATATGAGCACCTGTTTTTGTCCCTCCTGTAAAAGAAATTAAGGGTACATCTTTATGTGCTACAATGGCATTCCCCACTTTGTGTCCGTAGCCATGCACAATATTTAAAACACCTTTGGGCAAACCTGCTTTTATGCACAATTCTGATAAAAGGTAAGCGGTCATTGGTGTTACTTCCGATGGTTTGGCCACTACACAATTACCAGCAGCCAGTGCCGGGGCTATTTTCCAGGTAAACAAATACAAAGGTAAATTCCAGGGGGAAATACAACCGGCTACGCCCACAGGTTGCCGAAGGGTGTAGTTAATCGCGGTATCCTCCATGCTGTGCGCATGGGCAGCATAATGCAGAATAGCTGTACCATAAAAATGAAAATTACTTGCTGCGCGGGGAATATCAACTGTTTTGGCAAGGGCCAGTGTTTTGCCATTGTCAATGGATTCTGCCTGGGCGAGGGCTTCAAGGTTCTCTTCAATTAAAGCAGCAATTTTTAAAATAATTTTCGAACGTTTTTCTTTGGGTGTAAGCGACCATTCCGGGAAAGCTGCTTTTGCTGCAGCTACAGCCAGCTCTACATCGCGTTCGTCGCTGTCCGGAATGAAGGAATAAACTTTCCCGCGTGAAGGGTCAATATTGTCAATGTATTGTAGACTGATTGATTCCTTCAACTCACCGTTTATATAATTTTTTATTTTTTGCATTTCTTGTGATGGATTATTTTACTGAAGGAACAAATTTAGCTTTTTCAACAGGATAAATCAACGGGAAGTTTTGTTTATTGGTTCTTTCGTTCATACGTTGTGTAACAAATAAACAGGTGAACGGATAAACCATTGAACTTTTCAACTTTCCAACTGAAATAAACTATTGAACTATACAGTATAAGTCCTTACCTTTGCCTGCCTTTTAACTAAAAGCATGCAGTTCGAATTAACAGCAGAATATATTGATGAATTGAAACTGGCTATAGAAAGCCGGGACGATGTTCATTTGACTGAAACCCTCGGAGAGCTTCACGCTGCTGATATTGCTGAAATATTTAACCAACTCGATTTTGACGAAGTAAAATATTTATACGGTCTGTTAGAAGAAGAACCAGCGGCCGATGTACTGCTTGAACTGAGTGAGGACAACCGGGAACAGCTCTTAGCTTCCTTATCTACCAAAGAAATTGCCGAGCAGATTGACAACATGGATTCGGATGATGCCGCCGATGTTATCAATGAGCTTCCGGAAAACATCCAGGACGAAGTATTATCACAGATAGAGGATATTGAGCAGGCCAGTGATATTGCCGACCTCTTGAATTACGAAGAGGGTACCGCAGGTTCATTAATGGCGAAAGAGCTGGTAAGTGTGTATGCGCACGAGTCGGTGAATGCCTGTATTGATGAGATCAGAAAGCAAACCGATAATGTAGCCGTTATGTATGCCGTATACGTGGTGGATGATAAAGACAGGCTGATTGGTATGTTATCCCTTAAAAAATTACTGATCTCGCATCCTTCCGCGTTTGTAGAAGAAATATATGATTCAGAAATAATTTCCGTAAAAACTTCTACTTCCACAGAAGAAGTCGCAGATATTATGGAGAAGTACGACTTGGTTGTATTGCCTGTAGTAGATAGCCTGGGAAGGTTGGTGGGGCGTATTACCATCGATGATATAGTAGATGTGATTCGTGAAGAAGCCGAAAAAGATATGCAACGCATGTCGGGTATTTCCGACGATGTTGATTCCAGTGATAAACTCTGGAGGTCTTCAAGGGCACGTATTCCCTGGTTGTTGGTGGGTATGTGCGGAGGAATTATTGGTTCAAGGATTATTGGTAGTTACGAAGGGCAGATACAAATTCACCCCGAAATGGCTTTCTTTATTCCCCTGATCGGTGCGATGGGAGGGAATGTAGGGGTTCAGTCGTCGGCGATAATTGTACAAGGACTCGCCAACAACTCCTTAAAAGGGGAGAAACTGGCGCCTAAACTATTAAAAGAACTGGGTGTAGGTTTAATTAACGGATTAATATGTTCCGGTTTAATATTGGGTTATAATTTAATTATCAGCGATAGTTTTCAGCTGGCTGCAACCGTTAGTATTGCGCTAATTACCGTAATCATGTTCGCTTCCTTTTTAGGCACCTTTGTACCTTTAACCCTGCACCGTTTTAAAATTAACCCGGCATTGGCCACAGGGCCTTTTGTTACTACCTTAAATGATATACTCGGCATTTCAATTTACTTTCTGGTGGGCCGTTTGTTGTATTCCTCGTTTTAAACCTGCGATTTTGTATCTTTGTGAGCTGTATTACAGAGATGAAAAAAATTTTGTTTATTGACTCCAACCACCCGGTATTGCATGAAACCCTGATCCAAAGAGGTTTTCAGTGCGATTTGTTCTGGGATAAAAGCAAGGAAGAATTACTTGGGCTTATTCCTCAGTACGATGCGCTTGTTATTCGTAGTAAATTTAAAATCACCGAAGAAATTATTGATGCTGCAACAAAACTAAAATGCATTGCACGGGCCGGAGCAGGCATGGAAAATATTGCTGTTGAATATGCTCAAAGTAAAGGCATCCATTGCGTACATGCTCCCGAAGGAAACCGCGACGCTGTTGGTGAACACAGCATCGCTATGCTCCTGAACCTGTTCAATAATATAAACAGGGCCGACAGGGAAGTGAGGGCAGGGAAGTGGCTGCGCGAAGAAAACAGGGGTGTTGAACTGGGAGGAAAAACAGTCGGCATTATCGGTTATGGAAACATGGGATCGGCATTTGCTCAGCGTTTGCAAGGTTTTAATTGCAAAGTACTGGTGTATGATAAATACAAATCGGGTTTTGGAAACAAAAATATAATTGAAAGCAAAGCCGAAGATTTGTTTGAACAGGCTGATATCATTAGCTTGCACACACCACTC